>JACQXY010000009.1:11415-63654 GCA_016208485.1 Acidobacteriota bacterium | reverse complement strand
TGTCGAGACCGAGGTCCGCGAGCGCGCGGGTGATCGCGTGCAAGAGCCCGATCCGGTCGGTCGCGTGCACCTCGACCACGGTGTAGAAGTCGCTCGCGCGGTTGTCGACGACGACGCGCGGCGGCGCTCGCCGGACGCTCGGCGCGCGCCCGCCGTAGGCGCGCCGCTTCTCGGCGAGACTCTCCTCGATCGCGAGCGTCCCTCGGAGCGCCGCGCGCAGGTCGGCGAACAGGCGTTCCCAGCGCTGCCCGGGGATCTCGGGCTCGAAGACGCTCACCACCCGGAACACCTCGAGGGCGGCTCCGTCGGAGCGCGTGTAAATCTGCGCCGACACGATGCTCAGCCCGTTCAGCGCGAGGGCGCCGGAGACCGTGCTGAAGAGCCCCGGGCGGTCGGGCGCGACGAGCGTCAGCCCTGCCACTCCCGGCTCTCCGGTCGCCGAGACGTGAGGACGCACGTCGCCGCTAGCGACCGAATGGCGGATCAGCTCGGTGGTCGGAAACGACAGGAAGTACGCGCGCGGCATCCCCGCGAGGTGCGCGCGGACCGCCGCGTCCGGGTGGTTCGCGAGAGCGGCGCGCAGCTCGGCCCTTCGCAGGCGGAACACCTCCATCGCGTCGCGCGAGGTGAGGTCGCCGCGGTCGAGCACGTGAAGCATCTTCGCGAACAGCTCCTGGACGAGCGACGCCTTCCAGGGAGTCCAGGCCGCCGGACCGGTCGCGAGCCCGTCGGCGATCGTGAGGGCGTAGAGCATCCTCAGCCGCTCGGGATCGCCGACCGCGGCCGCCGTCTCGACCACGAGGTTCTCGTCGTTCAGGTCGCGGCGGCTCGCGGTATCGGCGAGCAGGAGGTGACTGCGCACAAGCCACGCGAGGGTCGCCCTCCTCGCGGAATCGAGCGCCATCCGATCCGCGACCGCGACCGCAACCCTCTCGCCGGCCTCCGAGTGGTCCCCCGGGCGCCCCTTCCCGGCGTCGTGCAAGAGCCCGGCGAGCAGCAAGAGCGGCTTGTCCCGCACATCGCGCCAGACGTCGCCGGCGAGGCCGTCCCCGTCGCGCTCCAGGGCGGCCAGCCGCGCGACCGTCTCGAACGAGTGCACGTCCACGGTGTGGCGGTGATAGGCGTTGTGCTGCGGTCGGCAGCGGAGAGGCTCCCACTCGGGCAGGTAGCGAACGAGCGCCCCCGAGTGATCGAAGGCTTCGAGCGCCCCGGAGTCTCCCAAGGCGAGGAGGTCGAAGAACGCCCGCCGGACCTCGTCGGTCCACGGGAGATCTCCCGGCGTCGCTGCGAGCCGCTCGCGCAACCGGCGCTCTGTGCGCGCCCCAACCCATCTTCCGCGTCGCGCCGCCTCGGCGAAGAGCGCAGCGGGCAGCTCGGGGCGCGCGGCGAGATCGATCGGATCCGACTCGACGGCCCCCGGGGCGGACCCGGCGGCCATTTCCGCGATCACGATCGAGCAGGCGTGCTCGATGGTGCGCGCCGCCCCGTAGAGGTCCCGCATGAAGGGATCGGCCGGGATCTCCTCGGTCCCGGCGTATCCCAACCCAAGCGCGATCTCATCCTGGTAGCCGAGCGACAGGACGTCGGAGCGCCGCCCCGACAAGTAGTGCAGGCGCGCGCGGACCCGGTGGAGCAGATCGGAGCAGCGCCGGATGCCGTCGGGATCGGACGGCAGCGCCTCCCCCGCGTCGGGGAACGCGGCCGAGATCCAGCCGATCGTCTGGAGATCGCGGAGCCCCCCCGCTCCCTCCTTGAGGTTCGGCTCGATCGGGTTGGAGACCTGCCCGTCTTTCCCATGGCGGATCGCGGTCGCGCGGCGGAGGTCCTCGAGGAATCGCGCGCCGCGCCGGCGGGTCGCGCGAGTCGCGACCGAGGCGAGCTCGGCGCACAGACCCGCGTCTCCCGCCACGAGGCGCGCGTCGAGGAAGGACGTCTCGGCCTCCAGGCTCGTCGCGGCGAGCCTGAGGCACTCCTTCACGGTACGCGTCGCGTGCCCGACCTGGAATCCGGCGTCCCACAGCCGGTAGAAGAGTGGACCGGCGATCTCGCCGACGCGGCGGAGGCCGCCGTGGAGCACCATCAGATCCACATCCGAGTGCGGCGACAGCTCCCCCCGGCCGTACCCGCCGAGCGCCACGAGCGCGATCCCCCGCTCCCGGCCTCCGATCTCCGCCCAGATGCCGGCCACCGCGGCGTCCATCGCGGCCGACAGCGCTCGGACCAGCTCGAGCCCTGAGAGCCCCGCGAAATGCGCGTCCTTCAGGCCCGAGCGCGCGTCCTGTAGGGAGTGGATGGGGTCCTCCCCGAACGGCCGAGGGGTTCGGGGCGCCTCCACCCTCGGGACGTCCCGGCTAGATGGCATCCTTTCCCGCTTCGCCGGTCCGGATCCGCCATACCTGCTCCGCCGCCGTGACGAAGATCTTGCCGTCGCCGATCTTGCCTGTGCGAGCGGTCTTCATGATCGTCTCCACGATCCCCTGCACCTGGCCTTCCTCGCACAGCACCTCGAGCCTGACCTTGGGCACGAAGTCCACCTGGTACTCGGCGCCGCGGTAGACCTCCGTGTGGCCGCGCTGGCGGCCGAAGCCCCGCACTTCGGTGACCGTCATCCCCTGGATCCCGGCCGCGCGAAGCGCCTCCTTCACCTCTTCGAGCTTGAACGGCTTGATCACGGCGGTGACCATCTTCATGGCGCGATCCTCCCCTCCCGCTCTCTCAGGCTAGCGGGGCGCGGGCGCGTAGGGCGCGCCGGGCCCGGCCGCAAGTCCCCCCGGCACCGGCGCTCCGTGCCCCACCGCGGTGCCCGCGTCGCCGGCGGAGTACGCCGCCTCGCTGTGCTGGCTGAGATCGAGCCCGGTGACCTCGTCCTCCTCGCTCGCGCGGATCCCGATAGTGGCGTCCACGATCCACAGCAGCAGGAAGGACACCGCGAGCGAGTAGGCGATCGTCGCGCCGACCCCCTTCATCTGATCGAGCACCTGGGCCCAGTTGCCGAAGATCGCGCCGTTGTCGCCGGCGGCGTTGATCCCCCTGTCGGCGAAGAATCCGGTGAGCACGGCGCCGACGATCCCGCCCACGAGGTGCACACCGACGACGTCGAGCGAGTCGTCGAACCCGAACCGGAACTTGAGGTTGACCGCGAAGAAGCAGATCATGCCGGCCGCGAAACCGATCGCGACCGCCGCCCACGGCCGGACGTAGCCGGAGGCCGGCGTGATCGCGACGAGGCCGGCAACCGCGCCCGTCACCGCTCCGACCGTGGTCACCCGTCCGTGCTTGATGCGCTCCGGAATGGCCCAGCCGAGCAGCGCGGCGGCCGCGCCGAAATGAGTCGCCACGAACGCGGAGGTGGCGACCGCTCCCGCGCCGAGCGCGCTTCCCCCGTTGAAGCCGAACCAGCCGAACCAAAGGATGCCGGCGCCGAGCACGCACATCGGGACGTTGTGCGGCGGCGCGATCTCGCGCGGCCAGCCCCGGCGCCTGCCGAGGTACACGGCGCATGCCAGCGCGGCGGTCCCGGCGTTGATGTGCACGACCGTCCCGCCGGCGAAGTCGAGCACCCCGCGCCGGAAGAGCCATCCCCCGCCCCAGACCCAGTGCGCCACCGGGCTGTAGACGAGGAGCGACCAGAGAGCGAGGAACGCCGCGTATCCGGAGAACTTCATGCGCTCGGCGAACGCTCCCGAGATGAGAGCCGGCGTGATGACGGCGAACATGAGCTGGAAGATCATGTATGCGGCGTGCGGGGTCGCCCCGGACAGGGGAGCGCCGCCGACCACCGGCCCCGGGGCGTCGAAGGCGACCTTGTCCAGACCGAAGTAGCGGCCCCAGCCGATGAACCCGCCCAAGCGGTCGGGCCCGAATCCGAGCGCGTATCCGGCCGCCAGCCAGACCAGGCTCACGAGCCCCATGGCGAAGAAGGAGTGCATGATCGTGGAAAGCACGTTCTTCTGGCGCACCAGGCCGCCGTAGAAGAGAGCCAGCCCGGGCGTCATGAACAGCACGAGCGCGGACGCCGTGAGGACCCACGCGGTATCGCCGGTGTTGATCCCGGGCATCGCCACCCTCCGAGTCGGCTGTGGGGAACTGCGGCCCCTGCTCGGATCCGCATGGTAGAGGGCGCGTGTTGCCCGGCTGTTTCCTGCTTGTAAACGGCTCGTTAACTCATGGACAGGGCGGCGGACCCCGGCGGCGCGGGGTCAGGAGTCGGCGACTGCGCGAGTGAGCGCCTCAGCCCGCTCCTCGACCGCGCCCCGCAGGGTCGAGAACCGGACGTCGTGGACGTCCATGACCCGGAGCATGCGCTCGTCGATCTCGCGCTGGAAGTCCTGATCCAGCGGCCGCAGCCCGTCGGGGACGATGGGGAACTCGATGGGCAGGTAGAAAACGTGCGTGTACTGGCTTCGGAGAGAATACTCCGCGATCTTGACGCAGGTCTCCCACATCGCCATCTCCTTGCGCCACTCACGGTTGTCGAGCACCCATCCGGCGTAGGCCATCACGTCGACGAGCGAACGGTCCCCGACGAAGCGTGGGTGGATCATCTCGTTGTAGAGCTGGCGCAGGAAGATGAAGGTCTCGGTCTCGGCGGTGGCATCCTTGTCGAGCTTGAAGCCGAGCGCCGCGATCTCCCGGGCGACCTCGGGCAGCAGAGGCAGGCCGAGCGGATCAGCCACCGCCTCGGCGAGAGTCGTCTTGCCGGTCGAAAACGACCCGACGATCGCGATCCTGGACACACCGCCCTCCCCCGGCTCGCGCCGGCCGGTCAGCCTTCGACGACGTCGCCGTCGATCCGGTCGACCTGCACGCCGCGCTCCTCCAGGTAGCGGACGCCGGCCGACAGGGCCGGCTCGCTCGCCTCGACCTCGAGGATCACCCAGCCGAACTTCTCCTCGACGTTCGCGCGCCGGATGTTGGTCACGATCTCGAACTGCTTGCCGAGGTTGTAGATCACCGGCTCCTGCACGAGCCGCTCGGGGAACGTTAGGTGCAGACGCTGCTTCGCCATCAGGCCTCCCGATCGTCGTCTTCATGGCGCAGCCGCTCGATCCCCACGAGAACCTCGTTCATCGAGCCGCTCCGGAACCCTTCCAGATCAAGGGTAACGTACCGGAAGCCGAGCCCTTTCAGCATCTCGGCCACGCGCTCGCGGACCCCGGTCTCGGCGATCCGCCCGACCGAGCCGGCGGGGACCTCGATCCGCGCGAGGTCGCCGTGGTCCCGCACGCGGAACTCGCGGAGCCCGAGGCTGCGCAGAAATGCCTCCGCGCGCCCGATCCTCTCGAGCCGATCCGTCGTCACCTCGACCCCGTATGCGATCCGCGATGCCAGGCACGGAGCGGCCGGCTTGTCCCAGGTCGCAAGCCCGCGCTCCCGCGAAAGTTCGCGGATCTCCTGCTTGCCGAGCCCCGCCTCACGCAGGGGGGCGAGGGCCCCGCGCTCGGACGCGGCGGCCTGCCCGGGGCGGAAGTCGGCCGCGTCGTCGGAGTTGACGCCGACCATCACCGGCCACCCGCGCTCGCGCGCCAAGGGGTTCAGCACCTCGAGCAGCTCGCTCTTGCAGTGGTAGCAGCGGTCCGGGGGGTTCAGGCGGTAGCCGTCGCGCTCGATCTCGTGGGTCTCGACCTCCATGTGGGCCCAGCCGCGCGCCTCGGCGATCCGGCCCGCCGCCTCGCGCTCTCCCCGCGAGAGCGAGGCGGACACGGCCGTCACCGCGAGCATCCGGTCCCTCAAGACCTCGTATGCCACGTCGGCAAGGAAGGCGCTGTCGGCACCGCCCGAGTAGGCGACGACGCCGCCTCCGGCATCCGCGACGATCGCCCGGAGCCGCGCGAGCTTCGCGAGCGCGCTCATGTCCCGCCCAGCGTACCCCGGAGGGAGCCACGGCCGCCGGGGGACGGGCCCCGAGCGCGCGGCGGTCAGCGGTCGTAGTGCTTGCTGCAGGTCAGCATTCGCTTGCGACCATCCGGCAGTCGCTCAAAGGTCATGCGCAGCGGCCCCGCAGCAGACGCCGACCAGGACCCCTCACGATCACCCTCCAGCTTGTGCACGCGGAGAGACGGGTGCCGCTCGTTCTCGTCGAGCAGTCTCAGCGCCCTCAGGAACGCCCTGCGATCCGCGAGCGTGAAGTCCCTCGACGCCAGGGTTTCCAGGAACGTGTGAGTGAAGTCGAGGCTCGCGTACGCGCTCGCCAAGAGGTCAGCCCTTGGCGAGCTTCGCGAGTTGCCCTTCCGTGCGGCGCTTCACGCGCCCCGCTCGCGAGTCGGCGTGTGCCCGGGCGAGCAGGCCGCGGTGCTCGGGTGTGTACGCCCAGGCGTCCTCCCGACGGAGAACGAGCGCGGGACGAAGGATGAGCGCATCGCGCTCCCGGTCGACCTCGATCTCGAACTCGGGAAGCGTAAGCCGGCCGGCTTCGTTCATCGCCACGGTGCGCACGATGCGACCTCCTCCGGGTGGAGCGGGCTCAGTAGGTGGCCGCTCCGCGTCCCTGTCTGCCTGCTCTTCAGGATACGCGGGATCCGGTGGATCGGCAATATGGCACTTCGCCGACTAGCCGAATCGGCGGCATCGACGGTCTCGACCCCACGGACCGAGAGGGCTCTTCCCCCGGGGAGCACCGCGCGCGGCAGAGGCGTCCCGCCGAGGCGCTTGAGCGCGAGAGACTGCCGCTCGAAGGCAGTCGCGTTCCCAAGGCTCGCCATCGCCGTCGCGTGAGCGCCTGCTCGACCCGCGCCCGCGCGAGCTGCTACGTGCCGACCTCGACCTCCGCCACCGCCTCCGCGGTCTGCGGGTCCCCACCGTCGCACCCTGTGGTCGTGAGTCGGATGCTCACTTCGAATGTGCCGGCCCGGGAATACCGGTGTTGCCTGATGAACGTTTCCTTGACGTCCGTGAAGCCTGCGTTGAAGCTGCTCTCCGGCCACTGAGTGGCTGATTCCTCGCATCCACCCAACGGCTTCTCCTCGACGAAACGCTCACCGTCCCCCCAGTCGATCTCGATTCGTCGCGCGAATCCATCTGGGTCCTTGAACCAGTAGTGGGCACCGGCGGTGAGTGGTTCCGGAGGGTCGGTCGGCTCGGGGCTCACCGCGAGTTCGACCGTCGGGAGGATGGGGCCGTTCGTGGGCACGCGCCCGGCGGGCGGCCCGATCGTGAGCCGCACGGTTTCCTCGGCTCGGCTCGCGAACGGATCATCCTCACCGCCACATGGCGACACGGAACTCGCCCCGATCACGACCTCGTAGACACCCGGTGCGCGATAGCCGCGGCGGAAAACGACCGTGGTCTCGCCGGGCGGACCTGGACTCGGAGGTGGAGCGTCGGCAGAGCGGGGAATGGGCGCCGGGCAGGAGATCGGCCCGCCAAGGCCTGCCGATCTCCCGTCCCCGTAGTCGATCGACGCCGTCACAGGGCCATCGTCAGGATCCTGCGCGTGGACGTGGAACGAGACAAGCTCACCCGCGCGGGGTTCCCTCGGCGACACGCTCACCTCGATCGTGATCGGTTGGTCGGAGGGGGCTCTTCCTGGAGAGCCGCTGGGCACCGGTGTCGGCGCCCCGAGCACGATGCGGGGGGTCCGCTCGTTCAGCCGGGCAATCCCGAGCATCCCCGCCGCGACAAGAACTCCGGCGAGCACTCCCATCTCGATCCTCTTGACGAGCCTGCGACGCTTCCACCTGGCCCGGATCCGCCCGAACGCCCCCGATGGATCGCCGGGCTCGGCGAGGCGGCGCAAGGAGTCCCTCAGACGCTCATCGAGATCCGCCATCGCGCTCCTCAGGTCCCTCGGCCACCCGGAGCGCCGCAGCCAAAGAGCGGCGCGCTCGATGAAGCGAGGTCTTCACGGTCCCTTCGGTCACCCCGAGCGCGGCTGCCACCTCGACCACATCCAGGTCAAGGAAGTAGCGAAGCACGGTCGCCTCCAGCTGTCGCCGTGGGAGGGCGCGGAGCGCCCGCCTTAGATCCACGAGATCGCTCGCGCGCGCCGCTCCATCGTCCGGGACGCCCGTGAGTCGCCCCCTCGCGCGCCATTCCGCGCGCATCCTCCGAAGGCCGCTCCGAGCGAGGTTGTTCGCGACGACCGTGACCCACGCGCGGGGCGATGCGATCGACGCGCCGGCATCGATCCTCTGCCAGACCCGGGCGAACGCTTCGAGGACGGCGTCCTCCGCAGCGGCGCGACTGCCCGAGATCAGACCGACGGCGGCGACCAGCCGCGGATACTCGCTCTGAACGAGATCCCGCATCAAGTCCTCGGCGTCCGCGACCCCTCCTTCTCACCACACTCTAGGACGCTCGGGAAGGCCTCACGGTTGACCGAACGCACCCAGGTCCGGACGGGCGGGCGCGCTACGGCAGGAGCACGCTTCGGATCGCGGTCCCCGGGCGCGCTACGGCAGGAGCACGCTTCGGATCGCGGTCCCCGCCTCCATCGCGCCGAACGCGTCGTTCACGCCATCGAGAGGAAGGCGATGGGAGATCAACCCTTCCAGGTCGAGCCGCCCCGCGCGCCAGAGGTCGAGGATCCGCCCGACGTCCCGGCGGGGGTCCGACGAGCCGTAGGAGCACCCGAGGATCTTCTTCTCGAGGATCGTGAGCAGCAGGGACGGCAGCGTCGTCTCCTCCGTGACCCCGGGCACGCCAACCATCACGGCCCGGCCGCCGGCGCGCGCGAGGTCCCACGCCTGCCGCTGCAGCTCCGGGCGGCCGGCGACCTCGAACACGGCGTCGGGCCCCACGCCCCCGGTGAGAGAGGCGAGGAGCCCGGGTGCCTCGTCGGGCGCCGCGGCGTGAGTGGCGCCGAAACGCAGCGCAGCCTCGCGCTTCGACTCCACCGGGTCGATCGCGACGATCGTCGAGGCCCCGGCCACCCGGCACCCCTGGACGACGTTCAGCCCGACCCCGCCGCACCCGATCACGGCCACCCGCTCCCCCGGCTCGATCTTCGCCGTGTTGACCGCCGCGCCCACGCCGGTGAGCACCCCGCAGCCGACCAGCGCCGCGATCTCGAACGGCACGTCCTCGGGGACGCGGACGACCGAGATCTCCCGCAGCACGACCTCCTCGGCGAAGGTCGCGGCGTTCAGGCCGTGCGAGAGCGGCGCTCCCGCGCGCGAGAGCCGGGAGGTCCCGTCTCCCATCGTGCCGAAATCCCGCTGGCGCACGCAGAGCTGAGGCTGGCCGCGACGGCAGAAAAAGCACTCCCCACAGAGCGGCACCCAGGAGATCACGACGTGGTCCCCCACCGAGATCGAGCGGACGCCCGGGCCGATCTCCACGACCTCCCCGGCCCCCTCGTGGCCGAGCACCGCCGGAACCGGCCACGGCATCCGCCCGGCCTGGACCGACAAGTCGGAGTGGCAGACCCCGGTCGCGCGGATCCGCACGCGCACCTCTCCGGGGCCCGGCGGAGCCAGATCGACCTCGTCGATCACGAGTGGCGTGCCGTACTGCTCCAGGATGGCCGCTCGCATCGCACCCTCCCATCGTCCGCGCGCCGGCGAGCGCCGCGCTCGGGCGCGGCCCCGCCCCCGAGCGCGCGCCAACAATAGCGGAGGGGCGGGTCGCCCCGCCCCTCGCTCGGATCCGATCAGAACTCGTCGTGGCCGCCCATGCCGCCGCCCGGCATCGGCATTTTCTCCTTCTCGGGCTTCTCCGCCACGACCGCCTCGGTCGTGAGGAAGAGAGCCGCGATGGAGGCCGCGTTCTGGAGCGCCGACCGGGTGACCTTCGCCGGGTCGATGACCCCCGCCTTCAGCATGTCGACGTACTCGCCGCTGTCGGCGTTCAGGCCCCAGCCCGGGTCGAGCGCGCGAACGCGCTCCACCACGACGCCGCCCTCGAGCCCCGCGTTCACGGCGATCTGCTTCAGCGGCTCCTCGAGCCCCCGGCGAACGATCAGCGCGCCGGTCTTCTCGTCGCCCTCGAGGTCCACCTTGTCGAGGACGCCCTGGGCCTGCAGGAGGGTCACTCCGCCGCCGGCGACGATCCCCTCCTCGACCGCGGCCTTGGTCGCCGAGACGGCGTCCTCGATGCGGTGCTTCTTCTCCTTCAACTCGACCTCGGTGGCCGCGCCGACCTTGATGACCGCGACGCCGCCGGCGAGCTTGGCGAGACGCTCCTGCAGCTTCTCGCGGTCGTAGTCGGAGTCGGTCTTCTCGATCTCGGCCTTGATCTGGTTGATCCGGCCCTTGATCTGCTCGGCGTCTCCGGCGCCCTCCACGACGGTCGTGTCGTCCTTGACGACGACGACCTTCCGGGCCCGACCGAGCATGTCGAGCGTCGTGTTCTCGAGCTTGAGGCCGACCTCCTCGCTGATGACCTGGCCGCCGGTCAGGATCGCGATGTCCTGCAGCATGGCCTTGCGCCGGTCGCCGAAGCCGGGCGCCTTGACCGCGACCGACTTGAAGGTCCCTCGGATCTTGTTCACCACCAGGGTGGCGAGGGCCTCGCCTTCGACGTCCTCGGAGATGATGACCAGCGGCTTGCCCGACTGCATGACCTTCTCGAGCAGGGGAAGCAGGTCCTTCACGGCCGAGATCTTCTGGTTCGCCACGAGGACGTAGGGCTCCTCGAGCACGGCCTCCATGCGCTCGGGATCGGTCACGAAGTAGGGCGAGATGTAGCCCTTGTCGAACCGCATCCCCTCGACCAGCTCGAGCTCGAGACCGAAGGTCTGCGACTCCTCGACGGTGATGACGCCGTCCTTGCCGGCCTTGTCCATCGCCTCGGCGATCATCTGGCCGATCTCCGGGTCGTTGTTCGCCGAGATGGCCGCCACGTGGGCGATCTCGTCCTTGTCCTCGATCTCACGGCTGGCGTTCTTGATCGACTCGACGACGAGGTCGACGGCGCGCTCGATCCCCCGCTTCAGACCCATCGGGTTCGCCCCGGCCGCCACGTTGCGCAACCCCTCGCGCACCATCGCCTGGGCAAGGACGGTCGCCGTCGTCGTCCCGTCGCCGGCGACGTCGTTCGTCTTCTTCGCGACCTCCTTGACCAGCTCGGCCCCGATCTTCTCCTGCGGGTCCTCGAGCTCGATCTCCTTCGCGATGGACACCCCGTCGTTGGTGATCGTCGGAGCGCCCCACTTCTTCTCGATGACCACGTTGCGGCCCTTGGGGCCGAGCGTGATCTTGACGGCGTCGGCGAGCTGGTTCATGCCGCGCTCGAGCGCGCGCCGGGCCTCCTCGTCGAAGGTGATGATCTTCGCTGCCATCCACACCCCTCCTCTTTCGTGCCCGGGGAGGATCCCCCCGGCTCTCCCACAGGCTGAGCGGGTCCCCCGACCCGCTGGCACTCAGACGCGCCGAGTGCTAACCCTCTTTATACGGGAGCCGGTCGAGGGCCCGCAAGTCCGCTCGATGCCGGCGGCCGGGGGCGCGGCCGGGAAAGCGAAAGGGCCTCGGATGCCGAGGCCCTCATCGCAAGTGCTTGGTGTGGTAGAGCGGTGCTACTTCTTCTTCTTGCCGCCTGCCTTCTTCTTGGCGGTCTTCTTCGCGGCGGGCTTCTTCGCTGCAGCCTTCTTCTTCTTCGCCGGCACTCGCTCCCACCTCCCTCCGTTCGGGAGAATCAGCGCTCCCTCGTGGAGCGCATTCGCTGCGAGTGTAACGAGCATAATCGGTTGGTTCAAGGATTCAGGGAAAGTTTTTCTCGGGGTCGATCGGGGCCTACGCGTTGGTCGCCCGCACGATCGGCCAGAGGAGCGGCCCCGTCTCGGTGTTGCGCGACACGAGATCCGCGACGGTCATCTCCTGGAGGACGACTCGCACCGCGCCCTCGACCCGCAGCCACAGCTCCTGCAGTCCACACCGATGAGTTCGCGGGCACGACGCGTCCTGCTCGTTCGGGTCGAGGCAGAACATCGCCGAGATCGGTCCCTCGAGCACCTCGATCACTTCGCCGATCTTGATCTCCGAAGCGCCGCGCGCGAGCGAGCATCCTCCACCGGCGCCGCGATGCGACTGGACGATGCCGGCCTTGTGGAGCGTCGCGAGCTGATGCTCGAGGAAGCGGAGCGGGATCCCCTGCCCGCGGGCGATCTCGCGCGCCGGGACCGGACCCTCTCCGGCACGCAGAGCGAGTTCCATCAGGGCCCTCAGGCCGTACTCGGTTCGGAGCGAGAAGCGGAGCACGAGCCCCCCAAGAAAAGGCCTGTCTACCTGGGGAAATGGTATCTCGCGCCCGCCGCGCGGTCAAAGGCCCGCCGGGGCATCGGGCGCGCGACCGCCGCGCTATCCGGCGCCGCCTGCGACCGCCGGGATGATCGAGACCTGCGCGCCGTCCTCGATCGGCGTGTCGAGGCCCTCCAGGAACCGCACGTCCTCTTCCCCGACGAAGACGTTCACGAAGCGGCGCAGCTCCCCCGACTCCTCGCACAGACGATCGCGGATGCCGGGGTAGGCGAGCTCGAGGCTCTCGATCACCTCGCGGACGCTCCGGCCCTCCGCGCTCACGTCCGCCACGCCCCCCGTCACCGAGCGCAACGGGGTCGGGATCCTGATTCTCACACTCATGCTGTCGTCTCCCGATCGGTCAGGCGAGCCTCGAACTCCTCGAGGCGCGGTGGGATCTCGAACGCCGGCACCGCGCGCCCGGCGACCGCCTCCACGGTCTTCAGGCCGTCCCCGGTCACGAAGGCGACGGCTCGCTCGTCGGGCCGGACCACCCCCAGGGTGGCGAGCTTCCTCAGGGTCGCGATCACCACGCCGCCGGCCGTCTCGGCGAAGATGCCCTCGGTCCGGGCGAGCAGCTCGATGCCCTCGACGATCTCCTCGTCCGTCACGTCCTCGACGGCGCCCCCCGTCTGGCGCACCGTCTTGATCGCGTAGTACCCGTCGGCGGGATTGCCGATCGCGAGCGACTTCGCGATCGTGTCGGGTTTCACCGGCCGGACGTGCTCGAGGCCGGCCTTGAACGCCGTCGCCACCGGGGAGCACCCCGTCGCCTGCGCGCCCGACACGCGCGTGGAATGGCCTTCGATCAGGCCCACCCGGGCTAGCTCGTCCAGCCCCCGGCGGATCTTGGTGAGGAGAGACCCGCTTGCCACCGGCACGATCACGTGGTCGGGGACCCGCCATCCCATCTGCTCGACGACCTCGAAGGCGAGGGTCTTCGAGCCCTCGGCGTAGTAGGGACGGATGTTCACGTTGACGAAAGCCCAGTCGAAGCGGCCGGCGATCTCCGAGCACAGCCGGTTGACGTCGTCGTAGGTGCCCCGGACGGCGACGAGCTTCGGGCCGTAGATGGCGGTCGCGACGATCTTCCCGCGCTCGAGGTCGGCCGGGATGAAGATGTAGGCCTCAAGCCCCGCCACGGCGGCATGCGCCGCGACGGCGTTCGCGAGGTTCCCGGTCGAGGCGCACGCGACTACGCCGAACCCGAACTCGCGCGCCATGGTGAGAGCGACCGACACGACCCGGTCCTTGAAGGAGTGCGTCGGGTTGGAGGTGTCGTTCTTGATCCAGAGGTCCCGCAGACCCAGCGCCGCGCCGAGCCGCGGAGCCGGCACGAGAGGGGTGAGCCCCGCCCCGAGGTCCACGCGCTTCTCCCCGCCGGGCAGCAGGTCCGCGTAGCGCCAGATCGACCGGGGGCCGCTCTCGATCCGCTCGCGCGAGATCGTGCGCGCGATCTCGTCGTAGTCGTAGACCACCTCGAGAGGCGCGAAGCAGAACTCGCAGACGTGGAGCGGCTCGGCGGGGTACTCCCGCGCGCACTCACGACATCTCAACCCCTGCACGGCGCCCATGGATGACCAACAGGATAGGGCAAAGGGCCACGCGGCGCGCGCGGGTTCCTCGCCACATCCCGATGCGCGCGGGTTCCTCACAGGCGGGCGCTACGATGAGCGCGTGGCGGCGTCCCTTCCCTCCGTCGGCGAGTCGCTCGCCGGAATCGGGCGCGTCCGCGTGGTCTACACCGACCTCGACGGGACGATGCTCGGCCGCGGCGGCTCCTTCTTCCACGATGCCGACGGCGCCCCCTCGTCCGAGCCGGCCGAGGCGCTCCTTGCGGCGCACGCCGCCGGGCTGGACATCGTGCCGACCTCCGGGCGCGCGCTCAGGGGGCTCCTCGGCGACGCCCGCATCTTCGGTCTCACCACGGTGATCGCGGAGATGGGAGCACTCGTCGCCTACGAGGGCGGCAGAACGGTCGCGCGAAACTTCGGTGAGACCCCCGCGCTGGAACCGGGGGAGATGCCGGCCGCGCGCATGACCGAAGCACTGGATCTCGTGCTCTCGCGCTTCCGGCTCGAGCCGCACGCGCCGTGGGCGGCCGGACGCGAGTGCACGCTCCTCTTGCGAGGCCTCGCGGACCCGGACGAGGTCGATGCCGCGCTTGCCGCCATCGGACACGGATGGCTGACCCTGGCCGACAACGGGAGGCTCCGTGGTCCCTACCTCGGTCTTGCCCCCGGGGAGGCCCGCGTGTACCACCTGACGCCGCGAGGGGTATCGAAGGGCACCGCAGCCGCGCTCGACCGGACACGGCGCGGAATCGCACGCTCCGAGTGCATCGCGATCGGCGACGCAGTCGCCGATCTCTCGCTCGCCGAGCACGTCGGCCTGCTCGTGCTCGTCCGCGACGCGATCGAGGCGGACCCGCAGCTCGCCGCGCGCGCCGCCGCGACCGCGGGCGTCGCCGTCACCGAGCGCCCGATGAACCTCGGCTGGACGGACACCGTGCGCGCGATCCTCGGCTGAACCCCTGGGCGCACGGGAAGCGTGCGCCCACCTCGGCGTCCGGGAGGCCCTCAGGATGCGTTCGCGCCGCAGCGGCGGACGCCCCGTGGACCGGCCTGTCGGCCGAAACCAAACCAGCGCTTGACACGCCCGGTCCAGCCAAGATAGGTTGCACGCAGAGGAGGCCGGGTGGCTCGTTCCCTGATGCAGTTGCCGACTGTGCGCCCGCGGGGCTTTTCTCTCTCTCTCTCTCCACAAGACAGATCGCCCGGCTGCCCGAAGCCCTCCCTGTAGGAACACCCCGCCGCTTGACCGTTCCTTCCCATCCTCGACAGGGGGAATCTCATGTTGCGAAGCAGTTTGGTCACTCGAGCGCTGATCATGGGGCTTCTCGTCTCGCCTATCGCCGCAACAGTGCTCCAGGCGCAGCCGCCCGTCGCCTGGGCTTTGGGGTGTGGGCCCGCCAACGACGGCGAGACCACTCCAATCGGCGGAGTCATCCACGAGTGCAAGTTCGATGGGGGCGGCTGGGCTTGGGTGCCGGCCTAGGTCCAATCTGGAGGAGGTGGGGTGGCACATGGCGAACCAACTGGAGAGTCCGCGGCTCACACCGCGCGCAACGAAGATCCTAGAAGGAGCGGCTCAGGATGCCGCCCGGAGGGGACACTCCTACGTCGGAAGTGAGCACTTCCTCTCCGCTCTCCTGCGAGATTCGGGAGGCGTCGCCGCGCATGTCCTGAAGACGCTCGGTGTGACGGACGCAATTCGAGATGAACTCGAGAAGACCCTGTCTTCTCACGCCTATTCCGAGACGTCCGAACTCTCGGACTGACCGGCATCCAGCGGTAACGAGGGACCGAGGCACCGGCTCGGTCCCTCGTTCGTACCGGCGCCGGGCCGAGCAGGCTCAGCCGGCAGGCGGGACCGAGACCGCGGCGGCGAGATGCTCGCGGCGCTCCCAGAAGTGCTGCCCCACGATTTTCACCGCCGCGACCCCGGGGATGACGAGCAGCATCCCGAAGATGCCGGCGATCGTCCCTCCGGCGAGCAGCGCGAGCATCACCGTGATCGGGTGCAGGCGCACCGTGCGCCCCATGACGTTCGGGCTGATGATGTGGTTGTCGATCTGCTGGACCACGAGGAGCACGATCGCCGCGTACAGCGCGCGCTTCGGCTCCCCCGACAGCAGCGAGACCATCACGGCCGGGATCGCGCCGATGAACGGGCCGATGAGCGGAACGAGGTTGAAGATCCCCGCGATGATGCCGATCACCACCGCGAACGGGACCTTGACGAGCGTGAGGCCGATCGCGCTCGCGGTGCCCACGAACGCCGCGACCAGGAGCTGCCCCCGGAAGAACCCGCCGAGCGCGCGACCCACCTTCTCGGCGAGCATCGTGATGTCGGAGCGCCGGGCGTCCGGGATCACCACCACGACCGCGCGCTGGATCTTCGGCAGGTCGAGGAGCAGGTAGATCGACAGGATGAAGCCGATGATGAGGGTGACGAGGACGTGGAGCATGCTCGAGGCGAAGCTCCGAACCCCGCCGAGGAACGAGATGATCGCGTCCCGGTTGTTCAGCACCGTCCTCTGGATCTCAGCGGAGGTCAGGTTGATCCGCAGATGCGAGCCGCGGCGCGCGGCGAACCGGTTGATCGCGGCCGTGGCCTTCTCGATGTAGGCGGGCAGAGTGTCGATCAAGCCGGTCACCTGCCGCACGACGACCGGGACGAGCGCGGAGAGGACGGCGACCACGACCGCGACGAACGCCGCGTATATCAGGGCCACCCCCAACCCCCTCCGGATCCCTCGGCGCTGGAGCCTCCCCACGAGCGGGTTGAGCAAGTAGACGACGACGAGGGCGATCGCGACCGGCGGGAGCACCACGCCGAGCGGGCGCACGGCGAACCAGAGCAGGGCGAGCACCCCCGCGATGCCGATGAGCGACCATGCGACCAGACCGGCCCGCGCGATGTGCGGCACGAGCCCGCCGGCGATCGCGGAAGCTCCAGACGGCCCCGCATCCGCGGCGGGACGGGGCCCCGGATCCGTTGTCTCCTCGGACATCGGCCCATCATACGGCCCGGGTCGCGCCCCGAATAGAATCCCGGCATGCCCGACGGCGGCGCGCTCATCCTCGTTCCGACCCCGGCGAAGTCGCTCGGCGACTACGCGGCGATCGTCGGGACCGAGATCGTGGACAACCTGCGCGCGCGCGCCGAGCGCTTCCGGGGGGCTCGCGTTCTCCACGTGAATTCGACCTCGTTCGGGGGCGGGGTCGCCGAGCTGCTCTACACCCTGGTCCCGCTCTGGCGCGACCTCGGCGTCGACACGGAATGGCGGGTGATCCACGGGACCGAGCCCTTCTTCCACGCGACCAAGGCCCTGCACAACGGCCTCCAGGGGGCCCCGGTCCCCTGGACGGTCGAGATGCGCTCTCACTACCTGACGGTGAACGAGGACAACGCGGAGGCCTTCGAGGGCGACTACGACTTCGTGGTCGTGCACGATCCACAACCGGCCGGGATCCTGACCGAGCTGATCGAGGACCGGGGCCGGCCGAAGGGCAAGTGGATCTGGCGCTGCCACATCGACCTGACCTCTCCCCACCGGCCGGTGTGGGAGTTCCTGGAACCGTTCGTCCGTCCGTACGACGCCGCCATCTTCACCCTGGGCGACTACGTTCCGGACGGCTTCTCCGGGCCGGAGATCGCGGTGAGCTGCCCGACCATCGACCCGCTGTCCCTCAAGAACATCCCGCTCGACCGGGCGATCGTCCGCCAGGTTCTCCGCCGCTACGGGATCGATCCCGGGCGGCCGCTCGCGGTGCAGGTCTCTCGCTACGACCCGTGGAAGGATCCCCTCGGCGTGATCGACGCCTACCGCATCGTGAAGCGGGAGGTCCCAGAGCTGCAGCTCGCGCTGATCGCCTCGATGGCGAGCGACGACCCCGAGGGGTGGGAGTACTACCGCATGACGGAGGAGCACCGCGCCGGCGATCCCGACGTGTTCCTGCTCTCGAACCTCCAGGACGTCGGGAGCCTGAACGTGAACGCCTTCCAGCGCGCGGCCGACGTCGTGATCCAGAAATCGGTTCGCGAGGGCTTCGGCCTGGTCGTTGCGGAGGCTCTGTGGAAAGGGAAGGCCGTGGTCGGCGGCGACGTCGGCGGGATCCATTTGCAGATCGAGGACGGCCGGAGCGGCTTCCTGGTCGATTCGGTCGAGGCGTGCGCGGCTCGCCTGCTCGAGCTGCTGCGAAACCCTTCACGCGCGGCCGCAATGGGGCGGGCCGGCCGCCGCCGGGTGCGGCAGCGGTTCCTCTCGACCGCCCAGCTCTCCGACGAGCTGGCCCTGCTCGAGCGCCTCTCGGGATGAGTCCCAGAGCGCCGCCACCGGAGTTTCCACCTCCCCAGCTCGCCGTCGCCTCGAACCGCGCGCCGGTCACCTTCTCCCGCGGCCCCGGCGGGCGGCCCGAGCCACAGCGGGGCGCCGGTGGCCTCGTCACTGCGCTCGGGGACGCGACGCGCGGCCGGGCCTCGGTGTGGGTGGCCTCGGCCCTCAGCGACACCGACCGCGAGATAGCGGCGGGGGGGCGGGCGGAGACCGATCTCGACGGGTCGAGCGTGTCCATGCGCCTGCTCGCGCTCGACCCCGGCGAGTACGACCGCTACTACAACGGCTTCGCCAATCGGATCCTGTGGTTCCAGCACCACTAC
Organism: Acidobacteriota bacterium; assembly: GCA_016208485.1. Lineage (GTDB taxonomy): Bacteria > Actinomycetota > AC-67 > AC-67 > AC-67 > JACQXY01. Next base: position 45,256 of record JACQXY010000009.1, on the reverse strand, counting down.
CTCTGGTCGGTCGCGGGCCCGCCGACCTTCGCGGCGGCCGAGACCGCCGCCTGGGAATCCTTCGCCCGCGTGAACGCCGCCTTCGCCGACGGGCTCGCCGAGGAGGCGCCCTCCGGCGGGGTCGCGCTCCCACAGGACTACCACCTGGCGCTCGTCCCCCCGACCTTGCGCGCGCGGCGGCCGGACCTCCGGATCCTGCACTTCTGGCACGTGCCTTTCTGCCAGCCGGACCAGTTCCGCGTCCTTCCGGAGGCGTGGGGCCGGGCGATCCTCGAGGGACTGCTCGCCGCCGACCTCGTCGGGTTCCAGACTCGCCGCTGGGCGGAGAACTTCGTCTCGTGCTGCCGCGCGGTGCTCGGAGCCCGCGGGAGCGTCGCGGCCCGCCCGGGGACCGTGCGCCACGGAGGCCACGTGACCCGCGTCGGCATCTACCCGGTCGGGGTGAGCCCCGAGCGCCTCGCAGCCGAGGCCGCGCGCCCCGAGGCCGTCGACGAGGCCGCGCGCATCGCAGGTCTCGCTGGGGACCGGATCCTGGTCCTGCGGGCCGACCGCGCGGAGCCCTCGAAGAACATCTTGCGCGGCTTGGGAGCCTACGAATGGATTCTGGAGCGCAGACCCGACCTGCGCGGCCGGGTCTTCCACCTCGCGCTCCTCACCCCGTCGCGCCGCTCGATGCCCGAGTACCGGGCCTACTCGAAGGCGTGCCTCGAGGCGGCGGCGCGCATCAACGAGCGATTCGGCACCGCAGACTGGGAGCCGGTGCGCATCGAGATCGAGGACAACTTCGCGCGCACCCTTGCCGCGTACCGGCGCTACGACGTCCTGCTGGTGAACCCCGAGTTCGACGGGATGAACCTGATCGCGCGCGAGGGTCCGGTCCTCAACCGCCGCCACGGGACGCTGGTCCTGTCGCGCAACGCGGGAGCGGCGGTCGAGCTGGGCGCCGCGGCCATGCTGGTGAACCCCTTCGACCTCACGGAGACCGCTGCGGCGATCGAGGCGGCGATCGACCTCCCGGTCGCCGAGCGCCGCGGGCGGGCGCGCCGGCTCGCGCGCCGGGCTCCGGGGACCCCGCCGGAGCGCTGGCTCGACTCCCAGCTCGCCGACGCGCCGCGCGCGCCCTGAGCCACCCACGCCCCGCGCGCGCCCTGAGAGCCGTGCGCGCCGCGCGCGCCGCGCGCTAGGTCCCGCGCGCCAGGCGCCGGAGGAGCGCGACCAGGTCCGCCGGCGAGCCGACCACGAGATCCGCCTCGCCGGTCAGCTCCGCCGGACTCTCGTCGCTCGCGACCGCGACGCGGCAGCAGGCCTCGAGCTCTCCGGCCGCGCGGAAAGCCGGCAGGTCCCCGACGTCGTCGCCGGCGACCAGGATCGCGCGGAGGCCCTCCTCGCGCGCGATCCGCCGGAGCGCATCCCCTTTGTCGCCCCCCTCCCGCGCGCGCACCTCCAGGATCATGCGCCCGGAGACGACCGCGAGCCCTTCCGCCGCCGCCGCGGCGACCACGGCCGAGCCCGCGATCCGCTCGGCCTCCTCGGGGTCGCGCGCGCGCCGGAAGTGGACGGCGAGCGCGAGGCCCTTGCGCTCCAGGTGTGCCCCGCGCACCCCGGCGAGATCGCGCTCCAGGCGCGCGGCGGCGCGCTCGACGGCGGCGCGCGCCGCCTCCGCGCGCGGCAGCACCCGCACCTCGCCGTCCCGGATCTCCTCGACGCCGTGGAGGCCGAGCAGGCGCACGCCGGGCGCGCGCACGCGCCGCGCGAGGTCGGCCGCGCTCCGGCCCGAGACCACCACCACCGAGCGCCACGACCGCGCGAGCCGCGCGAGGACCGACGAGGCGCCGCGCGCCGCGCGCGCCTCGCCCGGATCGAGGACGATCTCCGAGAGGGTCCCGTCGAAGTCGAGGAACAAGCCGGCTTCGGCGGCACGGGCCGCAACCGCCCGGAGCGCGGGGGCGGTCGGAGGCACCGGCACGGCTTCGCTACGCGCGGGGGCGCCGGGTCGCCCGCTCGTAGATCTCGAGGTACCGGTCGGCCATCCGCTCGGGCGAGAAACGCTCCTCGGCCTCGCGCCGGCATCGCTCGGGGGAGATCTCCTCGACCCGGTCGAGCGCGGCGAGCATCCCGGCTTCGTCCTCGACGATGAACCCGGTCTCGCCGTCGGCCAGGATCTCCGGCACCGATCCGTTCCGGATCGCGATCACCGGCGTGCCGCAGGCCATCGCCTCGATCATGACCAGGCCGAAGGGCTCGGCCCACTGGACGGGGAACAGCATCGCGCGCGCGCCTGCGAGCAGCTCGCTCTTGCGCGCGTTCGGGACCTCGCCCTCGAACCGAACGCTCGCACCGTCGACGAACGGCAGGATGGCCTCCTCGAAGTAGGCGCGATCGTTCCCCGGGTCGACCTTGCCCGCCAGGACCAGCGGGATCCCCGCCTCGCGCGCCACGCGCACCGCGATCGCCTGCCCCTTGTCGCGCGCGATCCGCCCCAGGGCGAGCAGGTAGCCGTCCTTGCGCGCGCGGTACGGGAGGGAGGCCACGTCGACGGCGTTCGGGACCACGCCGGCGTAGGCGATCTCGGGGAAGTCCTTCTGCTGGTACTCGCTGATGGTCACGAGCAAGGCGTGATCCCGGAGTCCCCCGTAGAAGATGCGGTTCGCCTCGATGAACGCCCCGTGGATCGTGTGGACGACCGGTGAGGGCACGAGCGGCGCGAAGGCGACCCCGAGCCACGCCGTATGGTCGTGAACCACGTCGTACGGCCGGCCGGCACGCGCCTCCTCCGCGACGTGTCGGTAGGCGCTCCCCACGTGCAGCGCGTCCGGCATGGTCTGGTGCATGAGCGGCGTCTGTGCCTCTTCGAACACGTATCGCAGCTCGGCCTTCGTCGTGGAGTCGCCCGTCGCGAAGAGCGTCACGTCGTGTCCGCGGCGCACCAGCTCCTCGACCAGCAGGTGCACGACCCACTCGATCCCCCCGTACCCCTGCGGGGGAACGGGGATCCACGGTGGGGAGACCATCGCGATCCGCATCGCGCCGGGAGCCTACCAGGGGAGTCCGGGCGACGGAGGGCGAAGGACGCACAAAGTGGACCGGCACGGCACGGCGCGGGGAGCGGCGGTCACCCGCCTGGGGGCGCGCTACGCGCGACCGGGGGGGCGTCCACCCAGACCCCATTCCAAATGACGCCTTGGATGCTTCCGATCTCCCTCACCGCCTCGAAGTCCGGACCCGTGGCGACCCCGAGAGTGGTCGCGGGCGGCGAGAAGGACCTCCGCGCCATGAGGAGCCGGTGCCCGTCCTGCGAGAAGGACAGCGCGGCCCACCCTTCGGAGAGGCGACGCGTGGCTCCCGTGGACGGGTTGACAATCACGGAGTGGCGCGAGGTCCCCGGCGGCACATATCCACGTTGGAGCTGCCCGCTCAGGGGGGCAACGAGCGTTCCCGTCCGGCCCCAGAGGAGACGGGTTGTTGGGCGCAGCGGGAACGTCCGACGGGACCCGTCGGGCTCAACGATCACAAGCTTCGGATGGAGGTGGCCGTACCCCTCCGCTGAGACATAGGCGATCTCGCCGCGGGGTCCCCATTGCTCGCCAAACATGGCACCCACCGCCGGAGCCGGGCCGCGCGCCACAACCCGGCCCCGCTGCGTGCGGGGGTTCCACGTCCGGATGCGCGTGCTCTCGGGAGGGCCGCGCAGAAGCTGCGCGAATAGCAGGGTGCCGTCTGGCGAGACGTCCGCAGAATTGATGTCTTCGACGCCCTCCAGGCCAGGGATCGGGACGAGTCGGTCGTTCACCAGCTCGGCGATGCGTCCTGGGCTGGAGAAGTCCACGAACACTCGCCCGTCCCGTCCCGATACCCCGTAGCCGGGAACACCGCGCAGGGGCGAGAAGAAGAGCGACCTGAGATCGATCCGCGCGAGCGCCTCGTAGCCGATCATCCCGCCGTTCGGCGAGTAGGCGACGTACAAGTGCCCCGCGACACCGGTGGGAGCGAGCTTCCCCTCTTGAGACGCCTGGAGCAGCTCGCCTCCGGTCGACGCCGGGTGCGGCGCGCCCCCGTCGGTGCAGGCCATCCCGGGGGCGAGCAGGAACACCGCCACCCATGCCGATGCCAGGCGACGCCTAGCGATTCCGCGCATGTGGCCGAATTCCGCGCGCATCATGAAGATAGCAACGCTGCGCCCTCGCAACGCTGTCCCCTCCCATCAGGGCTGAGGGTCCAGGATGTAGCATGGGACCATCCCATTCCAGAACGAACCGTCGCAGTGAGTCTGCTCGTACACGTTGAGCGAGTATTCGACGACCTGCCCCTCGGGATCGTTCATAGGATACTCCCACAGCCCTTGAACGACCGTCCCGTGCCAACGGTTTGCGGCGTCTCCACCCACAGCTTGGCCATCCCACCATCCGGTCACGTTGTTCTTCCAGAATACGTCGTTGTACTTGATGCAAACGCTCGTGCCGACCGCGAACCCGTGGGTGAGGGTGTAGCTCGGTGGGGTCGAACCCGTCTTCCAGTTCCAGCCGATCTTCGAGATGCGGGTCTGAGTCGTGTTGGCCTGGGCCCCGCCGACGTAATCGAGCTTCCAGGGGTCGAGGTCCGACTGTCCGCCGCCCTTGGAGCACAACTCCCACTGCCGAGTGTAGTGATTCTCGACCAGTCGCGCATCCTTCATCTCATACGGGAAGAACACGTACAGCACATGACCCGTCCTGCCCGAGCCGGCGAGGGGAATCGCGGGGTACTGGGTGACGTTGCTCGACGAGCCGCTGTAGAGGCAGTCCTGCAGCGAGGGGTCTTGATTGGTCGTTCCCTGCGTCTCCGTGGTCGTGGTCGACCCATCGGTCCAGTGCACCGTCTCCACCGTCGTGACCGGGCCCACCGTGAGCGAGCCGCCGCCCGCGTTCCCCGTCACGCTGGAGGATAGCTCAACCACATCGGCGGGCCTCGTCACGACCGTGGAGGACGACGAGGACGACGACCCTCCCCCGCCGGGCGCGCCCCACGTCGGAACGGCAACCTGGATCGCAAGCCCCATCCCGAGCACGGCCCCCAAAACCCCGACCTTTCGCCGCACGGCGACCACCTCCCTCGGATCTATCCTGACTCCGACGATGCTACGCTCACTCCCCCCCCCCGCAAGTCAATGCTTCGATTCCCGGACACCCCGCGGCATTGCCCGCCCCTGTCGCCGGGTGAGGCGGGGCTCGGCGGCCGCGGGAGCTACCCGGCCGACCGGCTCGCGCGGCCCCCGCGTTACACTCCGCCTCGTGCGCCGCGCCGTGCCCGTCCTTCTCACGCTCGTCCTCGCGCTCTCCGCGTGCGCGGCTCCCGAGATCCGCCTGGTCCATCGGTTCCGCCCGGGCGAGGTCCGCACATACCGGCTCGTCGCGGTGGCGAGCGCGCGCCTTCGGGCCGGGGCGATCGACCGGACGGAGCGGACCCAGCTCGAGGCCACCTCGCGCGTGGAGGTGCTCGCGGCCGCCGGCGGCGGCGCGACCCTCCGGCTTTCCGTGGTCCCCACCGCGCTGCGCCGCGACGGCCGCCGCGCGGAGCCGCTCGCACCTCAGGAGGCCGTGGTCGTCGTCGGCGCCGACGGCGCCGTTCGACGGGTCGAGAGCGTCGGCGGGCTCCCGGCGGAGCTTTCCGGGGACCTCGAGGACCTCGGACCGCTCCTCTCGTCACCGCTGCCCGCCGGGCGCCTCCACCTCGGCGATCGCTGGCGGCGATCCGTCCCGGGAGCCTCCGGCCGGCAGGGACGGGAACGCGGCCGCCTCGCCGCGCTCAGGGTCGTCTCCGGCTACCGCTGCGCGATCATCGCGCTCGAGGTGCGCCGCCCCATCATCCGCTCCCGCTCGTTCGGCGGAACGACGCTGCGGCTCACCGGGCAGGACTTCAGCTCGATCGAGATGTCCTTCGCCTTCGCGGAGGGGTTCCCGGTCCGGGTCGCCTCGGTCGCGGTGGACACGCTCGCGGTGAGCGGCGTCGCGGGCGTGGGCGGCTCGGTCGATCTTCGCACCGAGACCGTGCTCACCCTGATGCCCCGCACCGTCCCACCCTCCCGCGTCTGAAGGTGGTCTGCGCCGGAGGCGAGCCCTCAGGAGTTCAAGCTCCCAACGGCGCGCTCGAGATCTCGGCGGTCCACGATTCTGGCGACAAGGAGGACGCGCGGTCGCGGATCGCGCCGGTACAGCACCCGGACGTCGCCGACGCGCAGCCGCAGCCAGGGCGCCTTTCCGACGAGGGGTTTGACACCCGGAGAGCCCAGCGGGTTCGCGGCCAGGGCTTGCAGGGCACGCTCCACCCGTATCTCGTCCGCTCGGCCGAGCCGGCCCAGATCCTTGACGGCTCGACGCGTGAGTTCGACCCTCCAGGGCGAGGAAGGAGGCCTACCGGACACGGGCACCGTTCGCGACCCTGGATCGCGACGAGGGCTTCGCTGTGGCGGCCGCGGCGCGCTTCGGCGTCGCGGCGGGAGCCGGCCGGCGCCCGCCGGCTCGCTTCCGAGCCAGCGCCTTTTCGAGAGTCACCGTGCGACCCGCGCGGTAGTCACTCTCCGCCTGCACAAGGTCGCCCGCGTAGACGGTTGCCAGGACGCGCTCTTCCCAGTCATCGGGGAGAGGGACCAGAGCCGCGAAAGGCTCCCCGTGGAGCGCGACGATGTAGCGCGCACCGTCCTCGCGGACACTTCGAGCGATCTGCGTCGTCCGCTGCTTGAGTTCGCGCACCCCGATAGTGGGCACCTGCGTCTCCTTCCGAGAAGTCCGGTCGATTGTGTTCCCCACAACAGGATAGCCCCTAGGGAGCGTAGACACAACTGTGGCCACCGCGAAGATGTGGGCGCAAGTGGCGTATGCGACGGCCGCGCCGCCATCCGGCATGGCTGAGCGCCACGCCTTCCTTCAAGCCCGTGGACTATGGAAAGTCCGAGCCGATCACGAGCCGCAGGATCACCGACTGCTCGGGCTTACCTTCCTTCAGGCGCCCGAACTCCGGGAACTGCTGCTGGAGCGCCAGGGCCTCGTCTTCGGCGCCGGGCACATACAGGATCACGCTCGCGGTGGCCGCCTTGGCGTTTCCGGTCCCGACCACGTTGTAGCCGGCCTTCCGCAGGCGATCGGCGGTCTTCCCGGCGAGCCCCGCGCGCTTCGTGCCGTTCAGCACCTCCACCGAGACCTCCTGGGCGGGAAGCGTCGTCGGGACCGGGTCCGGGCTGCGCAGACCCGGCGTGGGCCCCGGAGACGAAGGCTCGAGCGAGGGGGACGGCTCCGAGGACTCGATCGCCGGAGGCAAGGACGCGGGCGGCCGGGTCGGCTTCGCCGCAGGCCGGTTGCCCCCGGAACTCAGCGCGACATAGATCACCGCGACCGCGAGCCCGACCACCGCGACGACCCCTCCGACCGAGCGGGCAATCGACCGGTAGAAGGAAGCCGGCGAGGCCGGCGCGTGCTTGCCTGGCATCGTCCCGGGGCCTCTACTCGGAGTGGCCGAAGCGGCGCGCGGCGCGCTGGCGCTGGCGCGCCGCGCGCTGGCGCCGGAGGCGCCGGACGAGCATGGGTTCGATCATGAGGGCCTCGGGCTCCTCGATCAGGCGGCTGAGAACCTGGTAGTAGCGCGTGGCCGACATCCCGAAACGGTCGCGCACTTCGCGCTCCTTTGGGCCGGGGTGCTTCCACCACTCCCGCTCGAACGCGAGCATCTCTCGTTCGCGGTCGGTCATCTCCGGCCCGCGCGCATCGTCCATCCTCGACCTCCCAGGAGATTCTAGCCCGAAGGCCGGCGGGCCGGCGGGAACGGGGACCGGTCCTACGGGAACAGGCCTCGCACGACGTGAGCCTCGGCGACCCGGCCGATCCCGATCGCGAGCGCGGCCAGCCGGAGCCTCACCCCGCGCTCCTCCGCGAGCGAGCGCACCTGCTCGTAGGTCCCGTCCATGACCTCCTTCAGCCGGACGTTGACCTGGTCTTCGCTCCAGAAATAGGCCTGAATGTCCTGCACCCACTCGAAGTAGCTCACGGTGACACCACCCGAGTTCGCGAGGATGTCGGGGACGACGACGATCCCCCGCTCGGCGAGGATGTGATCGGCGGCCGGGGAGGTCGGCCCGTTCGCGCCCTCGACGATGAGCCGCGCGCGGACGCGGTCGGCGTTCCGCTCGGTGATCTGGTCCTCCATGGCGGCGGGCACCAGGAGATCGCAGTCCAGCTCGAGCAGCTCCTCGTTGGAGATCGCGTCGGCGGCCGGAAACCCGGCGACCGTGTCCGCTCCATCCTTGTAGCGCATGAGCGCGGTCGGATTGAGGCCTCGGGCGTTGTAGACCCCGCCCTTGATGTCGCTCACGGCGACCACTTGGAAGCCGGCATCGTGGAAGAGCTGCGCCGCGAACCCACCGACCTTCCCGAAGCCCTGGATCGCCACCCTGGTGCCGTCGATGGACATGCCGAGCTGGCGAAGAGCGCTGAGGGCGCAGAACATCACCCCGCGGCTGGTGGCCCCGCCCCGGCCCTGAGACCCCCCGACCGACACCGGCTTGCCGGTGACCACCCCCGGCACCGAGTAGCCCTGGTTCATCGAGTAGGTGTCCATGATCCAGGCCATGATCCGCTCGTCGGTGTTCATGTCCGGCGCCGGGACGTCTCGCTCCGGACCGATGAAGGGGAGGATCTCGCTCGCGTAGCGTCGGGTCATCCGTTCCAGCTCGCCGAGCGAGAGGCGCCGGGGCTCGACCCGGACCCCGCCCTTCGCCCCCCCGTAGGGGATCCCGACGACGGCGCACTTCCAGGTCATCCACATCGCCAGGGCCTTCACCTCGTCGAGGGAGACCTCGGGGTGGTAGCGAATGCCGCCCTTGGCCGGCCCCCGCGCCAGCGAATGGTGCACGCGGTAGCCGGTGAAGACCTCGACGCGGGAGTCGTCCATGCGCACGGGGATCGAGACGGTGAGAATGCGTTTGGGAGTGCGGAAGACCTCGTGGAGATTCGGGTCCAACTTGATGAACGCGGCCGCCTCGTCGAGCTGGTCGAGGGCCGCGGCCCACGCGCTGCTCATGGCCCAAGTCTACGGCCGAGTCGGCCCAAGAGGCCGGAGGGACCGCCGCGCGCCGCGCGAGGGACCGCCGGGGAGGAGCGGCTGCGGTAGCCTGGCGTAGGCAGCGCTGGGGTAGCTCAGCCGGCAGAGCGGCGGATTTGTAATCCGCAGGTCCGGGGTTCGATCCCCCGCCCCAGCTCCGGGCGACGGGCGGCGCCGGCCGTCAGACGGCGTCGACGCGGTGACGATCGAGATGAGCCTCGACCTTGCGCTTGATCCTCTGGAGCGCGTTGTCGATGGACTTCACGTGCCGGCGCAGCTTGGCGGCGATGTCCTGATAGCTCTTGCCCTCGAGGTAGAGCTGCAGGACATCGACCTCGAGGCCGGAGAGGATCTCGCGGAAGCAGGTCTGCATGGCGCGGACTTCCTCGCCGGAGATGAGGACTTCGACCGGGTCGGAGACCGCCCCGTTCGTGAGCACGTCCACCAGCACGCGGTCCGGCTCCCCCATCTCGTCCGGCGCGACGGGCCGGTTGAGCGACACGTAGGAGTTGAGCGGGACGTGCTTCTGGCGCGTGGCCGTCTTGATGGCCGTGATGATCTGGCGCTGGACGCACAGCTCCGCGAACGCGCGGAAGGACGACAGCTTGTCCGGACGGAAATCGCGGATCGCCTTGTAGAGGCCGATCATCCCCTCCTGAACGAGGTCTTCCTTGTCCGCCCCGATCAGGAAGTAGGTGTGAGCCTTCACCCGGGCGAAGTTCTTGTACCGCCGGAGCAAGTGCTCGAGCGCGACTTCGTCACCCGCGCGCGCTCTAAGGACCAGCTCGTCGTCGGCCGCGTCGATCAGCCCTTCGACCTTTGACGAATCAACGTCTACTGGCAATGGCTCCCCCGCCGCATACGAGGAGTGACGCTTGCGCTTCCGATTGCCTTCCCGTGCACCCGGTGGCGGAGACTATAGCCCCTTCGGACTACAGGTCAAGACGACGTTCGGGGGAAAAGAGCAGCGTCTGGCGAAGGAAACACGGCAATTTAGGGGGCCGCGGCAATAACTCACAAAAGAGAACCGACATCCGCGCTCAATCCGTTGCGCAATCCGCGCGATCGCGGTCACTCCACCCCGGACCGCCGCCGGCGCGCCTCGTAGAGCGCGATCGCGCCGGCGACCGCGACGCCGAGCGAGCCGAGACGCCCGGCCATCGGGACTCGCGCGAGCGCGTCGGCGCGCTCGGACACCAGTCGAGACAGCCCGGTCCCCTCGGACCCGACCACGAGCGCGACCGGCTCGCCGAGAAGCTCGACGGAATCGATCGACGCCTCGGCCGAGGCGTCGAGCCCGACGACCCAAAGGCCCGCCTTGCGGCACGCGGCGAGCGCGCGCTCGAGACTGTCCACCCGGTCGATCACGAGGTGCCCGGTGGCACCGGCGGCGGCCTTCTCCGCGACGGCGGTGATCGGGGCGGAGCGCCGGGACGGCAGCAGCACCGCGTGGCAACCGAAGACTTCCGCGCTCCGGAGCAGCGACCCCAGGTTCCGCGGGTCGGTCACCCGGTCGAGCGCCAGGAACATGGGCGGCTCCCCACGCTCCCCGGCTCCGGCGAGCCCCTCGCGCCAGGAGCGGTAGCGATACTCGTCGACCTCGGCGATCACCCCTTGCGGGGCCGTGCCGGAGGAGTGCTCGCTGATCGCGGCCCGGGGCACGCGGTCGACGCGCACTCCCGCCTCGCGCGCCAGGGCGACGATCTCGGCGAGCGCGCCGCGCGGCGCGGCCTCCTTCGAGATCAGGATCCTGCGGATCGGGCGCCCGGCGCGGAGCGCTTCCCGCACGGGGTTGCGTCCCTCGATCCGTTCCATCGGCGCCTCCGCCGCGGCCTCATCCGGCGAGGTACCAGCGAGGGCCGCCCGGCCGGTCCTCCACGACGATGCCCGAGTCGGCGAGCGCCGAGCGAATCTCGTCGGCGCGCGCGAAGTCGCGCGCCGCGCGAGCCTCCTCCCTGACGCGCAAGAGAAGCTCCACGGCCGGCGCGAGGCTCCCGCCCCGCCGGGGCGCGTCCCAGGCGCCCGGGTCGAGACCGAGGACTGCGGCGAGATCGCGGAAAGCGCCGAGCGCGGCGGCAAGCTCGGAGGCGCGGGACTCCGCGCGCTCGATCATCCGGTTGGCGCTCGCCACCAGGTCGAAGAGGACCGCGATCGCCTCCGGGCACCCGACGTCGTCCTCGAGAGCCGCGGCGAACCGCTCCCGCCACTCCCCACCCTCCGTCCCGGAGGTCCCGATCCGGGCACCGGGGAGCAGGGCACCGAGAGCCGGCGCGGCACCCGGGACCGCCGCGCCGGCGCTTGCGAGCGCGGCCCCGGCGTTCCGCGCGAATCCCGCGAGCCGCCGCCAGGCGCCGGCCGCGTCCTCGACCGCTTCCGGCGAGAAGTCGATCGGACTGCGGTAGTGCGCGCTCACGAGGAGGTACCGCAGGGCGGGAGCCGGCCACGCTCCCAGCATCTCCCGCACCGTGACGAAGTTCTTGAGCGACTTCGCCATCTTCTCGCGGTTCACCGTGACGAAGCCGTTGTGCAGCCAGAAGCGCGCGAACCCGGAGCCGGTCGCGCCGGTCGACTGGGCCACCTCGTTCTCGTGGTGGGGGAAGATCAGGTCGAGACCGCCCCCGTGGATGTCGAAGGTCTCACCGAGGTACTTCATGCTCATCGCCGAGCACTCGATGTGCCATCCGGGCCGCCCCTCGCCCCACTCGGAGGGCCACGACAGCTCGCCCGGCTTGGCCGCCTTCCAGAGGGCGAAATCCATCGGGTGGCGCTTGCGCGCGTCGGGCTCGACCCGCTCGCCGGCGCGCATCTCCTCGAGCGTCCGGTTCGAAAGCCTCCCGTAGCCGCCCGACCGCTCCACCGAGAAGTAGACGTCGCCGCCGGCCGTGTAGGCGAACCCGCGCTCGACGAGCACCCCGATCAGCCGGAGCATGTCGGAGATGTGGCCGGTCGCCCGCGGCGCGAGGGTCGGCGGCCGCACGCCGAGCGCCCGCATGGCGTCGTCGTAGGCGCGCGTGTTCTCCTCGGCCACCTCCCAAGGGCTCCTCCCCCCCTCGGCCGCGCGCGCGATGATCTTGTCGTCCACGTCGGTCACGTTGCGCACGTAGGTCACCCGCATGCCGAGCGCCTCGAGGGTGCGGCGGATGACGTCGAAGGCGATCGCGGCGCGCGCGTGGCCGAGGTGCGGCTCGTCGTAGACCGTCGGCCCGCACACGTACATGCGAACGTGGCCGGGCTCGATCGGCTCGAACGGCTCCTTCCGCCGCGTCAACGTGTTGTAGAGAGCGAGAGACATGACGCAGCGCAGTTTACCGGAGCTTTCCCGGCCGGCCGGCCGGCAGCCGGAGGAGCGCGACGGCGATCGCGGCGGCGCCCTCGCCGCGCCCGGCGAACCCCAGCCCGTCGGTGGTAGTCGCCTTGATCCCGACGCGCGCGGCAGGGATCTCGAGCGCCTTCGCCACCCTCGAGCGCATCCCGCCGACGAAACGGGCGACGCGCGGGGCCTCCAGGATGAGCGTGGCATCCACGTTGGCGATCTCCCCCCCGCGCCCGGCCACGAGCCCGGCCGCATAGCCGAGGAATCCCAGGCTCGACGCGTCCTTCCACCGAGGTTCGTCCGACGGGAAGTGGGTCCCGATGTCTCCGGCGCCCAGCGCGCCGAGGATCGCGTCCACGACGGCGTGGCAGAGCACGTCGCCGTCGGAATGCCCCGCGAGCCCGAGCCGAGACGGCACGCGGACCCCGCCGAGCACGAGCCGGCGCCCGAGCGCCAACCGGTGGGCGTCGAAGCCGACCCCGACCCTCGCCGTCCCGCCCTCCAGAGCGCCGACCTCCGTCACGCGAGTCCTCCCGCGGCGCCGCCGAACTCCCGGGGCCCGAGGAGCGCTTCGGCGAGCGCAAGATCCGCCGCCGTCGTGATCTTCATGTTGCGCTCCTCGCCCTGCACGACGACGACCGGCTCGCCGCAGCGCTCCACCAGGGCCGAGTCGTCGGTCGCCTCGATCCCCTCGGCGGCCGCGCGCGCGTGCGCCTCTCGGAGCGCCGCGGCGCGGAATGCCTGCGGGGTCTGGGCCCGCCACAGCCACTCGCGCGGGACCGTGCCGGCGATCCGGTCGCCCTCGACCCGCTTCAGCGTGTCCACCACCGGGACGGCGCAGACCGCGCCGGATGCGCCGGCGAGCGCCGCGAGCGCGCGCTCGATCAGGTCGGGCGAGACGAGGGGGCGCGAAGCGTCGTGAACGACCACCGCCTCGGCGTCCTCGGCGACCGCCCCGAGGCCCAGGCGCACCGACTCCCTCCGGCTCGCCCCGCCGGCGACGACCACCGCGCGGGCGAACCGCCGCCCGACCGACGCTCGCGCGCTCTCTTCCCACCCCGCCGGCACGACGACCACGATGCCGTCGAGCGCCACGCGAGACACCACGTCGAGGACCCGCTCCAGCATCGGGACGCCGGCCACGGGATGGAACGCCTTCGGTTCCCGGCAGCCGAGGCGCTCGCCGCTGCCTGCCGCGGCCACGATCGCCCAGGCGCGCCCCGCCGCAGGCGGCGCGGGGGAACCCATCGGGGAGGACATCAGGCGCAGGATAGCGCGCGAGGACCGGCGGAAGCGGTGCCGGCGTCAGGCCGTCTCGCCGGTGGCGAGCGGCCGCGGCCCCGCGGGGCGCGCGAAGAGCATCCGGCCCCCCGCGGTCTGGACGACGCTCGTGACGACGATCTCGGCGTTCTCGCCGACCAGGCCGCGGGCGCCCTCCACCACCACCATCGAGCCGTCCTCGAGGTACCCGACCGCCTGTCCCGGCTGGCGGCCCTCGCGCACCAGATCGACCCGGACGCTCTCCCCGGGAAGAGCCGAGGGACGCAGCGAGCTGGCGAGCCCGGCGATCGACAAGACCTCGATCCCCTGCAGCTCCGCCACGCGCGCGAGCGCAAGATCGTTCGTGACGACCGCGGCGCCTCGCTCCCTCGCGAGGGCGACGACCTTCGCGTCCACCTCGTCGAACTCGGGGAAGATCCTCTCCTCGACCCGCACGTCCACGAGCCCCTCACGCTTCAGCGCCGTGAGCGTCTCCAGGCCCCTGCGGCCCCTCTGTCGGCGAACGGGGTCGGAGGAATCCGCGATGGACTGCACCTCCTCGAGGACCGACAAGGACACGAGCATCGTCCCGCGGAGGAACCCCGATCGCACGCAGTCGAGCAGCCGCACGTCGAGGATCGCGCTCGCGTCGAGCACCCGGAGGTCGGCCGCGCGCGTGCGAAACGCGAGACCGAAGAGCTGCAGAAGGTCCTCGCGCTTGGCGACCCCGATCCGGAAACCGAGCGATCCGAAGACCACGACGGCGAAGACGACCACCGGCACGGCCACCGAGCGCGCCGGCAGCAGCAGGAACGGCCAGCCGAGGGCGGCCCCCGCGACGATGCCCGCGAGCATGCCGATCCCACCGGCGACGAGGTCGGCGCCGGGCACCTTGGCGATCCTCCGCTCGGCCCCGCCTATGAGCGTCCCGGCCGCACGACCGAGGACCCCTCCCGCCACGTAGCCGACCCCGCAGCCGAGCAGCGGCCCGAGGGCAACGGCTTGGGAGCCGGCGGGGGACAGTCCGCGCGCGACCTGGTACCCGGCCGCCGTCGCCGCGACGACGACGGTCAGCCTGATCAGCTCGACGAGCACCGGGCCGGAGCGACCCTCGGTCACGCATTCCTCCCGGGTCCAGGACGGCGGCCTCTCGCAAAGGAGGCCTCACCAGGATGTCGTCGACCGGAGGGCGGGACTTGAACGGGGAACCGGCATGAAACCGACCCGGAAGGCCTCCGCCACAGTGCCGGGCCGGCTCACAGGTGTGGTCGAGCCGGGGGATCGATGAAGCGGTACTCCCGCCCCCGGCGCCAGGCCTCGTACTCGGCGTGGGGCTCACCGCGGAAGCGGACGCGATCGAGGAGACCGGCGAGCGCGGTGGCATCCTCGGCGACGTGACCGACGGGCACGTCAACCTCGTCGATCGGCGCGGCCAAATACGGGACAGCGACCCGCGGCCCAAACAGCACGAGGTTGCGCGTGCCCGGAAGGCCGGCGCTCGGGACGATGATGGCCTTGGAACCCCCCGGGTCCTCGCGGATCCGGCGGGCCAGGTCCTGGCACCGCGCGTAGTCGTCGGCGACCAGTCCTGCGGCATCGAGACCCCACGCGGGGGCTTCGTCAAAGGAGATCTCCGTCACCTCGGCGAGGATCGCGCGCACCGCCCACACGCGGATCCGGAACTCCCGCAGGTCCTCCGGAGTGCGCCGATCCTCCCGCCGCAGGTACTCAGCCCAGGGTGTGAGGGGGTGAAGCGACAGGTACTGGGTGGGCCCGTCGAGGGGTCGGTTGAATCTTCCCTCGCTCCGGTTCGGGTTGACCCACAGGGGCGTGTCCCAGGCGGCGAGCCGGTAGGCGACGAACTCGGGCACGCTCAGCTCGCGGTCGCCGACCTCGCTCTGGAAGCGAGACGCATGAGGCGCTCGAGGGCCAGCGGATCCCCGAGGAGCGACGCGGGGGTCGCCCCGGCGAGGTCCGGGTGCGGCCGCGTGAACCAGCGCACGACGCCGGGTCCCGACAGGGCGTGGCGCAGGTTGCTCGCGATCCGCGCGACCACCCTGAGCCGTCGCGCCTCCTCGCCGGTCGGGCGGACGGCCTCGGCGGCGGAAACCCACCGCTGGAAGGTCCGGGTGCTCGTCCCAACCACTTCGGCCAGGGAGGACTGGGGCACGTCCACCACGTCGGCGAGCCAGCGCGCGACCTGCTTGGCCGGGCGATCCTCGCCCACCGGCAGAACCTCGCCGATGTCCCGGAGCGCCTGCCGCATCTGCTCCATGCCGACCCGGACCATCCGGCGCCGCAGCCGAACGTTCGGGTCCGCAAGCCCCCGCAGGCAGGCGAGCGCGCCTCGCTGCAGGGCGAGTACAAGGTAGGGGTCCACCGACGCCAGCTCGACCTCCGGGCGCGCGGCGAGGAGCGCGTCGGCGACCTGGGTGAGCAGCCTGTCTACCCCCGGTGGCACCTCCTGCGCGGTTGTGAGTCGGTCGCCGGCCTCGCGGAGCCGTCGCTCGAAGTCGGCCGCGAACTCCGGCCGGAAGGCGGCAGGGGGTGGCGTTCTCGTGTCTGGTCTCAGCGCCATGCCACCGCCATCCTCGCGCCCCTGCGGATGCATGTCAACAGGGAAGCGGGAGGGGGCAGCAGGAGAGCCAGCTTGAGAGCCGGTTCCCGACCGAAGACCGCGGCTAGCGGGTTCCGAGCACGTCGTCCAGCATCTCCTCGGCCCTCTCCTCCTTGACCCCGGCCGCGAACGTCAGCTCGGACACCAGGATCTGGCGGGCCT
Organism: Acidobacteriota bacterium; assembly: GCA_016208485.1. Classification (GTDB taxonomy): domain Bacteria; phylum Actinomycetota; class AC-67; order AC-67; family AC-67; genus JACQXY01. The sequence continues at coordinate 28,838 of JACQXY010000009.1, read as the reverse complement.
TGGAGAGCATGCGCTTCTCGCCGGCGGACAGCCCCTTCGCCTTCTCCCGCAGGGAGAGGTTCCGCACGACCTCAGCGACCTGGTAAATATCCCCAGATCGAAGCTTCTCGACGTGGTTCTTGAACCGCCGGCTCCAGTTGGAAGGCGCTGGGGCTTGCCGCTTGGAACGCAGGACGTGGAAGACCTGCTCCAGCTCGTCCTTGCGGACGACGCTCCGAAGTCCCACCTCATCGGTGCCATCGGTCGGGACCATCAGCGTGAGATCCCCGTAGGAGAGCTTCAGGACCCAGTACTTGCGGGCGGAGGCCCCCTCGAGCTGACGCTCGATCATCCCCTGGATCGTGGCAGCGCCATGATGAGGGTAGACGACCTTGTCTCCGACTCGGAACGAGCGTCTCGCCATGGGGAAACTGGATTATACCGGCTTCCCGCACTCGACACAAACGAAAGCCCTGGTCAGAAGGGTTTGTCCGGCTCGGAGGCACCGTCCCCGGCTGAGCGATTATCGCCAAAGCGGGTGAACGCGACTAAAGATATCGCTCCAGAATACTGGACTCGGCGAGCCTCGCCAGCCCGTCCTTGATCGAGGCCGCGCGCGCCGCGCCGACCCCCTCGACCCCGAGGAGATCCTCGATGCTCGCCGCTATCACCTTGGGCAGGACCCCGAACTTGGAGACGATCCGGTCGATCACCTGCGCCGGCAGTCTCGGGATCTTCGAGAGGAGCCGGTAGCCCTTCGGCTGGATGGTCTGCTCCAGCGCCTCGGTCGTGGCGGAGCAGTTGAGGATCCGCGCCAGGTTGAGGGGATCGAGCAGCTCGGCCGCCGAGACCGCCTCGAGGTCCCGCAAGACGGTGTCGAACGAGCGCCCACGCTTCGGGACGAGATAGTCGCGCATCACGAGCTGCCGGTCGGGCTCGACCCCGCCCATCAGCTCCTCGAGCTGAAGGCTGAGCAGACGCCCCTCCGTCCCGAGCTCGGTGACGAGCCCCTCGATCTCGCCCGCGATCCGGCGGACCATCTCGACCCGCTGGACCACGTTCAGGGCGTCGCGCAGCGTGGCCAGATCCTCCACCTCGAGCGCCGTGAGAGTGGAGGAGACCTCGTCGAGGCGCTGCTTGTAGCGCTCGAGCGTCTGCAAAGCGTTGTTCGCGCGCGTGATGATCGCGGCGATCTCCTCGAGGACGTACTTCGTCGAGTCCAGGTAGAGCGTGACGATGCGCATACTCTGAGAGACCGAGATGACCGGGACCTTCGTCTGCTTGGCCACCCGTTCCGCCGTGCGGTGGCGGGTTCCGCTCTCCGCCGTCGGGATCTGGGGGTCCGGGACGAGGTGCACGTTCGCCCGCGCGATCCGCGACGAGTCCTGCGAGAGCACGATCGCCCCGTCCATCTTCGCAAGCTCCGACAGCCGCTGCGCGGTGAAGTCCTCGCCGATCTGGAACCCTCCCGACAGGATGGGCTCCACCGCCGGCCCCTCCCCGAGGACGATCAGCGCCCCGGTCCGCGCGCGCAGGATCCGCTCCAGGCCCGCGCGCAGGGGCGTCCCTGGGGCCACCATGACCAGGGTCGCCCGGAGGGGATCCGGAGTCAGTACCTGGGGCGGCATCTGGTCACTCGCGCGTCTCCTCGTGTGCGCCCGGCGCCGGGAGCAGGGACAGATTGTACGTCCCCTTTCGGGTCACGGCCCAGCGGGCCTCTCTCGACTCGGCCCCCGAGCGCCACTCGGCCGGTCTGGTCGGCCACGGCGCGTGGTTCCCCCGAGTCCTCCGGTCTCGCCGGATCAGCCGCAGCGCCCGGTGCGACGGGCCTTCCCCCCTGTCGTTCTGATCATCGGGGAATCCACACAGATCCGGAAGCGGGTGCCTCTACTGGGAGGATTCTCGGCAGGGGCATCGAAAAGTACAGGGGGAGGATGGCGATGCAGCGGCCTGAGCGTTCCGACTACCACCTGGGTGCCCTCATCAAGGAGGAGCGCCGGCTCATACTCGTCCCCGTGGACCCCGCCGAGCCTTGGGAGGCATTCCGCAGAATGCGCTCCTGGATGCGGACCGCGAAGAAGCCCGTCGAGGTCGACATCTTCCGCGCCCCCGGCTCGGCCCACTCCGCCGCGAAGGTCGTCTCGATGGAGTCCTGGAGAGCGCGCGCGAGCGGCGCCTGAGAGGCGCCGGAGCCGCATCTCACCCGGCGTCCCCCTCGGAGCATCCGTGCGGGTGGGTTCGGCCGGTCCTCCGCAAGCCCTAGGTTGAGCCCGCCCGCTCCATCTTCCGTGGCGCGCGGGATGCGAGCTGCCCGCAGGCGGCGTCGATCTCCCGCCCGCGCGTGTCGCGGACGGTGACGTTCACCCCGCCGGCCTTGAGTTCCGCCGCGAACTCCTCCACCCGAGCCGAGGCGTGCGCGGGGAACCCCGCGGTGGGGTTGAGCGGGATCAGGTTCACGTGCATGTCTGTCCCCCGGAGCAAACCGGCCAGCATCTCCGCCTGCCACCTGTGGTCGTTGACCTCCGCGATCAAGGCGTACTCGATCGTGACCCGGCGCCCGTGCGCGCCACGGAAGGCGTGCGCGGCCTCCATGCACTCGGCCACCGGCCAGCGCACGCCCACCGGCACCAGTCGAGAGCGGGTCTCGTCGTCCGGCGCGTGCAGCGACAGCGCGAGCGTCACCGGTAGCGGCTCTTCCGCGAGGCGGAGCATCGCCGGCACCAGCCCGACCGTGGAAAGGACCACCTTGCGCGCGGAGATCCCGACGTCGTCGTGGATCGAGCGAATCGCCGCCAGCGAGGCCTCGTAGTTCGCGAGCGGCTCGCCCATCCCCATGAACACGACGTTCGTCACAGTCCCCCCGAGGACGTCCGCGGCCCACAGGACCTGCTGCACGATCTCGAAGGGCTCCAGGCTCCGGACGAGCCCCATCTGCCCGGTCGCGCAGAAGGTGCAGCCGAGCCCGCACCCGGCCTGCGACGACACGCAGGCGGTGCGCCGGTCTGAGGAGCCGGGTCTCACGTGTTGCTCCTCGTCGGCGCACGCGCGGCTGGACGCCCCGCGGTAACGCATCGCGACGACCTCGTAGCCCGGGGAGAACAGCGCCTTGACGGTGGCGCCCTCGTCGGCGACCCGGAGCGCGAGCGGCTCCGGTCGCACGTCACCGTAGCGTTCGGCGAGGCGCGTGCGCACCCCGAGCGGCAGGTCGGTCATCTGAAGGAAGGAGCGCGCGGCGCGCCGGTAGATCCAGGTCCGCACCTGGCGCTCGCGGTAGGCGGGCCCGGGGATCTCGAAGGGGAACACGTCCACGACAGGGATCGTAGCGCGCCCCTCGACGGCCCCGCGCCGAGCCTCTCCCCCGCCGGAGCGCTCCCGCGCTCCGGCGCGCGCCTTACGAGGCGGGCCCCCGGCGTCCGAACGGAGCCGCGAAGGCGAGCAGCAGGCCGACGACGAGCCCGAGGATCGGCAGGCCGATCACGCTGACGCTGTCGAGCGGGCGGACCTTGAACATCATCAAGTCGAACGCTCCGAGCAAGCCGAGGAAGAAACCGGCGATCGCCCCGAGAACCGGACGTCCGCGCCTCTTCATACGCCCACCTTCTTTCGCGCGAGCCCTGCCCCGACCGTCGCCAGGGCGGCCACCGCCGTTGCCCCGACCACGCCTGCGCCCACCGGAGTCGAGAGCGGACTGCCTTCGATCTCGAGCAGGATGCTGCCCTCACAGCGCCCACCCGCGCCCGAGTGGAACCCGCTCACCCGGTACAGCCCGGGCGGCACGCTCTTGAACGCCTTGGGAATCTCCTTCACCCCCGAGGCCGCCGCCTTGCTCAGCGCTCCGTCCCAGGAGCCGAGCTGCACGCTCACGGGACCGATCACCACCTTGACGGCACCGGAGTAGCCGCTCAGCGGGTTGGCGTGCCCCTGCCACTGGACGACGCCTTCCCGCGGAATCGTCGCCCTGGCCATGGTCGCGTCCACGCGGTAGACCGCGCCCTCCGGGTTGGTTATGACGGCGCTGCCCCCGCAGTTGGCGGTGTTCTGCGTCAGCGTGGCCGAGGCGACCCCGCTCCCCGCGATGAGGAGCGCGCCCGTCGCGCAGGCAAGCGCGCTTGACCGTCGAAACCGCATATCCCCACCACCCCCTTCCGCCAGACGAAGACCCGACCCCGGCATTCCGGTCGCACCATATGTTGGACGGCTCGGCAGGGTCAACAGGCAGGCCCCCCTCCGACCGATCCCTCAACCACGCCCGGTCACTTGATGTGAGCAAGGCCTCGCAATGACGCATTCGCATCATGACCAGGAGTGCGAGGAAGAGAGACCATCCTCTCAATTGTCACGAGCGGGATTCCGGGCGTTGGGGGCAAGGCACAAGCGCGGCTCTACCGGCCGGTCTACTCGAACGGAGGTTTGGATGCTATCGCGAACGGTCATGCTCCGTTTCTCGCTGCTTCTCGCGGTCCTTACGCTCCTCCCGGCAGTTCCCGCAGCGTCGGGTCCCGAGCCGAACGCCGTCGTTCGTGCGTTTGTTCCCCCGTCGTTGCTAAGCCCCCGCGCCGCGCGCGCCGCCACCGGCCCCAAGTACATCCGCGACGACCCCACAGGGGGAGACTGCACACAGATCGGCACGTGGGACTCCGTGACCAAGACCTGCACGCTCACTACTGACGTTGTCTTTTCGGGAGACGGTGGAATCGAAGCCGTTGGCATCGTGATTGACAGCAACGACGTCACCGTGGATGGTGATGGCCATACGCTCGAGGGAGATAACGACATCCTTGAACAGGACTTATTCGTCAATGGTAGTGGTGTCTACCTGAACGGCAAGAGCAATGTCACTGTAAGGAATCTCACCGTAAAGCAATTCAACAACGGAATCTTCCTCTTCTCCTCCAGCGGCAACACCCTTTCCGACAACACGGCCTCTCTGAACAAGGTTGGAATCTACCTCGTCTGGTCTGCCGGCAACACCCTCACTAGCAACACAGCCTCTTCGAACTACGATTACGGAATCAGCCTCGGCTGGTCTACCGGCAACACTCTCACCAGCAACACAGCCTCTTCGAGTGTCCTGGACGGAATGTCTCTCGCCTATTCCGGACACAACACGCTCTCCGATAACACCATGAGCACCAACCTCCGTAACTTCTCCGTGTACGGCGACTCAGACGCCCACTTCGATAATAGCATCGACACCTCCAACCAAGTGGAGGGCAAGCGAATCTACTTCATTCAAGACGCCTCCGCGCAGACTTTCGACGCCTCTACCAACGCCGGCGTCTTCTACTGTATAAGGTGCACCGGCGTAACCATAAGAGACCTTAGCGTAAGCGGGAACAGATACGGCCTCTACCTCTACAAGACCAAGAACTCGCGGATAGAAAACGTAGATGCTTTCCGTAACGATTACGGAATCAACCTCGAGTACTCCACAGGCAATACTCTCAGCGGCAACAGTGTCACTGCGAACGGGCGGGGGATCTACGTCGCGGGTTCCGCAGGCAATAGGCTGACCGGGAACGACGTATCTTCGGCATTGGTGGGAATCGCCCTCTACTTCTCCACCGACAACACTCTTACCGACAACACGGTTTCGACCTCCACGGGGGGACTCTACCTCTACAAGTCTGACAACAACGAAGTCTACCGCAACAGCCTTCTATTCAACCTCCCACAGGCCCGCGCGGAATACAGCTTCGGTAACTTGTTCAACCGACCCGCCCCTGAAGGCGGCAACTACTGGAGTGATCTCATTTGCACGGATTTCAACTTCGACGGGTTCTGCGACCGCCCATATGAGTTTGAAGGCGGGCGAGATGACGCGCCCTGGGTGGCACCGAAGGCGTGGCTGGCCTTCGATCTGCTGCGATAGGGACTGAAACCTCTGCCGCCCCACGAGTTCCTTGGAGGCGTGACTGAGGCAGCAGAGCGGGCGCTGGGAGGTTCTTCGATCGCAGTCGGAGTGCTCGACCGACGTCCTGTTCCACACCCGAGCCGACCTCGAGGAGCTGATGCCGCGGTAGAAACGGGACGTCTCTGGAAAGCGGAGGGCTCGAAGAACGGAGGGGAGGCAAGGGTAGTGTCCGAGATCGGGGCGTTACGTCACCTGGGTCCCTTGTGCCGACTATTTGCTCGGAAACGATCTTCCCCCGGGCTGAGCGGGCGTCGAATCGTCCTGTGGAACCGTCAGCCCCCGGCCCCGGGGCAGCGCTGGGTCCCTTTCCTTCTCCCGAAGGCCGAGCGCGAGGCTCCGCAGGAGGGCCCGCGCGAGCGCGGGGGACTGGTCGATCAGGGCCTGGAAGCCTCGCGTGCCCAGCACGTACACGCGCATGGAGGTCTCCGCGGCAAGCGTCGCCCGGTACGGGCTCCGCTCCAGCAGCTCGATCTGCCCGAAGAAGGACCCCGGGCCGAAGGTCGCCACGCGCTTGTCCCCGAGGCTTGCCGCGGCCCTGCCCTCGGCGATGAGAATCAGGCCCTGGCCCGGCTCGCCCTCCCGCGCGAGCGTCTCACCCGGGACGACCTCGATCGGGGAGAGCAGGGCGGCGAGCCGAGAGATCTCCCGCTCGCCGCAGGACGCGAAGATCGGCACCCCCCTCAGGAGGCTCGCCCGCTCGCCGGCGTCGCCCATCACCCACATGGCGCTACTTCCGGCGTAGCCGGGCTACAGGAAAGTAGCGCCCATGGGCTGAGGGAACCCCGGCGGCCGGCGAGGCTTCGAGGAGGGCAGGAACCTGGTGCCAGATATCGAACAGCCCCATGTGAACTGCGGCGCGCTCGCGGGGAACGGCCTGTAGCGACCGGAGAGGAGGCGGCCATGAAGAGCGTGGGCGGGCGGTGGACCATTGGGCTCGTGGCGGCGGCGCTGTGGCTCGGCGTCGCACCGGCCGCGCGAGCGGCGGGCATGGATCACAACTGGTCCAAGCGCTTGGGAGGCAGCTATCGCGACTACGCGCTCTCCGTCGTCTCTGACCCCTGATCTCGGGAAGGCGGAGGCCGACCGCCTTTGCGAGCCTCACCTGAAAGAGTGAACGCTCCGCTTCAGCCCGCGAGCAGGTCCTCGAGCAGCAGGCCGTGCGCGCGCGCGATGAGGCTCGCGTCGTCCCAGTCCATCCCGGCGAGAACGTCGTACTCGCAGTGGAAGAGCACCGGCTTCTTGAATGCCCAGACGCTCGGGATCCCGACGATCGCGAACGGGTAGTGGTCCGAGGTCCACTCCGCGCGCCCGGTGAGGTAGGTGCGCTCGGCCCGGTAGCCCACCTGCTCCAGCTTCGAAGCGAGCCGGCGGGCGAGAGAGCCCTCCACGTGGGTGTCCGCGGTTCCCCCGTAGGGCGCGCCGCGCGAGAAGTCGCCCTCCCCCATCGCCCCGCGCGTGTAGGACGACAGCCCGAGCCACCCGTCCCGGTGGGTGAAGGAGTCGAGGTTCACCATCGCGACGGTGCGCTCGGGATCGTCGAGGCGCTCGGCGGCGAGGTAGCGCGAGGCGATCGTGCCCGGCTCCTCGGCTCCGAACGCGCAGACGGTGAGCGTGCGCCGGCGCCCCTCCGACCTCGCGAGCGCCCGGGCGAGGAGCGCGACCGCGGCTACGCCGGCGCCGTTGTCGTAGGGCGCGCCGTAGCGCGCCTCTTCGACCGCGTCGAGTTGCGCGCCGAGGATCACCTCCTCGTCGGTCGCCCCGGCGAGGGCCCCGCGCACGAGCCAGGTGGTGCCGCGCTCCTCGACCGAGCCGACGGTGAGCCTCACGCGTTCGGGCGCCTCTCCGGCTGCGAGAGTCACCGCGGGGATAGAAGGATAGAGATCCCCGAGCCCGCACTCGAGCGCAGGCGGCGCGGCATCCCCCGGAAGCCAGCCCGCAGGTCCGAACGCGACGTCCATCTGATACAGAAACGCCGCCGCGCCGGCCGCCTTCGCGTTGTGCAGCTTCTCGAAACGGTCGCACTCCCCGGTGCCGGGACCGTTCCCGCCGCGCCGGGCAAGGTGGGCGGTCCCATCGAGTTGCGTGCCGCCGGCGCGCAGGCGCTCGTAGTCCTCCTCGCGTCCGAGCCCCACGTCGACCACCTCGATGTCGAGGCCGTCGCAGGGCGGGACCCCAAGGAGCGGCCGCGCGACCATCTCCCGCCCGCGCTCGTCGCGCACCTCCCACGACCGGGCGCGGAAGACCTCGAGGTCGATCTCCTCCACGCGCACGTCGTCGAGTCCGGCCTCGCGAAACAGCTCCGCGGCCGCGCGCGCGGCGCCCTCCTCGCCGGGGCCGCCGGCCATGCGCTCTGGGAACTCCGAGCAGAACGAGGACGTCAGATCGCGGACGGCTTCGGAAGATAGATCCTCGTCGAATACCGAGGCCATGGCGTCAGGCCGGCAGGCGCACCACGCCGCGAGGGGAGCCTCGCCGCGCGGCGGGAGTCATCTCGACGAGCCCGTCGCGCGCGAGCCCCTCGAGCAGCTCGACGAGCCACCCGAGGTCGCGCTCCTTCCGGTCGGGGTGGAGCGCCCGCGCGAGCACCGACAGCGTCACCCCCCGGTGCGCCGCGTCGCGGAGGTGATCAACGATCCCGCCGCGCGCCTGCCGCGGCGAGCCCTCGAACCGCTCCCGCGCGGCGGCCGGGCGCGCCGGCGCGCGGTGCCGCCCTTTCGCGTGGTAGCGGCAGCCGGCGCGGAGCGGGCACGCGCGACACAGCGGGTGTTCGGAGCGGCAGACCATCGCGCCGAGATCCATCAGCGCCTGATTCCACCGATCGGCCTCGCCCGGCGGCAGCCACTTCGTCGCGAGCCGCACCGCCCCGGCGGGAGCGACCGCGGCGGCGTCCTTGCCGAGCGCGGCGCGCGCGAGCACCCGCCGAACGTTCGTGTCTACCACCGGGACCTGCTGGTCGAACGCGAAGCAGGCGACGGCGCTCGCCGTGTAGTCCCCGACGCCGGGCAGGCGCTTCAGCTTCGAAGGATCGTGAGGGAAGACGCCTCCCATCTCGTGCTCGATCGCCTGGGCGGCGGCGTGCAGGTCGGCCGCGCGCCGGTTGTAGCCGAGCCCGCGCCAGGCCTGGATGACCTCCATGGCCGGAGCGTGGACGAGCCGTTCGAGAGTCGGGAATCGCCTGACGAACTCCTGGTAGGTCGGCACGACCCGCCCGGTCTGGGTCTGCTGGAGCATCGTCTCGGCGACGAGGATCCGGTACGGATCACGGGTCCCGCGCCACGGGAACGTCCGGGCGTGCTCGCCGTACCAGATGAGAACCCGCTGCCGCGCCCGCAGGAGCGCGGCGTCCTTCCCACTCACGCGCGCGGCGGGCTTCCTCGCCGCGGCCGTGCGCGCGGCGGCCTTGCGCGCGGTGGGCTTCCTAGCCGCGGCCGTGCGCGCGGCGGCCTTGCGCGCGGTGGGCTTCCTAGCCGCGGTCGTCCGCGCGGTGGGCTTCCTCGGCACGGCCTTGCGCGCGGCAGGAACGGGCCGCTTCCTGCCGCCCTCCGTCCCAGCCGATCGCCCGCCCATTAGCAGGATCCTACCGCGGGGGAACATAGACCGCCGGTACTCGTCCGACTCCACGAGCGCGAACGCGATCTCCGGGGGGATCGGCCTGCCGGGGGGAAGTGGATCGCCCCCTCCTACCTACCCTTCGATCCAGCCCCAGCCTTCTTCAGTGCCGTCGCTCGGCTCTTCTTCTTCGTGGCAGACACCGTGGCCTTCCCCGCTACTTGTCGAGGGGAGGTCGCCATTGCTTCGTTCGTCCGCCGCGTGCGGCGTCCGGCAGTTGCGCGAGGCGCCGCCTTAAGGACGGCAGGTTCCGTCACGCGAACCCCGAGAGCGAGAGCCACCTCCTTCACCCGGCTGAGGCTTGCCGATGCATACTCCGTCGATTCGTAGCGCTGGATCTGCTGTTCTTTCACCGAAAGGCGCCCGGCGAGATCGCGCTGACTGAGCCCGGACGCTATCCGGGCCTGCACGAGGACCTTCGGAAGATCGTCCAACGACTTCAGTTCCAGGCTCGGGCTGGGACCCCTCCTCAGCGCTTCATACTCGGCCAGTTGCTCCTGCATCTCTCCAAGCTGGCTCGCGATTCCGGCGTCATAGATCTTTCGAAGCTTGGCATCCCGGGCAAGACGAGGAGGTGGCTTCTCCCGCAACTCCCGAAGGGTCTTGAAGAACTTGGCCGCTTGAGCTTTGGTCACCCGGTACTGAACGTCGTTCTTGATCACCCCAGTCTCCTTAGCCCCAGACGCACGATTCCTTTCGCGCCGCCCGTGTCGCGATCGGTTTGGAAGAAGTCCAGGAACACGCGCCCCGCAGCATCCGCCGGCGCGTTCGACGGGAACAGCTCACCGAGATACTTCGCCTTCTGCGATGCTCGCTTGCCCGAGAAATCGAGCAGCACCGGGTCGACCTTCGCCAGATCGACGTCCGTGTCGTCCCAGCACGCGTCGAAGTCTCGGGGCATTTCCGTCCTGGTGACGAAGCTCCCATCAACGTAGACGGTGTTGCATCCGGCAGCCCGGAGAACCACCAGCGCCCGCCGCAAGTCCTTGAGGAGCTCTCGACGTCGAGCGGTGCTGCCGTACCGCTTCGACAACTCATCCCATGTCGCATCATGGATTCCCGGCGGTAGATTCCCTTGCCGGTCGTATGCTGGTATCACCACACCACAACTATATCGTTGGGGTGGAAGAAACGCAACGGGGCTCGGGAGCCGAAACGCGACGAGGGACCCGCCGACAGGGGGAAGCGAAGGGTCCGGGTCAGCTCTCCTGGCCCGCGAGTTCGACCGGTGGGGTCTCGGGCGGCTTGGGGGCAACTTCGAAGGCCATCGCGCCCTCGCGCGCGTCGGCGATGATCGTGCTGGAGGACGCGAACTCCTTCCACAGGATCTTCTCCGACAGCGGATCCTCGAGCATCCGCTGGATCGTGCGACGCAGCGGGCGCGCGCCGAGCGATGGGTCGTAGCCCTTCTCGGCGAGAAGCGCCTTCGCCGCCGGGGTCAGAACGATCTCGATGTCCTTTGCCCGGAGCTGGTCCTGCACCCGCTTCATCATCAGGTCCACGATCGACTCGACGTCCTCGCGCGAGAGCGGGTGGAACACCATGACCTCGTCGATCCGGTTCAGGAACTCGGGACGGAATCCCTTCTTCAGCTCGTCCATGACCCGGTCGCGCATCCGGTCGTAGGTCATCTTCTCGTCCGCCGAGGCGGCGAAGCCGAGCGCCCGCGCCTTGTCGAGGTCCCGCGTCCCTAGGTTGGAGGTCATGATGATGACGGCGTTCTTGAAGTCCACCGCATGGCCCTGCGCGTCGGTGAGGCGCCCGTCCTCGAGGATCTGCAGCAGCGTGTTGAAGACGTCGGGGTGCGCCTTCTCGATCTCGTCGAAGAGCACGACCGAGAACGGCTTGCGGCGGACGGCCTCAGTGAGCTGGCCGCCCTCCTCGTAGCCGACGTAGCCCGGCGGCGAGCCGATCAGCCGGCTCACCGTGTGCTTCTCCATGTACTCGCTCATGTCGATCTGGATGAGGGCGTCCTCGTCGCCGAAGAGGAACTCCGCGAGCGTCTTGGCGAGCTCGGTCTTCCCGACGCCCGACGGGCCGAGGAAAATGAACGACCCCGACGGCCGCTTCGGGTCCTTGAGGCCGGCGCGCGTGCGCCGGATCGCCTGACTGACGGCTCGCACGGCCTCCGTCTGGTCGACGATGCGCTTGTGCAGCTCGTCCTCCATCCGGAGCAGCTTCGCCGTCTCCTCCTCGGTCAGCTTGTACACGGGGATCCCCGTCCAGCTCGCGAGCACCTCGGCGATCTCCTCCTCGCCGATCTCGATGAGCGGACCGACCATCTCTCCCTTCTTCCAGTCCCGCTCGCGCCGCTCGCGCTCCTGGCGGAGCTTGCCCTCCTGATCGCGGAGCTGCGCCGCGCGCTCGTAGTCCTGCGCGTCGATCGAGCTTCGCTTGTTCCGCTCGATCAGCGCGAGCTTGTCGTCCACCTCGCGCAGGTCCGGCGGGGCGGTCAGGCGGCGCATCCGCATCCGCGAGCCGGCCTCGTCGATCAGGTCGATCGCCTTGTCCGGCAGAAAGCGGTCGCTGATGTAGCGGTCGGCGAGGTTCGCCGCGGCGACCAGCGCCTCGTCGAGGATCGAGACGCGATGGTGGGCCTCGTAGCGCTCGCGGAGCCCCTTCAGGATGTCGATGGTGTGGGCGACCGTCGGCTCCGCAACCTTGATCGGCTGGAACCGTCGTTCGAGCGCCGCGTCCTTCTCCAGGTACTTGCGGTACTCGTCCAGGGTCGTCGCGCCGACCGTCTGAAGCTCCCCGCGCGCGAGCATCGGCTTCAAGATGCTCGCCGCGTCGATCGCCCCTTCCGCCGCGCCGGCGCCGACGAGGGTGTGCAGCTCGTCGATGAAGAGGATGATGTCGCCGCGGGTGCGGATCTCCTTGAGAACCTTCTTCAGGCGCTCCTCGAAGTCGCCGCGGTAGCGGCTGCCGGCGACGAGCGCCCCAAGGTCGAGCGTGTAGATCTGCTTGCCCTTCAGCGTCTCGGGGACCTCGCCCGACACGATGCGCTGCGCGAGCCCCTCGACGATCGCGGTCTTGCCGACGCCGGGCTCGCCGATCAGAACCGGGTTGTTCTTCGTCCGGCGCGACAGGACCTGCATGACCCGCTCGATCTCGCGTTCCCGCCCGATGACCGGGTCGAGCTTGCTCTCGCGCGCGAGCTGGGTCAGGTTGCGGCCGAACTGATCGAGCACGGTCGAGCCGGCCGGCGCCTGCTCGACCGGCGCCCCGCCGGGGGGCGCGCCCTCGCTCTTGCCCTGATAACCAGAGAGGAGCTGGATGACCTGCGCGCGCACGCGGCCGAGATCCGCGCCGAGCTTCTGGAGCACCTGTGCGGCGACCCCCTCGCCCTCGCGGATCAGGCCGAGGAGGATGTGCTCGGTGCCGATGTAGTTGTGCCCGAGCTGCAGCGCCTCACGCAGGGACAGCTCGAGGACCTTCTTGGCGCGCGGCGTGAAGGGGATGTGGCCGGTCGGCGGGTTCTGGCCCTGACCGATGATCTCCTCGACCTGCTGGCGCACCGCATCGAGCAGGATGCCGAGGGACTCGAGCGCCTTCGCGGCGACCCCTTCGCCCTCGTGGATGAGCCCGAGAAGGATGTGCTCGGTCCCGATGTAGTTGTGGTTGAGCATCCGGGCCTCTTCCTGGGCGAGGACGACGACCCGGCGAGCCCTGTCTGTGAACCGCTCGAACACGCTCCCCCATCCTTCCTAGCGACGTTCCAACACATTATAGTCGCCGGTTCCCGCATTCCCCCGGCATTTCCACTCCCCGGCCATCTCCATACCCTATTCGGCACCCGGAGGCCCCGAGTTCACAAGAAGCGGTTCGGACCAGATTGCCTGGTCCAATCGGGCCACGGGCTACCGGGTCGCGGGACGCCCCTCGGGCCGCAACAGGGGAAACAAGATGACCTCCCTGATGGATGCGGCGTCGGCGAGGAGCATCACCAAGCGGTCGATCCCGACGCCGAGCCCGCCGGCCGGCGGCATACCGTGTTCGAGCGCCGTGAGAAAGTCCTCGTCGAGGACCATCGCCTCCTCGTCGCCGGCGGCGCGCGCGCGAGCCTGGTCCTCGAAGCGGCGGCGCTGGTCGACGGGGTCATTCAGCTCGCTGAACGCGTTCGCCAGCTCGCGGCCGGTGCAGATCAGCTCGAAGCGCTCGGTCACGTGCGGGTTCGAGCGGTGCGCGCGCGCGAGCGGAGAGACCTCCTTCGGGTAGTCGAGCACGAACGTCGGGTCCCACAAGGTGCCCTCGACGTGCTTCTCGAACAGCTCGGTCACCAGCCTGCCGGCGCCGAACGACGGCTCGTAAGGAACGGCCGTGCGGTCGCAGACCTCCCGCATCCGCTCCACCGGCCAGTCGTAGTCGAGGTCGGGGACGCCGGCGGCATCGCGCACGGCCTCGAGCATCGTCACACGCCGCCACTCGCCGCCGAGCCGCACGGGGCGGCCCTGGTAGGAGATCTCGCCGGCGGGGGCGGCGTGCTGGACGATCGCCTGGGTGAGCTCCATCATGTCGTGATAGTCGGCGTAGGCCTGGTACGCCTCGAGCATCGTGAACTCGGGATTGTGCTTGACGCTCATCCCTTCGTTGCGGAAGTTGCGGTTGATCTCGAAGACCCGGTCGAGCCCCCCGACGATCAAGCGCTTCAGGTACAGCTCGGGGGCGATCCGGAGATAGAGGTCGAGGTCGAGCGCGTTCATGTGCGTGACGAACGGCCGCGCGAGCGCCCCTCCCGGACGGGGCTGGAGCATCGGGGTCTCGACCTCGAGGAACCCCCGCGAGGCGAGCAGCTCTCGCACCCCCTGGACCACCCTCGAGCGCAGCACCGCGATCCGGCGCGCCTCCGGGTTCACAGCGAGATCGACCTCTCTCCGGCGGTAGCGCTGCTCCACGTCCTTCAGGCCGAACCATTCCTTCGGGAGCGGGCGGAGGGCCTTGGCGAGCAACACGACCCGATCGCAGCGCACCGACAGCTCGCCCTTCTTCGTGCGAACGACCTCGCCCTCCGCCCCGACCCAGTCGCCGAGGTCGAGGTCCCCGAACGCGGCGTAGCCGTCGCCGAGCCGGTCGCGCTGGCAGAAGAGCTGGATGTCGCCGCTCGAGTCGCGGAGCGTCCCGAACGACACCCCGCCGTGGACCCGGTGGAGCATTATGCGGCCGGCGACCGTCACGCGCGCGGAGGTCTCCTCGCCCGGGGCGAGCGCCGCGTGCGCGGCGTGGATCGCGGCCGCGTCGTGCGTGCGCTCGAAGCGCACGGGGTAGGGATCGACGCCGGATGCTCGCAGCGCCTCGATCTTGGCGAGCCGCCCGCGCTCGAAGTCGTCCATCCGCTCGGTCATCGGGCGGCAGACTACACCCTCAGCCGCGCGCTCCGGCGTGGCCGCCGAGCGCGACGGTATCCCTACCGAGAAGTTTCAGTCGAGGCGGATCCCGGCCAGATCAAAACCTTCAGCGCGGCCAGCCTGTCCCAACTCACGATCCCACGTCGCGAGAACCACGCTCTCCACATCGAAGGCCAGGATGGAGGCAAGGTGAACCGCGTCGTATCCCCTGAGCCCGTGCCGCTCGGCGAGGTCAGCCGCGGATCGAGCCACATGCTGCGTGACCTCGATCAGGTCGATCTCCTGGAAGCGGGCATCGAGCGCACTCTTGGCCTCTTCGAGTTCCTTCTGAGAGAGGCGCCTCGCCCGCCGCGCCGCCGCCAGAGCAGCCCGGGCTTCCACATATGAGAGTCTGCTGGTGATAACGAGGTCGGAGGCGTCCCAAACAGCGCCGGCTTCATCAGATCCTTCCTCAACCACCACGAGCTTCATGATGGCGGAAGTCCCGAAGTACGTGTTCACCTGCGCTGTTCGGCAATCAGGTCAGAGACGGTCCCCCTGGCTCGCACCTTGCCGTGAACCCGGTCCCGTCGCCGCGGCCGCTTCGCCGGGGTAACGACACCGTCGGCGATGAGTCTCTCCAGAGGAGGCGGGGAGGACACGCCGATCAGCCGCGCGATCGGCCGGCCACGCTCGGTGATGGTCACCTCGTCGCCCCGCTCGACCGCGTCCAACCACCGGCGCAGCCGATCGCGCAGATCCCGGACCCCTACCTCCAACGGTACACCTCCGCCTTCATCACTGGTACACTTTACAACCTCAACGACCCCGCCGCAACGGTGGGCACCGCAAACATCAGGGCCCCAAGCGCGAACCTCAACCATCGAGGCTTGTGCCGAACCAGCTCCGCTGCCTCCCCAGCCATCTGGATGGCGTGTCCAGCAACCTCAGCCTCGTCAACTCGGGATCGGCTGGAAGGTGGAGACGGATCCGCGACACCTCTCACCCAGCGCCACGAGCACGCCCGCAAAGCCGAGCACCGCACCCGCCTTGGTGTCGAGCGCCTCGAAGTGCCGGGCTTGCACTTCCCCTTCGCGCTCCACTTCGTGGGTGACCGGGTCGATTGACTGAAGCGGTTCCATCAACTCGCGAGCGTGGCCGTCGCCTACGACAGAACCGGTCCCGGGAAGACGGCTCGGCCCGGTCCGGGCGGCCCGCCGGACAATGCCGGATACATCCGAGGAAAAAAGAACAGGCGTTCGGCAGGAGATCGCCCCCCCCCCCCCCCCCCCCCCCCCCCCCCCCCCCGAAATGAGTGTGCAGGCTCGCGGCTCAGCGAGCCAGAGAGAGGCGCCCGGCGGAACCGGACGGCGGCGGCCGGAGCCAACAAGGAGGCGGGAAAGATGATGGGACCGAGGGTGCGAGCGGCGGCGCTCATCCTCTCCATGGCGGCGCTCGGGCTGCCCATGGGAGGCGCGGAGGCCGGAGTGGGCGTTCACGAATCGACCTGCGTCGGCATTCTGTGGAACGGGCGCGTGGGACAATTCGGGGGAGAAGTCGACGAGTGCGTCTTCTACAACTTCGGTGGGTTCGGCATGGATGGGGTAGGTGCGGGGTGGTTCGCCGGGGCGTTTGTTGGCTATGTCGATGGAAATCTCCACTACTTCGGGAACGCGCGGATCCAGGTCCTGGACATGCAAGGGAACGTGCTCGTCGAGTGTTACTTCTCTTCTGCGCTTCCGTGCGCGGGCCCTTTCAGCTGGAACGTTCCGGGCCCGTCCCCTTGGGTGGGGACCCCCCCGGACATCTCCTCGCAGCCGCTCATCTGCCGGACGGAACTCATTGAGCCCGTTTATGGACTCGAGGCCATGTTCCCGGTGTCCTTCGGGTGCGGATCCGACGCCACTTCTTGGACGCCCGAGTAGCGCCCGGCGGGGTCTCAGGAGCGGGCCGGATTCCCGACCCGCTCAGGCGGCCGCGTTGCGCTCGTAGACGATGTGGAGCCCGCTGAGGGTGAGCCAGGGCTCGTGCCGGTCGACCGCGCGGCAGTGAGGGAGGATCACCGGCGCGAGCCCGCCGGTCGCGACCGCCGCCGTCGGGTCGCCCAGCACCGCGCGCTTGCTCGGCGACCGCGTCCGCCTGCCCTGCGAAACCGAAGATGACCCCGGCCCGGATCGCGGCGCGCCACCAACGGTGCCGCTATCGGCCACCTGGGCAGGCTCTCAGCGCGCCGCAGGCCGCGGGCTGGCCGCGCCCACGAGATCCACCGTGAGAACGAACCGGGCGCCGCGCAGATCGTCCTCGGCCGAGGAGTCCGGCACCGTGCGGCTGACGGCGATCCGGTAGTCCCCGGCAGGGAGACTCTCGAGGGACAGCGACGCTCTGTTGCCGCTCGGCGGACCGCGGAGCGTGTCGGCGACGGCGAGCCCCCGGGCATCGTACAAGAACAGGTCCCACTCCTCGCCGGAGTGCTCGCCCTCGAGGGCGAGGTCCATCCGCTTGAGACCGGGAGGGACCTCCAGAGGGAAGAGCGGCCAGTCGCTGTTGACCGGGTCTTCCACGAGGACGGGTGCGAAGGGCGAGGGGAAGTCGGCCTT
>JACQXY010000009.1:0-11402 GCA_016208485.1 Acidobacteriota bacterium | reverse complement strand
CTCCGGCCGCGCGGTCGAAGTCGACGACCTCCACCGCCGCCATCGCCGGGAGCCGAAGTTTGAAGCGGCTCCCTTCCTGCCGATCGACGACGTCCGCGAGCAGGTAGCCGGTGTAGATGCCGGGGGCCGTCCCCTTGGGAACCGAGAGGACAGCCTCCACCCCGGCGTCGCCACCGTTCACCTCCACGGACCTCGGGAACCGCCACCACGATGGCGCGATTGCGCCGGTGTTGACCGAGGGCACACCTCGCGCGGCGCGAAACCGGACCGCGAAGCGGCCGCCGGCCGCCGGGTGGAGGACGAGCCGGCGCCGCACGGCTTCGCCCGGCTTGGCCGTGCCGGCCTGGATCGAGGGCTGAAGCTCGTACCACTTGGGGGCCGCCGGGTCGCCGGCCGTATAGATGACCAGACCCTCCGTGAGGGCCGCAAGCGCCGCCGGGATGTTGACGCGCCCGGCCCCCTCGACGAGCGGGCCCACCGGCCGGATGAGCGTCGTACCGCTCTCACGCGAGGCTCCCCCGCCGTACATCAGGAACAGCCCGTCCGCGCCCGTCCCGTAGCTCACCTTCCGCAACATCCCGCCGGCGAAAGCCGGGCGGGGCGCCGGCGTACCCGCCGTGTTCGAGACGGCCGCGGCGACCAGCCAGAACGGGGGGCGGTTGCCGAACGCTCCGGACGTCCCAAAGCGCCGGCGGTAGCCGTCGATCAGGAGCGCGGCGGCCCCCGATGCGTGAGGCGTCGCCATGGACGTGCCCGAGAAGCTCTCGTACCCGTTCGGCTCCTCGGAGGTCTGGTTCGATCGGGCAGCCACGATGTAGTGTCCCGGCGCGGCGAAATCCGGCGCGAAGAAGAGGTCCTGGCTGGGGCCGCGGCTCGAGAACGCCGCGACGCTCGGATGCACGCGGCCTTTGGCATCCTCCGCGCCGACCGGTTTCGCCGAGCCGTCCTCGCGCGCCTCGCCCTCGCGCAGGACGAGGTCCCAGTCCTTCACCGCGGCAGCGATGGCGTTCACGTGCGGCGCAGTCGCCGGAGCGCCGATCGTGCTGAACAAGTCTCCCGCGTTGCCGGCCGCCACCTGAATCGAGGGATAGCCCCAGGCCGGGCTCGTGGCCAGGGCCTCGAAGCCGGCCGCCTGGGGGTCGTTCCGGTCGGTCAGCACGCCGTAGCGCACGTCGATCCCGAAGGAGAGGCTGACGACGTCGGCCCGCTGGTCGATGACGGACCACTCCGCGGCCGCCAGCATGTCGTCCGAGAGGGCCGTGATGTCGAGGGCGATGCGCCCGGCGATGATGCTGGCTTCCGGAGCGACCCCGGGATAGGCACCGCGCTGCTCATCCGTGGCGCCCTCCGCCGTCCCCGCAAGCTCGCCGGCGACGTGCGTCCCGTGCCCGCCCGTGTCGATGTTCCCCTGGCCGTCGAGCCTCCGGCCGGCGAGGAACAGGGCATCGGCGATCACCTTCGGCGAGCACGCGGGGGCACCCCAGCGCTCCCAGTCCTGGTCGTCGAGATCGACGTGGCTCGCGTCGACGCCGGTATCGAGCACCGCCACGCGCACCCCGCGGCCGGTGATCCCGTCAGCCCAGAGCGCGGGCGCCCCGATGTCGGTTGTACCTCGCCGCTTGAGGTTTGGGTGGCGCTGCCACGTCCCGGCGTGCCGCCGCCCGGCGCACCCTTCCTGGACCTTCGCGGCCGGCTCTCGGGCGACGGACTCGCCCGTGACGTTCACCGTCCCCCGGTACACGAAGGTGATCGGCGCCGTCGGCAGGTTGGCGCTCCGGTACCAGATCTGGAGGGCCCAGGTCCCGGCCCGGAGCGGCGTGTTCTCGCCGTACCGGAAGGAGATCCCGGCGAGAGAGTTCGGCCGCGCCTGGACGGTCCGACCCTTCGGGTCGACGAGCAACGCCTCGATGAAGTCGGTCGGATTGACGTCGAAGTGCGGCGCCGTGGGTGGGACGACGGACAGGTCGATGGAGATGCTCCGCGAGCCTGCCCTCACGCGGATCGGGTGAACCTTCGGTGGGTCGCCTCGCGTGATGGTCCCCGAGACCTCCTCGGCGTCGTCCAGCCGAGCGGACCGGACGGGGTAGAGCGCGCGCACCCACGGTCTCGCGGCGAGCGCGAGCACTGCGTCGCGCGGCGCGACGGCCGAGACGGCGTCGACCGAGCGGAAGGCCCAGCGCACTCTGGCACCGGCCGCGGCGACCTCCGCCGCATACCGGTTCGCCGGCCCGTCGACGACCGCGTAGACCACGAACTCCCCGGGGCGAAACCCCGGCACGAGATCCTCGAGGCGGGGGTCGGGCTGGAAGCCGAGCGCGAGCATCTCGGCGAGCCCGCCCCGCAGCTTGGAAGCCACGACCGCCGTCTCCGCGGACCGCGTCGAGGCCGGATGCCAGCCGTCGGGCAAAACCAGAGCGCCCGCCACCAGTGCGGTGGCGAGCACAACGACCGACTTCTTCAGGGCTCCTCCTGACACATCCAACGAGCGGGCCCGAACTCGGATGCGCGGGCCGAGACCGCCTCAGCGGCCGTTTTCGTCTCGCGGCCGCGCCTGCCCCCGCTCGAGGTAGGTGATCAGCTCCGGCCGGGGCTCGAATGGAGGCGGTGGGGGCACGTGCTCCAGCGACTCAACATCGGGTCCGGCCGGGGTCGCGAGGACGCCAGGCGTGTCGGCGTCGCCGTCTCTCTGGGGCTCCTCCGTCTGACAGCCATCAGCTCGCACCTCGACTCAGCCTATCGGAGCAGGGAACCGGCCGCGAGCAGCGCCGACCGCTCCCAACCACATCGTCAACTTCGGTTGACGTACCCGGCCTCATCCAACCGGCAAGCGGTGGCCGCCCGAATCCCGAGCCGGGCCTGCCCGGCGGCAGATCTCTCGCGTCGACAAACCCCGCGGGTTTCGCCCACTGGTCCGCGAGTCCGGGGACTCCGCCCACCGGCTGTCAACCGAGGTTGGCTGTGTCCCCGGACGGCCCATCGGAGGCCCCCCCCCCCCCCCCCCCCCCCCGCGAAATGGGTATGCAGGCCCGCGGCTCAGCGAGCCGGGGAGGCGCCCGGCAGGGGCGGGGCCTCCCGTCCGGACTAGGGAGGTGGCGACATTGGGACTTCGGAGGATCGCGTGGGCGCTGGCGATCGCGGGCGCACTGGCGGCTGCCGTGGCGCCGGGACCGGTCCTGGCGCACGACCGCGACGTGGAGAACTACGTCGGCAACAGCGGTGGCGTACCCGAGTGCACCGATGATTGGCTTGCACTCGGCGATCTCTGCGTTGGCGGAGCGCGGTTCTACCCCGACGGCGGGGAGACCGCGGCCACCATCACGATTGAGGACGATGTCCTGAATCCGGTAGGGGGCTACTACGCGCTCTACAGGGATCCCGGTCATGCGCTGGTCGGCAACGGCGGCTTCTGCGGGTCCACGGCCGTGGCCGTGGGGGGTGCAACGGAACTGCTCGTTGGTGTGTCCGGTACCGGAGCCATCGACTGCTACCCGCAGGCGTCTGGCCCGGGCACGACCGGAATCATCATCGTGGATTGGTCGTAGCCCGCGGCGCGTGACCTGGCCGGAACGGGCCGGCAAGCGGGAGGCACGAGGCAGTCGAACTCTGGATACGGGGGTGGAGAGATGAGGCGTGGCGGTCGGAAGTCAGTGTCGCTCTGGAGTCTCAGTCTTGCTCTTGTGGGGTCGCTGACCGCGGCGCCAAGCGCCCACTCCTCAGAGGGGAAGAGCGACCTTGCGCCGCACGTCGCCCACCAGCTCCTGGTCCGGTTCGCGGAGGACGCCTCGGCGGGGGAGATCGCGCGCGTCCACTCCGCTTTGGGCGCCTCGGTGCTGCAACGGTACTCGATCGTCTCTGGCCTCCAGCTCGTGCGGATTCCACGGTCGCTGACCGTGGAGCGCGCGCTCTCCCGGTACAGGGCCAGCCCTCGCGTGCTGTACGCGGAGCCCGACTTCACGCTGAAGGCGCTCGCTGCACCGAACGATCCACGTTTCGGCGAGCAGTGGGCGCTTCACAACACGGGACAGCAAGCAGGGACGCCGGACGCCGACATCGACGCTCCCGAGGCCTGGGACATCACGACGGGGTCTGCAGGCGTCGTAGTGGCGACCATCGACACCGGCATCGACTACAACCATGCGGATCTCGCGGCGAGCGTCTTCCGTAACGAGGTCGAGTGCGACGCCGATGGGGTGGACGACGATGGCAACGGCTACGTCGACGACTGCCACGGGATCAACACCATCGACGGCACCGGCGATCCGATGGACGACGAGAGCCACGGGACCCACGTCGCGGGGATCATCGGTGCGGTCGGCGACAACGGAATCGGCGTGACCGGTGTGAACTGGACGACGCGCCTTCTCGCATGCAAGTTCCTCAGCGCCGCGGGAGTGGGGCTCACGTCGGATGCCGTCGAATGCCTTCAGTACGTGAAGGCGATGAAGGGCCGGGGGGTCCCGATCGTTGCCACGAACAACAGTTGGGGATCAGCCACCTCCGGCTGCCCATCCCTCACCCAGGCCGCGCGCGACGCGATCCGGGCGCATCTCGAGTCCGGGATCCTGTTCGTCAAGGCCGCCGGGAACGACTCCTACGATCAGGACGGGTGCGCCGACGGTACGAGCGACCTGCCCAACGTGGTATCCGTGGCCGCCACGACCCGCACGGACTCGCTCGCGGGCTTCTCCAACCGTGGGCAACGGACCGTGCATCTCGGAGCGCCGGGCGACGAGATCCTGAGCACCGTGCCCGGGAATGCGTACGCGGAGAAGAGCGGGACCTCGATGGCCGCACCCCATGTCGCCGGCGTTGCTGCTCTCCTCAAGGCGGCCGACCCGTCTCGGTCCTGGCGGGCCATCCGGAATCTTCTTCTGGCCGGGGGCGACTCGATCCCGTCGCTGGCTGCCACGACCATCACGGGGCGGCGGCTCAACGCCCACGGCGCGCTCACGTGCTCGGGCTCGAAGGTCTTCGCGTTGCAGTCACCCAGAGCAATCGTGCTCCGGAACCCGCAGTCGGTCGGCGTCAGGACCCTTCAGATCAACTGCGCCGATGACGTCACCGCGCCCTTCGAGGCCCGCGTGATCCCGGGGAACGAGACCTTGCTCTTCCACGACGACGGCGTGGCTCCCGACACCGAGGAGGGAGACGGGCAGTATTCCGCAGCGTGGTCTCCCAATCCCGGGGAGTACAAGCTGCAGTTCCCCGGGAGCGAAGAGATGAGCGTCACCGTCCTCTCACCGTACGTAGAACGCCGCTACACCGAGCTCCGGATCGGCTTCTCGTTCGATGTGTATCCCGGGGAGAGGTACCTCGACATCTCCATCGACGATGACCTGACCGATCCCGTCTATGCCCAACTCATGTTCGTGATCCCGACGGCCGGGGGGACGCGCTACGAGGACTCGTATTTCTGTGGCCAGGCAGAGGACGTTGAGATCCCGCTCGGCACCAGCAACTTCAACCTGTACGGCTATCCCGAGTTTGGTGGTTGCAGGGGAAGCCTGGAGTTGGGGTACCCGGGAACCACGGGGACCGTGCGGGCGACCTTCAAGTTGGAGGCTGGGCCGATCGCGAACTTCGCGCCCGAGGCCAGCTTCACCCACGCCTGCACCGGCTCCACGTGCACCTTCACCGACACGAGTACGGACCGCGACGGCACCGTGACCACGTGGTCATGGGACTTCGGCGACGGCACGACCTCGACGGCGCAGAACCCGACCAAGAGCTACTCCTCGGGGGGCGCGTACCTGGTGACGCTTCTCGTCATCGACGACGACGGCGAGACGAGCGGTACCTGGAAGCGATTTGTTCTCTACTCGCGGTCAGAGAGCCAGCGGTACGTCGGTGGGGCCGGCGGGCTGATCGCCTCGCGGTTCCGCCCGCAGGGTGGGGAGACTCGGGCAATGATCAGGATCGAGGACGATGTCTTGAATCCGGTCGGGGGCTACTACTTCTTCCTGAGGGCCAACAACAGCATCCTGGCGGCGGGTGGCTTCTGCGGTTCCACGCCCGACCCGGTCTCAGTGCCGAACGGTGCGGTCACGCTGGATGTTAGGGTGAACTTCGTTCTCCTCGGCCCCCTCTACTGCCCACTCGGCCAGGTCTCGGGGCCAGGGACGACTGGCAAGATCACCGTGGACTGGGCGTAGGCGGGGCCGAGGGGCGCGCGCGGCGCGTCAGGGGCGGGGGAGGCGCCACGGCCAGCGACATGAGGGCAGTGAACAGTCTGGTTGGCATGAGGTGTCCTGTCACCTGCCACCTGCCACATTGACGGCTACGGGGCCGACGCAAGGCGGGATCGCGCACTCAGCCGAATGGTTCTCCTGGTCGGGGAGGCGACCATGCGGTTCGCACGCGTCACCGTGGAAGCCGACAAGATGGGCGGGGTGCCCTGCATTCGCGGGCTCCGCGTTCCCGTGGCGATGATCGTCTCGATGGTGGCTGATGCCATGACCGTCGACCAGATCGTCCGCGACGGTCGCGTCCCATCCAGGGTAGAAAACGTCTTCAGCTGGAATGTTCCTGGGCCGTTGGAGTTGTACGGGTACGCGGACGACGTCCCCTCGCAGCCGCTCATCTGCCGGGGGAAGTCGTTGAGTACGGCGGTACACCTTTCAGCAGTCCTCCAGGGTCCTTCGCGTGCGGATCCGTCGCCACTTCTTGGCGGAACGCGTTGTAGCGCCCGGCGGGGTCCCAAGGAGCAGGCCGGGAATCGGCCCCCCGCTCAGGCGGCGGCGTTGCGCTCGTAGACGATGCGGAGCCCGCTGAGGGTGAGCCAGGGCTCGTGCCGGTCGGCCGCGCGGCAGTGAGGGAGGATCACCGGCGCGAGCCCGCCGGTCGCGACCGCCGCGGTCGGGTCGCCCAGCACCGCGCGTTCGCTCGGCGACCGCGTCCGCCTGCCCTGCGAAACCGAAGATGACCCCGGCCCGGATCGCGTCCACGGTGCTCGTGCCGATCACGCCGCGGGGCGGGATGAACTCGATCCGGCGTGCGGGGTCGCGGGCGCGCTCCGCGCGCGGACGCGGTCCAGTCCCGACGCGAGCGCGAACTCCTCCTCGGTGAACGGGCCCGGCCCACGCGAACAGAGAGTCGCTCCGTCTCCCGCACGACGATCTCGATCTCCCCGGCCTCGACCGCCCGTAGCAGCCGCATCAACAGGACGCTGCCCGTGGGCCGGGGCGCGGCGCGCCACCAACGGTGCCGCTATCGGCCAGCTGGGCAGCGGCAAGCGGGCCATCTCGGTGACGCCAAGAAGCCCTGTTGCCCGGCGCCTCGCGGCTGGGTATTCTGGTGTCGAGGCTTTACGGGCCCCGGCTGCCTTCGGGCTGACCGGGGCTTTTTCTTGCGGCGGAGGAGAGGACCGGCTCCGGTGGATGCGAATCGGCAGGAACGCGCCGTAGTGTTCATCGATGGGCAGAATCTCTACAACGCATGTCGTGTGCTGTTCGGCCATCCTCTCTGCCACCCCCATCTCCTGGCTCAGGTTCTGGCCGGCCCAGAGCGACTTCGGGGACTCGCGTGCCGGTTCTACACAGGACGCCCCAACCCCAACCTGCCGGGCGAAGACATCAAGGCGCGAAACCTAGACCGCCGACTAGCGGTCATGCGGAAGTGCGGGGTGACCGTCGTCACCCGCCCACTCAGGTATCACTGGGATTGGGGCCACCGGGAGCGTTTGCCGAAACCAGTGCCCGGCGGCCCCGCTCAAACAGTCACGCTTCGACCGTGGCGGCGACCTCAGGAGAAGGGCATCGACCTGATAATCGCCCTCGACGTCGTCGAGTTCATCCTACGCCGGATGTGCGACGTCGCGATCGTGGTCAGTTTGGATCGCGACCTCTACGAGATCCCGCAGGCCGTTCAGAATCTGCGCGAGTTCGTCGACCGACGCGTTCGGCTTGAAGCGGCTGTTCCCGTTCCCCCTGGGCGCAAGTTCCCCAAGATCCTTCCGCGGTTCGCCTACACGCACCAGATCACCGAGCAGGTCTTCGAGCTGATTCGCGACGACACGGACTACGCCTGCGAGGACAAGAACTGGTCCGTCCCCACGCTCCCACTGGCCCTGCCAAGCTAGCGCGGTCGGGTCGAATCGTGCCCCCGGCATGCTCCTCGCGAAGCGTCACGTTGCCAGTCCTGCCTGCGCGGCGGCCTCAGAATCTCCTGCGTGGGGTCCTTTGCAATGGATCCCTGTGCGTTCGCGTAGTCTCCAGTCGCTGCCGCTCATCTGCCGGAGTCGGGTCACTCGGACCATTCTCTCCTGCAACGGTGATCTGCCCCCGGGAACGGGCCGGCGAAGAGCGGGGTTGGCCTCGCCCTGCTCACGCCGCACCCGTCCACGGCACGCGGGCCGCTGGTCAGCCGCTCGCGGCGTTGCGCTCGTAGACGATGTGGAGGCCGGTGAGTGTGAGCCAGGGCTCGTGCCGGTCGATCGCGCGGCAGTGAGGAAGGATCACCGGCGCGAGCCCACCGGTCGCGACCGCAGGAGCCGCGCCGCCGAGCTC
This sequence comes from Acidobacteriota bacterium, assembly GCA_016208485.1. Classification (GTDB taxonomy): domain Bacteria; phylum Actinomycetota; class AC-67; order AC-67; family AC-67; genus JACQXY01. The sequence continues at coordinate 2,898 of JACQXY010000009.1, read as the reverse complement.
CGCCCGCATCCGCTCGACGAGCGCGTCCACCTGGCCGGCGAAGCCAAAGATGACCCCGGCCCGGATCGCGTCCACGGTGCTCTTTCCGATCACGGTGCGGGGCGGGACGAACTCGATCCGGCGGAGCTGCGCGCCGGCCGAGACAAGCGCCTGGGTCGAGATCTCGACCCCGGGCGCGATCGCGCCGCCGAGGTACTCGCCCCTCGCGCTCACCGCGTCGAAGGTCGTGGCGGTGCCGAAGTCCACCACGATGCACGGCCCGCCGAGCAGCTCGAAGGCCGCGATCGCGTTCACGACCCGGTCGGCGCCGACCTCCTTGGGATTGTCGGTGAGAATGGGCAGGCCGGTCTTCACCCCGGGCTCGACGACGAGCGGCGGGAAGTGGAAGTAGCGCTCGGTCATCTCGCGCATCGCCTGGGTCATCTGCGGCACGACGCTCGACAGCGCGACGCCGGTCACCTGGCGCGAGAACGAGAGGTCCTCCTGCTCGAGCAGCCCCTGGAAGACGAGCGCCAGCTCGTCGGCCGTTCGCTGAGCCTGCGTGGAGATCCGCCAGTGCTTCTCCAGGCGGTCGCGCTCGAACATCCCGATCACGGTCTGCGTGTTGCCCACGTCTACGGCGAGGAGCATGCTCCCTCCTAGGGCTCCATCTCGAGCGCGAGGTCCACGGCCGGCGCCGAGTGCGTGAGGGCGCCGGAGGAGACCGCGTCCACGCCGGTCGTGGCGATCTCGCCGACCATCGCGAGCGTCACTCCCCCCGAGGCCTCGGTGCGCGCGCGCCCCCTTGCGAGGCGCGCGGCCTCGCGGAGCCCGGCCGGGTCCATGTTGTCGAGCAACAGCTCGTCGGCGCCGGCCTCGAGCGCCTCGCGGACCTGATCGAGCGTCTCGCACTCGACCTCGATCGGCATCCCGGGACGCGCGGCCCGCATCCGAGCGATCGCCGCGCCGACACCCCCGGCAGCCGCAACGTGGTTGTCCTTCACGAGGACCCGGTCGAACAGGCCCATCCGGTGATTCGTGCCGCCGCCCGCGCGCACGGCGTACTTCTCGAGCGCGCGGAGCCCCGGCGTCGTCTTGCGGGTGTCGCGGATCTGGACGCCGGGCGCGGCCTCGACGAAGCGGCGCGTGAGCGTCGCGATGCCCGAGAGGCGCTGGAGGAAGTTGAGCGCGGTGCGCTCGGCGGCGAGGATCGCGCGAAGCGGACCCTCGACGCGCGCCACGACCGCGCCGGCGGCGGCGGGCTCGCCCTCGGCCACGAGTCGCGTCACCTTCACGGCGGGCTCCAGCGCGCGGAACGCCTCCTCGAATGCCCCGAGCCCGGCCACGACGCAGGCCTCGCGCGCGACGAGGACCGCGCGCCCGGGAGCTGCCGCCGGCACGATCGCCTCGGTCGTGACGTCCCCGGCATCGCCCAGATCCTCGGCGAGCGCGCGGGCGACCGCCTCTCTCGTGGCGGCCTCGGGAGGCGGGGCGATCACGCCCTAGTCCGCGCCGGGGGTCCGGCCTGCGGCCGGTCCCGAACGTCCGGTCGAGCGGCGGTCCATGACCCCCGGACCCCTATATCCGCGCCGGGGGTCCGGCCCGCGGCCGGTCCCGAACGTCCGGTCGAGCGGCGGTCCATGACCCCCGGACCCCCTAGCTCTCGAGCGCGATCAGCTCGTCGCCGACGTGGAGGATGCGGTTGCGCTCGTCCACGAGCACGATCGTCGGCCGCAGGCGCCGGGCTTCCTCCTCGGACACGTGCGCGTAGGCGAGGATGATGATCGTGTCCCCGGTGTGGACCAGACGCGCGGCGGCGCCGTTCATGCCGATCACGCCGGAGCCGGGTTCCCCCTCGATCGCGTAGGTCTCCAGGCGCGCGCCGTTGTCGACGTCCACCACGTGGACCTTCTCGTAGGGGAAGACGTCGGCCGCCTTGAGCAGGTCGGTATCGATCGTGATGGAGCCGACGTAGTCGATGTTTCCTTGGGTGACCCGCGCGCGGTGGATCTTGGACTTCAGCATCGTGCGCAGCATCATCGACCTCCTTGGATCGCCGCCCCCCCGTGTCCCCGAGCCGCATCCGGCCCGCGAGCCCCCGGCGGGGTCGCCGTCACGTTGTCGATCAGTCGCGCGGAGCCGAACCGTGCCGCCACCGCGAGCAGAACCGGCCCGGCGATCTCGGCCGCCTCGGCGAGCGTCTCTGGATCGACGCACACCGCGTAGTCGAGCCGCGCGACCACCTCCGAGGATACCGCGCGGGCCATGCCCTCCGCGACTCGGCGCCCGTCCCGCTCCCCCCCCTCGACCGCCTTCGCCGCTCGGTCCAGCCCGCGCTTCAGCGCTTTGGCCGCCGCCCGCTCTTCCACGCCCAGGTAGACGTTGCGACTCGACATCGCCAGACCGTCCGGCTCGCGCACCGTCGGGCAGCCGACGACCTCGACCGGGAAGTCGAGCGCGCGGGCAAGGCGGCGGATCACCACGAGCTGCTGGGCGTCCTTCTCGCCGAAGTACGCGCGGCACGGACCGGCGATGTTGAAGAGCTTCGCGACCACGGTCACGACCCCGTCGAAGTGGCCGGGCCTGCTCGCGCCTTCCAGGATCCCCGCGATCGGCCCGGCGCTCACCGTCACCTCGGGATCCCCGGAGTACATCTCCTCGACGGGGGGGTGGAAGACTAGGTCCGCCCCCTCGCGCGCGCAGATCTCGAGGTCCCGGTCGAGGTCGCGCGGGTAGCGCGCGAGGTCCTCGGCGGGGCCGAACTGCAACGGGTTGACGAAGATGGTGACCGCGACGGCGCCGCACTCCGCGCGCGCGCGGCGGATCAGCGAGGCGTGCCCCTCGTGGAGATAGCCCATGGTCGGGACGAGGCCGACCGTGCGTCCCGCGGCGCGCGCGGCGTCGAGGGCCGCGCGGAAG
>JACQXY010000025.1 GCA_016208485.1 Acidobacteriota bacterium | reverse complement strand
GAGGCGTCGTAGGCAAGGGTCGCGTAGTCGGTGGAGCTGCCGGAGCCGTAGGTTTCCCCAGTTACGTAGACCCGCGCGCCGTCGGGGCTCACCGCGAGGCTGTGGGCCTCGTCGGAGGAGTTCCGGGGGCTGCTGTAGCGGGCCTCCCAAAGCTCCGCGCCCGCCGTGGCCGAAGCCTGTCCTGCCGTCCCAACCCCCACGACCCCCGCCAGCACCCAAAGGATCGCTCCCCTCGCAACCGTCTTCCTGGCTCCTGCTCGCATCGGGCGCCGCTCCTCGCTAGATCTCCGGGACGATCGGCGCCGGAGGCGACGCCGGCAGGCGCTTCGGGCCGAGCGGGGTGCCGACGCTCCGCCGGTCGTTCGGGTCGCTCCGGTGAGAGACCTCGTAGCCGTCGCGCTGGCCGTCCCGATCGGTGTCGGCCGCGCGGGGGTTGGTGTAGTACACGTAGACCTCCTCGCCGTCGCCGAGCCCGTCGCCGTCGGAGTCGGCCGCGCGCGGGTCCGTGCGCCGGGTGTTGACCTCCTCGCCGTCGGAGAGCCAGTCGTCGTCGGTGTCGGGGTCGGCGGGGTCGGTGCGGTGGTCCCACACTTCCGGATCTCGTCCCGGTCGGTGAGCCCGTCGTCGTCGGTATCGGAGTCCCTGGGATTGGTGCCGTAGTCCTTGACCTCTTCACGGTCGGTGAGCCCGTCGTCGTCGGTATCGGAGTCCCTGGGATTGGTGCCGTAGTCCTTGACCTCTTCACGGTCGGTGAGCCCGTCGTCGTCGGTATCGGCGTCCAGCGGATCCGTGCCGACGTACACCTCCTCACCATCGAGGAGCCCATCATCGTCGGTGTCCGGGTCGAGCCGGTCGGTGCCGTGGATGTTGACCTCGTCCCAGTCCGGCAGCCCGTCGCGGTCGGAGTCCACCACCGGGTACCCGAGGGTCACGATCTCCGATGGAGTCCCATTCTGCGTGGTGACGCCCGTGCGATGCCCGGTCACGAACACACGCGCGCCGTCGGGGCCGACCACCAAGCCCCCGGCCCAGGCAGAGTAATAGGGTTGCGAAGCGCCGTCGTAGAGAGCCCTCCACAGCGGAGACCCGTCGGCGGCGTCGTACGCAAGGCTCGCATAGCCCATCGCGCTCGTCCCGGTGACGAATACCCGCGCCCCGTCGGGGCTCACGGCGAGGCCGGAGGGATAGTCGCTTCCGAGGCTCGCGTAGCGGACTTCCCAGACGCGCGCACCGCTCACGGCGTCGTAGGCAAGCGTCGCGAAGTCGAAGTCCGTGTACCCTCCGTCGCTCTCCCCGGTCACGAAGACCCGGGCTCCGTCGGGGCTCAGAGCGAGCGCGATGGCCGTGTCCGCCCCGTCGGGCCAGTAGCCCCCAGAACCAGGACCGTCGTAGCGGGCCCACCAACGCTCGGCGCCGCTCGCGGCGTCGTAGGCGATGGTCGCGTAGTCGTAGCCCGTCGCGGAGCCGTCGTAGCCCGGGGAACCGAAGCTACCGAGGCGTCGTAGGCGATGGTCGCGTAGTCGGACTTGGTCCCGGAGCCGACGCTTCTCCCGGTCACGTAGACCCGCGCGCCGTCGGGGCCGACGGCGAGGCTCGTGGCCCGGTCCCAGCGGTTCCCGGGGCCGTCGTAGCGGGCCTCCCAGAGCTTGGTACCCGAGGAGGAGTCGTAGGCAAGGGTCGCGTAGTCGGAGGAGCTGCCGGAGCCGTAGCTCCCCCCGGTCACGTAGACCCGCGCGCCGTCGGGGCCGACGGCGAGGCTGTAGGCCCGGTCCCAGCCGTTCCCGGGGCCGTTGTAGCGGGCCGCCCAAGACCTCGCGCCGCTCTCGGCGTCGTAGGCGAGCGTGGCGTAGTCGGAGTCTGTCTCGGAGCCAGGGGTCCACCCGCTCACGAAAACGCGGGTGCCGTCGGGGCTCGCGGCGATGCCGGACGCGCCGGCCGAGTCCCACCCGGGGCAGTCGCAGTGGGCCTCCCACCTCGCCGCCTCGGCCGCCGTCGCCGGGGATGCCGGACCGAGCCCGAGCGTGGCCACAGTCAGCAGCAGCGCGCTCGAAGACCCGAACCACCCGCGCCACGCGCGGTTCCTCGACCTCATGGCACCGCCTCTTCCCAACGAGCGCACGAGCAGAGAGTTCCCTGGCGGGAGCCCACTTCCTGCGCCTCGAAGGGAAGCTCCGCCGCCTGCTTTCAATGACCTCGAATCGGCCCGTCGGGCGAGCCGCGGCGTTTCCCCTCTTGTGCCGGCTAGTGAGCGGCAGAAGACGATCTTTGTGCGACGGTGCGTTGCGGTAGGCTTCGAGCATGGACGTGTCGGCCGATCACCCCTCTCTCCACCGCCTCCGCGTGCGCCTCCTGGTGCTGTTCGGCTCCCGGGCGCGCGCCGGCGCGCGGGCTTCGAGCGACCTCGACCTCGGGGTGATCTTCGAGAGCGGCGCCCCCGGCGACCTCGACGCGATCCGTGAGGCCCTTCACGCCCCGGCCGGAATGGACGTCGACCTCGTGGACCTCGGGCGCGCCGATCCGCTTCTGCTGCGCGAGGCCGCGCTCGACGGACGGCCTCTCTTCGAGGCCGCCCCGGGAGCCTTCGAGGAGTTCCGCTTGCGCGCCGTGAAGCGCTACTACGACACCGCTTGGATCCGTCGCGCGGAGGCCGAGGCGCTCCGTCGGCGGCTCGCCTGATGGTCCGGCCGGAGGTCCTCGAGGACCGTTTCCCGAGCCCGGAGTGATTCGCGCCGGCAGGCCGGCCCGAGGTCACCTTGCGCGCCCCGCTATAGCATGAGCCGAGCCCGACGGGAGGGGATCATGCCCGAGTCCTTCGATCTGGTGGTTCTCGGCGGCGGCACGGGAGGATACGCCGCCGCGCTGCGCGCCGCGCAGCTCGGGATGTCGGTCGCGCTCGTCGAGCGAGACCTCGTCGGCGGAACCTGCCTACACCGGGGTTGCATCCCGACCAAGGCCCTCCTGCACGCCGCCGAGGTCCACGACGGCGCGCGCGACGCCGGGCGCTTCGGCGTCCGCACCGGGGAGGTCACCTTCGACTGGGCAGGGGTGCAGAAGCACAAAGAGCGCGTCGTCCAGAAGATGCACCGGGGCCTTGAATCTCTCATGAAGAACCGCGCAATCGAGGTCGTCCGCGCTCCCGGCGAGCTGCGCTCTCCCGGCACGATCGCCGCCGGCGGGCGCGAGCTTCGCGGCGGCAAGGTCGTCGTCGCGACGGGATCGCGCCCGAAGCTCCTCCCGGGACTCGCGGTCGGTCCGCGCGTGATCACGAGCGACGAGGCCCTAGCGCTCGACCGCGTCCCGGCCTCGGCGATCGTGATCGGCGCCGGCTCGGTCGGCGTCGAGTTCGCGAGCCTGTGGGCCTCGTTCGGCTCGAAGGTCACGGTGGTCGAGATGCTCCCGACCCTCGTGCCCCTCGAGGACGCCGACCTCGGTAAGGAGCTGCAGCGCGCGTTCTCCAAGCGCGGCATCGCCTCGCTCGCCGGCGCGAAGGTCGAAGAGGTCCACCCCGGCGAGACGTCGGTGCGCGCCACCGTGACGACCGACGGCAAGACCCAGACGCTCGAGGCCGAGATCCTTCTGTGCGCGGTCGGGCGCGGGCCGGTCACGCAGGGCACGGGGCTGGAGGCCGCCGGAGTGACGACCGACGCGCGCGGCTACGTGACTGTCGACGAGTCCTGCCGGACATCTGCGAAGGATGTCTACGGGGTCGGGGACTTGATCGCCACGCCACAGCTCGCCCACGTCGCCTTCGCCGAGGGGATGCTCGCGGCCGAGCACGCGGCCGGGCGCCCTGTGCGGCCCATCGACTACGACGCGATCCCGCGCTGCACCTACTCGACGCCGGAGGTCGCCGCCGTGGGGCTCACCGAAGCCCAGGCGCGCGAGCGCGGGCACGACGTCGTCGCCAAGACCGTGGGCTTCGCCGGGATCGGCAAGGCGGCGGCGCTCGGGGAGACCGGCGGGTTCTGCAAGATCGTGGCCGCCAATGACGGCCCCGTCCTCGGCGTGCACCTGGTCGGGCCCCGGGTCACCGAGCTGGTCGCCGAAGGGATGCTCGCGGTCGGGTGGCAGGCGGCGCCGGGGGAGATCGCGGCGCTCATCCACCCGCACCCGACGCTCTCGGAGGCCTTCGGGGAGACCGCGCTCGCGCTCGCGGGGCGGGCCCTGCACACGATGTAGCGGCGTCGAGAAGGGATCGCCCGGCCCGTGGCGAAGACTCGATGGGAACGGGAGAGGAGGAGACCGATGCGAGCCAAGATCGCGGTGCCGATCGCGGTGCCGATCGCGGTGGTCCTCGCCGCCGCGCTGCTCGGACCGGCCCAGGCGCTGGCGAACGACGGGGATCCGTGCACGGGATGGATCGGGGGTACGGCGTCACCGGCGACATCTCGGTCCCGCGCGTTGCGCCGGGGGTGGTCGTCCCGATCGTGGACGCGAACAAGGGGCCCCTGAACCTCGACATTCGCGACGTCCTGAGCGACGGGGACTACGCGAGTCCCGACGACGACTCGATCTTCTCGATCTGGCTGTACCAGGAAGCCGATCATGTCGACAGGCTGCAGCCCGGCACTACCTTCATCGGGGAAGATCCCCTCCTGGACAGCTATGATCCGTGCAAGAAGTACCTGAATCCCGGATACGCGGCCGGTCCTGATCAGATCGTCTTCTGAGGATCAGGCCAAGGCCCCGGTCAAGGTCTCAGGGCGCGCTGGCGCGCCCAGGGCAGGCTCGCGGCGTTCACCCTCCGGCGCCGGCGACCGCGCAACTTGCCTCATGGAGGGTCTGCACCGCCGGCCCTGCGCGCGGCTCGCCTGCCTCATGGAGCACCCCCGAGAGAGGTCCTTCCTCGTAGACCCCACCCGGGCAGGTCGGAGGACCCACGGCGAAGTCGTAGGCAAAGACGTCCCAGGTGCCGTTGGTGTCGTCCGGGACCAGGTTCGAGGCGAGGGATCCGTAGACGACGACGATCCCGTCCGCCGACATCGCCGGCCAGTCGCTCTGGTTGTTCGCCTGCCTGCGGCCCGTGGAAACCGATACGCGCTCCGTTTCCCCGGTCGAAAGGTCGTGGACGAATATGTCAGGGGCGAAGTTGGTGTCGTCCGGCGCCAGGTTCCCTGCGTAGGACTGGAAGGCGATGCGGGTCCCCCCAATCGAGGGTCGCAGGCTGTGGGCCTCCAGTCCCGGGCAGGAGGGTTGCGGGCCAAACACACAGAGAGCCCACCTTTGTTGCTCTCCGGATGTGGCCAGCGACACCCGCCTTGTCTGCTGAAGGAGTCTGTCCCGGACGAAGACCTCGGTGCCCGGAGCGGAGTCGTTCGGGACGAGGTTGCGCGCGCCCGAGTCGAACGCGACGTAGCGGCCATCGGCGGAGATGGAAGGAAACGCGCTGCTCGCATTCCCCGAATCTCCTCCAGAAGAAACGGAAGCGATCCCGCGATCGCTGCTCTGCCGGTCCACGACATACACCTGGGAGAAGACAACCGGACCCGGGCTGGAGCGACAGGGGAAGGCCACATACTGTCCGTCGAAGGAGATCGAGAGACCCTGTAGCCAGAACTCCGAGTCCCACCCGCAGACGATGCGCCCGGTGGTCTGAGTGTCGAGATCACGGACGAACACGTCGTAGGTGGAATCGATCTTATCCGACACGAGCCGGGGGTCGCCGCTCCAGAACGCGACGTAGCGCCCGTTGCCGGAGATCACTGCGAACTCCCCCTGGCTTCGCTCGTTGCCAACGGTAACGGAAACCAACGACGTCGTCCCCGTGGACCGGTCGTGGACGTAGATGCCACCCACTCCACGCAGCGGAGGCTCGTCCAGCTTGGTGCCCGCCGACTCGAACACCACGTAGCGTCCGTCGGCGGAGATGGACGGATAGCCGCTCGGGCCGTTGCCCTGCTTGCCCGAAGAGGACACCGACACCCGGGTGGTCTCGCCCGTCGCCCGGTCGCGAACGAAGACATCGGGCCAGCCGTTGGTGTCGCCGGGGACGAGATCACTCGCCCAGGAGGTGAAAGCGACGTAGCGCCCGTCGGCCGAGACCGCCGGGTAGGCGCTCGGGCCGGAGGACTGCGAGCCGGCCCATGCGAGGGACACCCGGGTCGTGCGGCCGTGAGCGGCCCGCGCGGAGAACGGGGCGATGGTGAGGGCCAGGAGGAGAGCGAGCGCCCATGACCGCCGAGGTGTGCGCCGCCGAACCGGCCGGCTCATAGCGGCTCCACCGTGAAGGTGTAGGACCCGGCGGAGGGGGTCGCGCGGACGGCCTCCACGAAGATGGCATCCGCCTCCGCAGGGGGGACCACCGTTTGCGGCTGGTTGGGGATCAGCTCCCAAACCTGTTTGACGGTACGCCCAGCGACCGCAATGGCTCGGACGCGCCAATGCCCAGCGGTCTGGTCTGCGGTTGTGTACGTGAGTCGGAAGCTCTGCGCCGCGCAGGTCGTGGCCGTCTCGCACAAGGCGTGGAAGTGAAGTCCCCAGGGGCCCACCTGGTGCGGGCTCGGATCAGTCGGGGACACGTGCCGGTCTCGCGCCACGTCGAGCAGGTACTGCCCGAAGTCGTAGACGGTCTGAGAATTCGGGGGCGCCCACCTGAAGTCCTTGGTCCACATGTGGATCCCGAACTCCGCGAGCGCCTCCGCGTGAGTGTTCGGGGGAGCGGGATTCCGCACGAGCACGCCGCCGATCATCTCGGCGACGCGCCGGTCGCACTCTTCAGGGTCGTTCACGGGGTCATCGCCGATCGGGTCTTGAGCGTTCGCATCGGCAAGGTCCGAGACGAACTCCCTGATGGTGGAGATGTCCGCGTTCCTGTCCTTCCAGTAGAGGAACCCCCAGTAGAGCCCGTAGTCGTAGCTGTGCTTGATCGAGATCGAAGGATCGGCGGAGCCGGTCGGAGGCGGGCTGGAATCGACGGTTATCCCTTCGCACATCCCAAGGTCGGGATGGAGTTGGAAGAAGTTCGTCCCCACCGGCATCACGGCCGCATCCTGGGTCCCGTACCAGGTGGAGTCCTCCGGGGCTTGCATCTCGGGCCGGAGAAGGGTCTCTGAGAACCGGGCGAGGCCCTCGGTGGCGAAGTTGAGACTGAGTGGCGCGCCGGCGTCCACGTAGATCGAGTGGAAATGCTCGTGGCCGATCACTGTCCGCGCGACGTCCGCTTCGCTTGCGGTGCGGTTGTAGCCTCTCGCGCGGCGGAGGGTGATGTAGTGGGGCGCGAAGCAGATGCGGGTGTCGTAGCGTATGCCGTAGTTGGCCGCCCCCGCCTTCAGGCAATCCAGGTCATCGACATCCATCACGATCTGAAGCGTGCAGTCGGCGTCGCCCGAGACCATCCCCCAGTTCGGTCCGGGGTTGGCGCCCGACGCACAGGCGCTCGAGCTTCGGTCGATCTGGGCGGCGTATGCCCCGAGGCCCGCCTGGAGAAGCTCATCGGCAAGCTGCTGGTCGGTCGGGGGGACCGCCCCCGCCTCGACGAGATCGCGGGTGTAGCAGACGATCCAGGTCGAGCCGTCGAAGTTCTCCCCCGAGGCGATCGGCAGGGTCCCGTCCCCGCAGGATCCGAACCCCGTCCCGTCGGGAAGCCGAAGCGGCCGGTCACCTCCAGGGGTCTCGAGCGCCGCCTCAACGTGATGCCCAGACGGCGGGTAGGAATCCGTCACGCGCACGCCCGGCCGCAGAGGCGCCGCCTGCTCGGAAAGCGCCCAGGGGCCCACCGCGGAGTCCTGAACCAGCCAGACGGCGGTATCGACGAGGTTTCCCCGGAACCGGACGGTCCAGTCCGCGATCACTCCGTTCTCCTGCGTCCAGGTCTCAAGGGATGCGTCGAACCCCCCGAGCACGGGCGTGGCCGCGGGATCGGGAACGGTCCGGTCCAGGCGCGCCGAGTCGGTTTGGTCCACGATCTCCCGGACGAGGTTCAGCTCGGCGTTGGCCGCCTCGGCGTATGCCTTGGCGTAGCGCAGGGCCTCGGCGGAGGTCGCGATGACCGCGCCCGAGAGCACGAGGAGCGAGTTGAAGCTCCTGGTCGCATCGTAGGCGCTCGCGGTGGCGGGCTCCCACGCCATGATGTGGGTCTGACCGGGAAGCCCCTGGCCCCCGATGACGTAGTAGAACTCGATCGCGGGGAAAGCCTCCACGTAGGCAGCTCCGGTCGAGGGCAGCAGGCGCAGATCCGTCGAGCCGTAGAGAGCGGCCGCGGCCTCCTCGGGGGAAGCCGACGACGAGGACGAGGCTTGCCCCGATCCCCCGGGCGGACCGGCGGGGGCGGGGGTCAGCGACCCCACAAGGACCGCAACCAGCAGGAGGGGAAGGAGAACCGCTCCGGCTCGCTTCCGCCGGCCGGGCAAGCGCAAAGGGAAATCTCCTGCGCGCCCCATCATCCGCTCCTCCTCCCCGCGATGCCGCACCCGCGGAGGGCCTCCGGGGGCCGCCCTCGCCTCCCATGTGCCCTTTCGCCGCGCGGGGGCAGACTCCTGCAAGGCGAGCGGATCGCCGCGCTCATCCACCCGCACCCGACGCTCTCGGAGGCCTTCGGGGAGACCGCGCTCGCGCTCGCGGGGCGGGCCCTGCACACGATGTGAGCGAGCCGGTCGAGAGAGCCGGCAGGGTACGGTGATTCTGTATGGTATATTCATACGTATGATGGAGCCGTCCAACGCCAAGACGAAGGTCACCCTGCTCCTTCCGAGCGACGTCGTCCGGAGCCTTCGCGCGGAAGTGGAGCGAGGAGCTGCGCACTCGCAAAGCTCCCTCGTGAAGGAGGCGGTCGTCGAGTATCTCGCGCGCGCTCGGGAGCGCGAGCTGCGAGAGGAATACGCGCGCGCGGCGCGGGATCCCGAGTTCCTCGCCGACGTCGAGCGGACGATGCGCGACTTCCGGGGCGCGGACGCGGAGACCGAGGGGTGCGCCCCCTGAAGAAGCCCGCCCGGCTTCGCCGCGGCGAGATCTACGCCGCCCGCCTCGACCCCGTCGAGGGTTCCGAGCAGGGCGGAACCCGGCCCGTGCTCGTCGTGAGCAACGATCTCTTCAACGAGGTCATGCCGGTCGCGACCGTCGCCCCCTTGACCACCTACCGAAGGCCGCGGAGGCACGTCTACCCCGGGGAGGTCCTGCTCGCCTCCGGAAAGGCCGGGCTCCGCGCCGACTCCCTCGTTCTGTGCCATCAGATCCGCACGGTCTCGAGATCCAGGGTCGGGCGCAGGATCGGGCGGCTCGCAGGATCCGATCTCGCGGCCGTCGACGAAGCGCTCAGGCTCCACCTCTTCCCGGCCTGACCCTCCCCCGAGCCCCGGGGCGCGCGGTGCTACCCTCCATCCATGCGCGCCATGCTCGCGACCTGGCTCGGGCGAGTTCCCTACGCGTCCGCTCGAGCTCTCCAGGCCCGGCTCGCCGCGCGCCGCGCCGCCGGCGAGCTTCCCGACGTCCTGTTGCTGCTCGAGCACGAGCCGGTCTACACGCTCGGCCGCCGCGCGCCCGAGGCCGAGATTCTCATCGACCGCGCGTCGCGAGAGGCGCGCGGGATCGCCGTCGAGCGCACCGACCGGGGAGGGCTCGTCACCTACCACGGACCCGGCCAGCTCGTCGGGTACCCGATCGTGGATCTCGGTCCGGCCTGCGACGTCCTCGGCTACGTCGGCGAGCTCGAGGAGGCGCTGGCATCGGCGCTCGCCGATCTCGGGATCGCCGCCGGCACCGTCGAAGGCCTCCGAGGGGTCTGGGTCGGCGAGGCGAAGATCGCGGCGATCGGGGTCCACGTGTCGCGCGGGATCACCACGCACGGCTTCGCCCTGAACGTGGACTGCGACCTCGACGCCTTCAACGGCATCGTCCCCTGCGGCATCGTGGACCGGGGAGTCACCTCGATCGCCGCTCTGGCCGGAGCCGCGCCGCCGGTCGCCGCGGTTGGCCGGCTGGTCGCCCGGCATCTCGCGCGGACGATGGCGCGTCAGGTGGCCTTCGTCGAGCCGGCCGCGCTCGGCATAGAGGAGGCGGCCGCGCGCCGTGGCTGACGTCGCTCGCGCGGCCGAGCACCCGAGCGTCCAGGGTCCGGCGCGCAACCTGTCTCTCGAGGAGGTCGCGCGCGGACGCAAGCCGCCCTGGCTGCGCGTGCGGATGCGACTCGGGCCGAACTTCACAGACCTGAAGCGGATCGCCGCGGGCGGGCGCCTTCACACGATCTGCGAGGAGGCCTCCTGCCCGAACATCTTCGAGTGCTGGGAGGAACGCGAGGCGACCTTCCTCGTCGGCGGCGACCGCTGCACGCGGCGCTGCGCCTTCTGCGACGTCTCCACCGCGCGGCCCGAGGACTACGACCGCGACGAGCCGCGCCGGGTGGCGGAGGCCGTCGCGCGGATGGGGCTTCGCTACGCGGTGATCACCGGCGTCGCACGCGATGATCTGCCCGACGGGGGCGCGTGGCTGTACGCCGAATGCCTCAGGCGCATCCGCGCGCGGGCGACGGGTTGCGGCGTCGAGCTGCTCGTCCCCGACTTCCGGGGCTCCGCTGAGTCGCTGCAACGGGTCTGCGACGCGGAGCCCGAGGTGCTCGCCCACAACGTCGAGACCGTGCCGCGCCTCTTCGCAAGGATCCGGCCGGCCTTCACCTACGAGGGCTCGCTCGAGGTCCTCAGGCGCGCGCGGGGCATGCTCCCGGAAGGACGCTTCACGAAGTCGAACGTGATCGTCGGGATGGGCGAGACCCACGAAGAAGTCGTCCAGGCCATGGCCGACCTCCGGGAGACAGGATGCGACCTGCTCACCGTCGGTCAGTACCTGCGCCCCTCGGACCTGCAGATGCCGGTCGCCCGCTACGTCCCGCAGGAGGAGTTCGAGGCGTGGGGCGAGGAGGGCCGGCGTCTCGGCTTCGCCTGGGTCGAGGCGGGGCCGTTCGTGCGCTCGAGCTACCACGCCGGGCGCCAGCACAGCGCCGCCCGGGGGGTCCGTAACGCAGAATTTACTTCGGAGAAACAGGCGCGCAACGGCCCCCTGCTAGGGTAGGGCCGGAGAGCGAGAGAAGAAGGAGGAGACGTGCCCGAGACCCCCAAGGAAGTTCTCAAGTTCGCGAAGGACAACGGGACGCTGATCGTGGACTTCCGATTCTGCGACCTGCCCGGGCTCACCCAGCACTTCTCGGTCCCGGTTGAGCAGCTCACCGAGGCCGGGTTCGAGGAGGGCTTCGGCTTCGACGGGTCCTCGATCCGCGGGTTCCAGGCGATCCAGGAGTCCGACATGCTCCTGTTCCCCGATCCGACGACCGCGGTCATGGACCCTTTCCGCGAGCACCCGACCCTCAACATGTTCTGCTTCGTGCGCGACCCGATCACCGGCGAGAGCTACTCGCGCGACCCGCGCTACATCGCCAAGAAGGCGGAGGACTACCTGAAGGGCACCGGGATCGCGGAGGTCAGCTACTGGGGCCCGGAGTGCGAGTTCTACGTCTTCGACGAGGCCCGCTTCGATCAGAACCAGCGCGAGGGCTACTACCACATCGACTCGACCGAGGGCGTGTGGGGTTCGGGCGACCCCGGGAGCCGCGGATACCGCCCCCGCTACAAGGAGGGCTACTTCCCCGTCCCGCCGATGGACCAGTACCAGGACCTGCGCAGCGAGATGGTCATCGAGCTGAAGAAGATGGGGATCGACATCGAGGTGCAGCACCACGAGGTCGGCACCGCCGGCCAGGCCGAGATCGACATGCGGTTCGGCCCGCTGCTCGCCACTGCCGACAAGGTCATGAACTACAAGTACGTGGTGAAGAACGTCGCCTGGAGGGCCGGCAAGACGGCGACGTTCATGCCGAAGCCGATCTTCGGCGACAACGGCTCGGGAATGCACTGCCACCAGTCGCTGTGGACGAACGGGGTGCCGCTCTTCTTCGACGAGACCGGCTACGCGCAACTCAGCGACATGGCCCGCTACTACATCGGTGGCCTGCTCACCCACGCGCCGTCCTTGCTCGCGTTCTGCGCCCCGACCACCAACTCCTACCGGCGGCTCGTTCCGGGCTACGAGGCCCCGATCAACCTCGTCTACAGCGTCCGGAACCGCTCCGCCTGCATTCGGATCCCGACCTACTCGAAGAGCCCGAAGGCCAAGCGGCTGGAGTTCCGCTCTCCCGACCCCTCCTGCAACCCCTACCTCGCGTTCGCCGCGATGCTGCAGGCGGGCCTCGACGGGGTCCGCAACAAGATCGAGCCGCCGGAGCCGATCGACAAGGACCTCTACGACCTCGAGCCCGAGGAGGCGGCCCAGGTCCAGCAGGTCCCGGGATCGCTCGAGGAGGTCCTCGGCGCCCTCGAGGCCGATCACGACTACCTGCTCGAGGGCGGGGTCTTCACCGAGGACGTGGTCGACACCTGGATTCACTACAAGCGCACGCACGAGGTGGATCAGGTGCGCCTGCGACCCCACCCGTGGGAGTACTACCTGTACTACGATCTCTAGACAAACGACGCAAGCGGGACCGAGAGCCGCCTCGCCCATGAGGCGGCTCTTGGTTGAGGTTCCTGTCGCACCCGCGTGCGAGAGTGACCGCGTGACTGGTTCTCTCGTCCACGAGGACGCCGACGAACTCGCCTGGGCTGCGGGGTTCTTCGACGCGGATGGATGCTTCTCATCGGTGGTCGCCACCCGGTATCCCGTGGTGTCCATCGGCCAGGTCGATCATCAGCCCCTTGCGCGGCTGATGGGAGCCGTCGGCGCAGGAAGTATCTCAGGCCCCTACGCATCGGAGGGTCCGGGACGGCTGTCCAAGAGGCCTCAGCATTTCTACCACGCGTACGGCGCCGCGGCAGTTCGCACGGGGGCCGCCAAGCTTTGGCCTTCCCTCGGCATGACCAAGAGGGTGAAGGCCCTCGCGGTCCTCGAGGCCGCCGGCCACACCCATGGGCTCTCCGTGCTGACGCCGATTGAGGGCGAGCCGCTTCAGCGCCGCGGGGCCGCTTGGGCGGCCGGTTTCATGGACGGTGAGGGGTGCTTCACCCACAATCCCTCCAGCCACTCCTCATGCGTGGCGATCACGAACACCGAAGTGGAGCTACTCGAGCGCTTCCGGAGCATCGTCTCCGTCGGCATGATCTACGGGCCCTATCTCAACCGGAACGGGATCTCCAGGAAGCCGCACTACCTCTACCGGGCGACCGGCCACCAGCAGGTTCAGTCGATCGTCGCAATGCTATGGTTCAGGCTCGGCTCCGCGAAGCGCGCGCAAGCCGCCTCGGTCCTGGCCCGCCGCCGCCGCGTTTGTCACAACGGCCATTCGAAGGTGGCCGGGCACAAAGCGTGCGCACAATGCACCGCCGACTACTGGCGCCGGAAGCGGGGCGGCGCGTCCTCGGAGTGGCGCGGAGGCAGGATGCGCGGTAGCCGCAAGGAGCGGCCGCCGAGCGCGCGCGACCGCTTGCCCATCTCCGGAGATCTCCGCGATCATGACCCGGACGCCGGAAGGGAGGGATCCTCGTGGCTGTGAACGTGTCAGAAGCCTTCGTGCTCTTGCCTCTCGTGGTGTACCTCGCGTTCTTCGTCTTCGTGGTGACGCTGGCGGTGCGCGCGGTTCGGTCGCTGGAGAGCATCTCGTACTCACTCGACCGGATGGTCCGCAAGGAGGACCGGCAGGTCTAGCTGCTGGCGTGCCCGCCGGCTCCGGCGATCCTCCTGCCGCGGCAGGATTCTCGGCCGCGGCGCCGAATCCTTCCCGCAGACCGCGGAGGGAGAGACATGCGACTTCGAGCCATCGCCGTCTCGCTCGCGCTGGCCGCCGGACTCGTCCCGGCGGGCGCGAGCGCGACCCAGGAGATCACCGACCAGGACGCCTACGGACGGATCACCTCGAGCGAGGTCGTCCTCGGGAACTCCGCGGTCGAGCGCCGCTGGCGCGCCGGCGCCCTCGTCACGACCCTCCTCCGCGACAAGCGCACCGATCTCCTGCTCGCGCCCGATCACTCCGATTTCTCGCTCATCCTGGGCGGAGAGCGCCTGCCGAGTGGAGCGCTGGTCTTGACGGGCGTGCGGGTCGAGGCGGTCGGCGGCGGCGGGGTGCGCGCGCGCTTCTCCCTCCTCGCACCGGGCGTCGCCGGGATCGAGCGCACGGTCGAGGTCTACCCGGGGATCGCCGGCTTCCGGAGCGCCACCCGCATCGACTCCCTCGTCCCGGTCGCGCTCTCCGGCTACACCCTCGACGAGGTTGCGGCGGGTCCGGACCCCGCCGCGACGATCCAGGCCTTCCGCGCCGGCTCGGACTGGCGCTCAGGCGACGGCTGGGACCCCGTCTCGCTCGGCGATCCCCACAAGGGCGACTGGCGCGCGAGCGCCTCCGCGGATGCCGGCGCGGCCCTCGAAGGGCCGGGCGAGTGGCTCTCTCTCGCCTGGCCGGGGGACCGGAGCCTCTTCATGGTCTCCGAGCGCCGGGATTACGCCTCGTCCCGGATGTCCTACGACGGGAGCGTGGCGCGCGCGGTGGTGGATCTCTCGCGCGACGTGATCTACCTCGGGCCGCTCGAGTCGGACGGGCACGCCGAGAACCCGGGGGCCGGCCCGGCGCGAGTTCGCGCGCTCCTCCCCGGCAAGCCGGTCGCCCTGGAACCGGTATTCACCGGCTTCGGCACCGACGGCGACGACGAGCCCTGGCAGCACTTCCGCGCGCTCGAGCGCGGCCTGACCTATCCGCGCGCGGTGACGTTCAACACCAACGGCGTGGACGACAACCGGATCTCGACCGGGGCGAAGGACGACGTGGACTTCGCGCGGTTCCAGTCGCTGCTCGCAGCCGCGCGCGAGATGGGCGTCGAGACCTTCGTCTTCGACGACGGCTGGCAGGCGACCTCCGGGGACTGGTGCGCGGACTCCGCCGCCTGCCCCGAGCCGCGCGCCCCTCGCTTCCCGCCCCGGTTCCCCGACCCCGACTTCTCCGCCGTGCGCGAGGCGCTGCGCGGCGACCCCGACGACCCTTCCGACGATGTGGCGCTCGGGCTATGGATGACCCCGATGGAGTTCAACCCCGCCTCGGCGGCCTTCCGCGCGAACCCCCAGTGGACCTGCGCCCCCGTCGGGGGCGCCGCGGCGCTCCTCAGCGCCGCGCAGCCCGACGACGGATCGAACGAGGCCGGGATGGGCGTGTGGAATCCCGAGGCGCTCGGCGTGGATCCCGACTCCGGAGCGCCGGCGCGCCTGATCGACTACGTCGAGGGGCGCATCCGCCGCGCGATCGAGGTCTACGGCGCGACCTACTTCAAGTTCGACTTCCTGGTGTGGCTCGACTGCGCCGGCGCCGAGCCCGTGGACCTGTACGGATACCATGACTCCTTCCTCGCGATGATCGACCGGCTGCGCGCCGCCCACCCCGAGGTGACGTTCCAGATCGACGAGACGAACGACTACCGCCTCTTCCCCTTCGAGTCGGTCGCGCGCGGGCCGTCCTGGTTTCAGAACGGCACGCCGGGCTCCGAGCAGCTCCTCCACAATCTCTGGGATCTCGCCCCCTACGTCCCCGGATTCTCGATCGGCCAGCACGCGCTTTCCGGCGCCGGCGACCTCGCCGCGCGCGGCGTGGATTACCTGATGGCCGTGGCGCTCGGGTCGCACGTCACCTTCTGGACCGACATCGACACGGCGTTCTCGCCCGACCAGCGCGCTCAGGTGAAGCGGTGGACCGACTTCTACAAGGCCAACCGCGAGCGCTTGGCGACCTTCGCCTATCCACTGCTCGCGGATCCGACCGAGAGGGGCTGGACCGCGCTCCAGCCTTGGAACCCGGAGACCGGACGGGGATTCCTGCTCGCCTACCGGCAGGCCGCCTCGAACGCGACGCAGACCATCCCCCTTCGCGGGATGGCGGAGGGCCGGTCCTTCCGGCTCACGGCGCGCGACCCGGCGAACGTCTCGGCGAGCGATCTCGGCCTCTACTCCTCGGCCGAGCTGCGCAAGGGCATCGAGGTGACCGTCGGCGCGCAGTACGGCTACGCGATCATCGAGATCGCGCCCGAGGCGTAACGCGAGCGACCGGGAGGCAGGCGCGCCGTGACCATCACGCTTCACCCCGACGCCCCGGAGTGGACGCGCCAGGCCGTCCGCCTCCTTCGCGACCCGAGCCAGTTCCGCTGGTACACCGTCACGCTGCTCGCCCTGGTCCTCTACGTCTACTCGGTCGAGGTGGAGAAGCGGAACTGGAACACGGTGCTCGCCGGCCTCGCCTTCTGGGGAATGGACTGGATCAACGAGGTCGTGAACGCGCTGTGGCTGCACTTCACGAAGTACTCGGCCATCTGGACCACGACAGGGCAGACGAGCTACCAGATCCTCGTCGGGCTGAACATCGAGATCGCCTTCCTGTTCGCCGTCGCGGGGGTGTTCGTCACCAAGCAGCTCCCCGAGGACAAGCGACGCAAGATCCTCGGGGTCCCGAACCGCTGGCTGTTCGTGCTCGGCTTCTCGTGCTTCGCGGTGCTCGTCGAGATCCTGCTCAACCAGACCGGCTCGTTCGGCTGGACCTACCCCTGGTGGAGGTGGCCGAACGTCTGGCTCATCATCCCGTTCGGCTACGGGACCTTCCTCGTCGCGGCCGTCGTCGTCCACGACATGGAGAGGCGCGCGACCCAGCTGAAGACCGTCGGAGCGATTTGGGGGATCGCCGTCCCGGCGCTCGTGGTGTTCGGGCCGATCCTTCGGTGGATCTGAGCGCCCCTGCTCCCCGGCCGGCCCCCCGGGGGGACGTTCGACTGGCGAGGTAGGATCGTGGCATGACCGACGAGGAGCGAGAGCGCCGGGAGTACTTCGAGCGCATCGACGGGGTCGGCGAGTGGGACGGCATGTCCTGGAAGACGAGCAGCTACGCCCGGGGGAACATCCCGGCCTGGGCCCCCGCAATGATCCGCCGACACCGCGGTTCGGAGACCCGCAGCATGGGGCGGGACGCCTCCGTCGCGGCCCTGTTCCTCGTGTGGGTGATCGGCCTGCCGGCCGTCCTCGCCGTCTCCCCGCCGAGGTTCCGGGCGGTCGCGGCGATCGCCTACGTCGTCGCGCTCGGGGCCGTGACGGCGCTCGGCATCCTCTTTCTGCGGGCGAGGCTGAGCCGGGCGCAGTCGCACCGGCGGCCGGCTCCGCATCCCGGCCCGAAGGGACATCACCAGCACAAGCGGTAGCCGCGCGCCCCGGAGGTCTACTCCGCGCGACGCCGGGTCGAGCGACGGGCAATCCCTCGAAGCCCCCGAAGTCGTCGGACGGCCTCGATGAGAACGGGCACTCGGCGCAGACGCACCCGTAGCGCGCGGCGCATCGGCGGGCGAGCGGCTCGCGCCTTCCTCGCCTCCGCCCGAGCCTCCTCCCGCCGAGCCCGGTCGATGCGGGTGCGGATCCTCACCGGGAGGACATCGCCGAGGGCGCGCGCCTCGGGCGCGACGGCTTCCTCGCCGCAACGCTGCACCAGCTCGTCACTCGCCAGCCAGACCGCCGCCGTCAACGTCGCGTACAGCGCCTCCACGACGGACGAAGGCGGCGGGTCCTCGGGAAGCAAGGCGCGTTCGAGCGCCCTGCGATTGATCACGCCGAACAGTGGGTTCGACGGGTCGGCGAGAAGGTACTCCTGGAGCAGGGTCCGGGACCGTGGCCAGGCGATGCGCTGCCAGAGGGGCGTCTCGGCGCCGGCCGCGGCCATGCAAGGCTCGACGCGCAGGTACTCCTCGGCGTCGGGGAGCCCGCGCCAGTTGTCCTCGTGCCACCTGTCCAGGGCAAAGGGCAGCTTCGACAGCTCGGGCGCAAGCCCGCGGACCAGCTCGAAGTGCAAGCCGTCGATCTGGCGGGCATGGAGACCGAGACGGAAGCCCGCGCGCAGCGCCTCGAGCGACTGGAGCGGGAACGCGGGCAGCCACGGAGTCAACTGCTGATCGGTGCCGAACCAACGCCTCATGCGGTGCCGGAGGTAGAAGGCGTCTGGGGCGTCCTCGGAACGGACGCCACGCTCCCGCAGCTCCGCGAAGGAGTCGCGTATGACCCCGGCGTACTGCTCGCACGCCTCGGGCAGCACGATCTTCGCGAAGTCGAGGCGGGCCGGTCTGAAGTAACGCTCGACCTCCTCCCACGACCCAAGGGTCCGGTTCTTCGTGTAGAAGGCCCGAAGGGTCTCGCCGAAGACCCCCGAGAAGACGACGGCGTCCGCCGGCTGCCGCGAGCCGCGCCTCTTGAGATTCCAGGACCCGAGCATGCCGGTAAACATGTACGCGTCGGCCCGGACCGCGTCGAGAAGCTCCTCGGTGCCGAGGCCGAGCGGCCGCGGCTCCTCCACCTCGTGGTCGAGGCGCAGCCGCGCCGCGAGCTCGCGCGCCACAATCACATCGGGATGGTGCGGCAGCCCGGTCGTGACCCAGGACATGGATCCGAGCGCGCCGGCCTCGAACAGGAGCGCAAGGATGAGACGCGTGTCCTTCCCCCCGGTCAGGCCGGCCTTGCGCTCGGCGGCGGGGATCCCGACCAGGCTGGCGACGTTGCCGAGGAGGTCGTCCCGCACCCGCCGGAGGAGTTCCTCCCGGGGCACGCCCTCCTCCCCCATCCAGACGGCCCGGTTCCAGTGGGCGACTTCCGCACGCCCGCTCCGGTTGATGCGGACATAGGCGCCGTGTGGAACCACGCTCACGCCGCGAAGGCCCGTCGAGGACCCGATGATGTAGCCCACAAATGGCAGCCAGCCCATGCCGAGGGGATCCCGCTCCGGTCTTGCCGACACGGCCCGCGCTGCGAGCGTCGTGCGGTTGGACACGGCGACCACGTCTCCGTCCTCGGCCCAGAAGAGCGTGCCGATCCCCCAGGGGTCCGAGACGATCGTCCCTTCCCCGTCGCAGGCCAGGCGGCACGTCGTGTGGATGCCGACCAGGTCCTCCAGGCACTCGAGCGGCCCCCGGCGCCGGTAGAGATCCGCGAGCCCCGCCGCCCAGCTCCCAGAGCGCGGCCAGGCGCTCCCCCGAGGCAGAACCAGACCGCTCCAGGCTGTCAGGGCATCCTCGCCCACGTGCCAGTGGGAGCCGATGCCCGCGCGCCAGGTCGCGGCCTGCCACCCGACATACGCGACGGTGCCGGGATCGTTGGTCCAGAGCAGGTGCGCGTCCGGCCGGAAGGGCACGTCCGGCAGGTCGGGCTTCGCGAGCGATCGCAAGAGAGCTCGCGGGATCGGCGCGCCCCGCTTGCTCGTGATGACGACGAACGCGTTCATCGCGCGCGAAGGATACTGTCTCTCGTCTGCCCCGCCAACAGACCGCCTCCGCCAGAATCGCGCGCCCCAGACGTCTACTCCACCCGGCGCCGGCCCGGATCACGGGTAGTCCCCCGAAGCACCCGCAGCCCCCGGACGACCCTTCCGAGAACAGGCACGCGGCGCAGGCGCGCCCGCAGCACACGGCGCGACGGCGGGCGAGCGGCTCGCGCCTTCCTCGCCTCCCTCCGGACATCCTCCCGCCGGGCCCGATCGATGCGTCCCCGGATCCTCACGGGAAGGATGTCGGCGGGCCGGCGCGCCTCGCGTGCGACACCTTCCTCGCCGCAGCGCTTCACCAGCTCGTCGCCCGCCAGCCACACCGCCGCGGTCAGGACCCCGTAGAGGCGCTCGACCTTCCAGGCAGGTGGCGTTCCCTCGGCACGAAGGACACCCTCCAACGCGATCCGGTCGACCACCTCCAGCACCGGATTCGACGGGTCCGCGAGAACGTACTCCTCCAGCAGCCTACACACCTTGGGGTACGCCGTGAGCTGCCATATCGGAGCGCCCGAGTCAGCCGGGGCCGTGCGAGGCGCGGCACGCCTGTACTCGTCGGCGTCTGCGAGGTGGCCCCAGTTATCCTGGTGCCACGTATCGTTGGCAAGCGCCATCTTCGAGAGTTCCGGAACAAGTTCGCGAGTCAGCGTGAAGTGAAGGTCGTCTGTCTGGCGCGATCGGAGGCCAAGGCGAAAAGCGGCGCGCAGCCCCTCGAGCGTTTGGAGAGGGCAGCCTGTCAGCCACGGGGTCAGTTGCTGCTCGGCGCCGAACCAACGCGGGAGGCGATGGTGAAGGTAGAACAAGTCGGGAACGTCCTCCGGACTCGCACCCACGTCTCGCTGCTCGGCGACCCAGGCCCGGACCTCGCCGAGGTATGCGTCACGGGCCTCGGGTCGGACGATCGCCGCGGGGTCGAAACGACCCCGGCAGAAGAACCGCTCAACCTCCTCCCATGACCCGAGAACGCGGTTCTTGGAGTAGAAGGTGCGGAGCACCTCCCCGAATAGCCCGCCAACCCAGAGCGCACCACTCGGCGGCGCGAAACCTCGCCTCTTGAGATCCCAGCATCCGAGCATCCCACTGAACGTGTATGCATCGGCCCGCACGCTGTCGAGAAGACCCCCCGCATCCATCGCCAGCGGCTCGGGCTCATCCACGCGATGGTCGAGACCGAACCGCACCGCCAGCTCGCGAGCGACCACCACATCCGGATGGTCCGGAGTCCCCGTGGTGGAGAACCGCATGGACCCGGTGACCCCTGCGGCGAGCAGGAGCGCAAGGACGAGACGCATGTCCTTGCCGCCACTCAGGCTCACCATGAACTCGTCCGCCGGCGTCTGGGTGAAACAGGCGACATTCCCAACGAGTTCGTCCCGCACCCGCCGGAGGAGCTCCTCTCGGGGAACCGCGTCCTCCTCATCCATCCAGATGGCCCGGCTCCATTGCCTGACCTCCGTGCGACCACTCCGGTCGATGCGCACGTACGCGCCCTGCGGGATGACCCTGACGCCGCAAAGACCCGTCGCGCCCCCCACGATGTACCCGGCGAAGGGAAGCCACCCGGCGCCGAGAGGGTCTCGGTGGAGAACACTCCCCCTCGAGACGGCCCGCGCGGCGAGCGTTGCCCGGTTGGATACCGCGACCACATCCGCGTCCTCGGCCATGCACACCATCCCCACCCCCCACGGATCGGTGAGGACGATCCCGTCGTCGTCGCGGGAGAGCCGGCACGCCGAGTAGTCGCCGACGAGGTCTCCGAGGCAATCGAGCGGCCCGCGGCGCCGGTAGAGATCCGCGAGCCCCGCCGCCCAGCTCCCCGACCGCGGCCAGGCGCTCCCCCGCGGCCAAACTTGACCGCTCCAGGCCGTCAGGGCGTCCTCGTCGACATGCCAGTGGGAGCCGATGCCCGCGCGCCAGGTCGCGGCTTGCCACCCGACATACGCGACGGTGCCGCGCGCGTTGGTCCAGAGCAGGTGCGCGTCCGGCCGGAAGGGCACGTCCGGCAGGTCGGGCTTCGCGAGCGATCGCAAGAGAGCTCGCGGGATCGGCGCGCCCCGCTTGCTCGTGATGACGACGAACGCGTTCACCGCGCGCGCATGGTCAGAGCGGCCGGAAACGGGCCTGGAAGAACCGCAGATACTTCGGTTCGTAGACCATCTCGAGCCCCTTGATCGCGTCTCGCCGGTCCCAGGCCTCGAGCACGGTCTCCGCGGTGACGTCCATGTGGGCCTGGGTGTACACGCGGCGCGGGAGCGCCACCCGGACCAGCTCGAGCGCCGGCCGGTTGTGTTCGCCGGTGCGCATGTCGCGCCCGGCCGAGACGATCCCGCGCTCCATCGTGCGCACGCCGCCCTCGAGGTAGATCTCGCCGGTGAGCCTCTGTGCCGGGAATGCGTCCTGCGGCAGGTGCGGCAGGAACTTGCGGGCGTTCAGGAACACCGCGTGGCCCCCGATGGGCTTCACGATCGGAACCCCTTCGCGCGCAACCTTCTCGCCGAGGTAGACGACCTGGCCGACGCGGGAATGGAGATGGTCGTGGTCCACCGACTCGTAGATCCCGCGCGCGAGGGCCTCCATGTCGCGCCCGGTCATCCCGCCGTAGGTGTGCAGCCCTTCGTAGACCACGACCAGGTTGCGCGCCTCCTCGAACACCCGCTCGTCGCGGAGCGCGAGGTAACCGCCGATATTGACGAGGTGGTCCTTCTTCGCGCTCATCCACGCGCCTTCGGTGTGGGAGCACATCTCAAGGATGATCTCGCGGATGCTCTTGTCGGCGCAGCCGGGCTCGCGCAGCTTGATGAACCAGGCGTTCTCGGCGATGCGGGTCTTGTCGAGGTAGATCGGGATGCCGTGCCCGCGGCACAGCTCGTGGAGCGCGGAGATGTTTCCCAGGCTCACCGGCTGGCCGCCGGCCATGTTGACCGTCGCCGCGAGGCTCACGTAGGGGATCCTCTTCGCCCCGTGCTCGCGGATGACCGCGCGCATCTTGTCGAGGTCGACGTTCCCCTTGAACGGGTGCTCGGAGTCCGGATCATGAGCCTCGTCGATGATCACGTCCACGAACGTGCCGCCGGCAAGCTCCTGGTGCATGCGGGTGGTCGTGAAATACATGTTGCCGGGGATCACGTCGCCGGGCGAGATCAGGACCTTCGAGATGATGTGCTCGGCGGCGCGCCCCTGGTGCGTCGGGACCACGTGCGGGTACCCGTACACCGTCTGGATCGCCTCTTCCATGTGGTAGAAGTTCGCGCTCCCGGCATAGGCTTCGTCCCCCAGCATCATCGCGGCCCACTGCTGCGCCGACATCGCGCTCGTGCCCGAGTCGGTGAGCAGGTCGATGGTGACGTCCCGGCTCCGGAGCAGGAAGGTGTTCCAGCCCGCTTCCTCGAGCGCGGACTCCCGCTCGGCGCGCGTCGTCACGCGCACCGGCTCGACGACCTTCACCTTCCAAGGCTCGGCCCACGAGCGCCGCCGGATCCCTTCAGCCATGCGATCTCCTCCAGAGACGAATCCTCCGGGAGATGATAGCCGCGCGCGGCTACGGAACGACGTCGAACCCCTGCCGCGCGAAGTCCCGGTCGAAGGCGAACGCGGTGGACAGCCCCTCCCGGCGCATGACCTCGAAACTCGCGCAGTCGACGAGGGAGACCCGGCCCCCGCCGGCGAGGAAGGCCGACGTTGCCGCCGAGTGAAGATCCCGGTCGACCCACGCAATCTCGATCGGGGCCAGCAGGTCGGTCAGGAACCGGCGCGTCGCCTCCCGCCCCAGACGGCGGCGAAGGAGCGCGGAGGTCTCGAGCACGACGTAGTTGTGAGTCACCACCCGGCCGTCCTCGGCTACCGTCGCGAAGGTTGCGGCGGCGGCGGAATGATGCCGGTCGTCCCGGTCGAGTCGCGCGTAGAAGGCCGAGGTGTCGACGAAGATCACCAGCGATCCTCACCAAGATAGCGATCGTGCTGTCCGGAGACGTCGCTTCTTCCCGACGCGAACGTCGGGATTGAGAGCGCTCGCTTCCACCGCGAGGCCGCGCGGCTCAGGACCTCGTCGACGGCCTCCCGTACCAGGGCCGCAACCGATACGCCTCGCTCAGCCGCAAGGCGCTTGAGGGCTCTCGCCTGTTCCTCCTTGAGCTGAATGACGGAGCGAATCATGCTAGCATGATAGCATACTGAGATGCTTTGCCATCACCTCTGCGGAGCGCTCACACGAGAACGACGCGCGCCCCCGGGATCTCGCCGAAATCCCGATCCTGCGAGTAGACCGGAAGCTCGTTCGCGGCGGCCGTCGCCGCGATGAGCACGTCCAGCACCTTCGGGCGCCGCTTCCTGCGCCGAGCCTCCGCGACCATCTCCCCGAACCTGCGCGCCACGCGCACATCGATCGGCAGCGGGTCGAAGGCCCGCTCCACCTCGGCGAGGGTCCGGGTCCGGAGCGCTCGCGTCTTGACGTCGGTCGCGAGGAGGACGCCGAGATGAAGCTCGGCCACGGTCACGACCGAGACGGCGGCCCGCTCGGGCAGCCGGCCGACGGACCGGCGCTGCTCGCGGGCAACGAAGACAGAGGTGTCGAGGAGCCCGTTCACATCTCCTCGATGGTCGCCCCGGCGACCGTTTCCACGTCGCGTTCGAATGCCTCGTCCAGTGGGGCCTCGCGCAGGATCCGCCAGAACTCCGACCGCGGCACGAACGTCCGCCCCGGAGACACCGGCACCAGGTCGGCCACCGGGCGGCCGCGGACGGTGACCCGCAGCCGAGCCCCAGCCTCCACCTCCCTGAGCAACCGGGCGACCTCGTTTCGAAGCTCTCGCTCGGGCACCTGCCGGTCGGGAGCGCTCATGCTACAAACGTAGCAACTGCCCTCCGCCGGGTCAACCGCCCCGAGCGGCATCCCGATCGCGGAGATCACGCTCGGCCGGGTGGGCGCGCGCGGACATCGGCGCGGAGCGACTCGACCAGCCGGCGGACGTCCCGCGCGCGGAACCGCCGGTGTCCCCCGGGGGTGATGATCGCCGGCAGCAGCCCCGCGCGCGCCCAGTCCGACACCGTGCGCCGGCTCACCTGGAAGAGCAGCGCGACCTGACCGGCGCGCAGAAGCTGGAGGTCCAGCCAGTCCGGGCGCAGCCTCCCGTCGTCGAGGTACAGCCGGCGCGCGAGCGCGCGGCGATAGGCCGTCGAGGGTTCCCTTGCGGGGCTCATCGCGCGCGATGCTAACGGCGCCACGGCGAAAGTCCAGTCGACCGAACGACCCGGGAGTCTCAAGCGGCGCGATCCGCCACCGCGATCCGCCGCGCGCGGGCCCGCCAGAGCCGCGCGCTCAGCGTGCCTTGCCGCCGTAGAAAGAGTCCACGCAGACCTGGCGCGCGCGGCGGGTCAACCGCCGGAAGCTCCCCAGGAGCGTCACGCGGTTGCGCGACATCTCTTGTTCGTCTGTCAGTGACCTGCACCGATCGAGTAGCACTCAGCCATGGACGAACACTCTTCGAGACCCGATTGTGCCGCTGGTTGGTCCCGTTCGATGACACTCTTTGGAGTGGCGCTGTCCCACCACACGCGGATGTTAATCCAGTGTGGGTTGGTGTAATGAATGACCATTGGCCGGACCGGAAAGTCGTATTTCACCCAATGGAGCCAAAGACACGCCGGCTTGTCCGGCGCGAGATTGCAGTATGCTTCATTATAGATGGGGGGCAGGTCTTCTCCTGTCTCGTAATCCCGCCGATAAATGGCCGCGTTCAACTGTCCTTCCCCGCTGTCCAGAATGACGTAACACCGGTAGGCATAGTCCTGAGGGCTAGGATGCTAGAAGTGACAACTTGAGAGGAGCCAGAGGTTGCACCAATAACCTGCCTCATCTCTTCCGCATTGAACCTGGTCGTCCAACGCAAGGCTCACGGCCGGGCTGGCAACCAACGCCAGGACCGTAACTGCGGGGATGGCAAAGCGAAGTCCAAGAGTCCGGAACAGCCGATTCCGCATCGACATACCCTCCTTCAGGGGAATTCGGCGAGCCCTCCGTGGATGATGCCACACTGCCCGGCTTCGTGCCGCTGAAGCTCATCGGCCAGGTTTGCCGGGTGGGCGCTCATGAGAAAGCAGTACACCTCGGTGAGAACCAGGACCTCTTCCTTCGACCAGTCCCCGCCAACCGCAGACGCTCGTACCAATGCTGGAACGGAGCCGCAGCGAACGCACCGAAGAACTCGAACATCGGGTGGTATGGGCTCAGGGATCGGCTCACAAGAGATCCAGTCCGGGTGGGAAGGTGTCCAACCCCAACTGGTCTGGGTTTCGAGAATGCGCTTTTGCGCTGAGCAAAGTTCCGCCGCGCGCTCACGGGATAGGAGAGTCCACGTCACCATCGTGAGGCTATGCGGGTGAACGCCCGGCGTCAACCCATCGAAGCGCGGACATCTCGACGTGACGCAACAAGTCCATCTGACCCGACTTTGAGGGGTCAGGGTGCTCTTGGCGGCTCCCTCCCCGCCCTCTCAGCTCAGTGATCTGGCAGCTCCACCTGCCTCACTCGACGTTGACACGGAGGGCAGGATCAGGGCGCTCAGCGTGCCTTGCCGCCGTAGAAAGAGTCCACGCAGACCTGGCGCGCGCGGCGGGTCACCTTGCGGTAGCGGTCCATGAACGCGACGCGGGCGCCCGGCGCGCCGTGGCCGAGCGCTCGGGCGAGCACCTCAAGATCCTCCGCGCGCCCCGGCAGGGCGTCCGTATGGCGTCCCCGGATCAGGTACAGCACGTTGCGGATCCGGTTGAGCGAGCGGTAGGCCTCGACGAGCCAGCGCCCCTTCTCCAGATCGAGCAGCTTCAGCTCGGTCGCCGCGGCGATCGCCGGGATCGTGCCCCGCGCGCGCAGACTCGGCTCCAGGTACCCACGGGAGAGCTGAAGGAACTGGACGGTGAACTCGATGTCGATCAGGCCCCCGGTCCCGACCTTGAGCTGCGTCCTCGGATCCTCGCGCGAGCCGAGCCGCTCGCGCTCGATCCGGGCTTTCAGGCGGCGGATCTCCCGGATCGCCTCGGCCGAGAGACGTTCGGGGTAGACGAAGGGCTGGACGAGATCGAGGAACTGGCGGCCGAGCGCCCCGTCGCCGGCGACCGGGCGGGCCTTGATGAGCGCCTGGAGCTCCCAGGGACGAGCCCACTTCTCGTAGTAGGCCCGGTAGGCGGCGAGCGAGCGGACGAGCGGGCCGTCCTTGCCCTCGGGGCGCAGGGTGGTGTCCACCCGGAACGCCTGGCCCTCCTCGGTCGTCGCGGCGAGGCGCGTGAGCACCCCCTCTCCGATCGCGCGCGCCCAAGCGCGCGCGGCCTCCTCTTCTGCCGCTCCGCTCGCCCGGCTCGCTCCCTCGCCCCCGGACCCAGGGCCGTCGTAGACGAACATCACGTCGATGTCGCTCGA
>JACQXY010000024.1 GCA_016208485.1 Acidobacteriota bacterium | reverse complement strand
ACGCCCAGTACGACGTCGACCCCGGCGGCCGCGAGCGCCCGCGCCCCGGCGCCGTTGACGAGCGGGTTCGGGTCGGTGGTTCCGATTACGACCCGGGTCACGCCGGAGGCGATGACGCGCGGCGCGCACGGCGGCGTGCGGCCCCAGTGCGCGCAGGGCTCGAGCGTCACGTAAAGGGTGGCGCCGCGCCCCCGGTCGCCGGCCGCCTCCAGCGCCTCGATCTCGGCGTGTGGCAGTCCTGCCGCCCTGTGCCACCCCTCCCCCAGAACGACGCCGCCGCTCGCCACCACGGCTCCGACGGGGGGGTTCGGGCTCGTCAGACCGCGGCCCCGCTCCGCAAGCCGCAGCGCCCGGCGCATCATGTCGATGTCCGCGCGCACAGGATCGATCGTGGCGTTCATCACACTCCGTCGGCCGGGCCATCCGGCGATCC
Source organism: Acidobacteriota bacterium (assembly GCA_016208485.1). GTDB lineage: Bacteria > Actinomycetota > AC-67 > AC-67 > AC-67 > JACQXY01. Next base: position 36,441 of record JACQXY010000024.1, on the reverse strand, counting down.
CACCGCCGGGCGCCGGCCCAGGTGCCGGACCGGGCGCCGGGCCCTCGATCAGCGAAGCCGGAGTCGACCGGCGTGTTCACTATACCAAGCGCGCGCCCGACGATCTTGCCGGCCTCAGTCCGCGCGACGGTCTATCGCGAAGACATTGCCCGGCTGCTGCTTGGCGTAGGTCTTCATCTCGGTCGCAACCGCCACCAGCTCCCGGTAGTCGCTCACCTGCCGGAGCAGGTTGGTCGCCGCGCCGATGGAGATCGACAGCAGGGGGAAGCGCACCATCCTCCCTTGCCGGTCCTCCAGCTCGATGTAGCCGCGGCCGGCATCCTCGGGCTCATAGAGCCGAGCGACCCCGTGCCCGAACCTCTTGATCAGCTCCCGGCAGAACGCCTCGGCGTCCTCGGCCGCCGTGACCACCACGAAGTCGTCCCCGCCGATGTGACCGACGAAGGTGTTCGGGCGGCTCTCGCAGAGATTCCGAAGGATGTCGGCGAAGAAGTTGATCGCCTTGTCCCCCTCGAGGAAGCCGTACCGGTCGTTGTAGGCCTTGAAGTTGTCGTAGTCGGCGTGAAGGACCCCGACCAGCTCGCCGGCGGAGACGCGCCGCTCCATCTCGCGCTCGATCTGGCGGTTGCCCGGCAGCTTGGTGAGCGGCGAGGAGTCGAGCATCTCCTGCCTCCGGCGCAGGGTCGACTTCACCCGCGCGACCAGCTCCAGCGGATCGAAAGGCTTGATGATGTAGTCGTCGGCCCCGGCCGTGAGCCCGACGACCTTATCGACCGACAGCGACTTGGCGGTCAGCATGATGATCGCGAGCTGCGCGTGACGTCCGTCGGAGCGCAGGCGCTGGCAAACGGCGTACCCGTCGATCTTCGGCATCATGACGTCCAGAAGCACGAGGTCGGGGTTCTCAGCCCGCGCGACCGACAGCGCCTGCTCGCCGTCGGCCGCCGTGACGACGGAGTATCCCTCGAGCCGAAGGTTCACCTCGACGAACCGGACGATATCCGCGTCGTCGTCTGCCACGAGGATCTTCTCAGGCATGCTCACCTCGGAGGAGGCCCCGAACGGGCAGGCGAGGGTCGCTCCCCACGCGCGCGGAGAAGCTCGTTGAACTCCCGCGCGGCCGCCGCCGGATCGGGGCGACCGAAGACCGACGTCGCCGCCACCAGCACGTCCGCGCCGGCGTCGAGCGCCGCGCAGCCGGTGTCGAGGGTGACCCCGCCGTCCACGGTGAGGTCGACGGCGAGGCCGCCGCGGTCGATCTCGGCCCGCGCGCGGCGGATCTTCGGAAGCATCTCGGCGATGAAGGTCTGTCCGGCCCACCCGGGGTTCACCGTCATCACGTTCAGAACGTCGATGCTCTCGAGGAACGGCAGCGCGTCGGTGACCGGAGTCGGGGGGCTGACGCACAACCCCACTCCGAGCCCGAGCGACCGGGCCTTCGCGAAGACGGCACCGGGGTCGGGCGCGGCCTCCAGATGAACCAGCACCGAGTCCGCCCCCGCCTCGGCGAACTGCTCGATCTGCTCGAGCGGCCGCTCGACCATCAGGTGGCACTCGAGAGGCCGGGAGGTAGCCGCGCGGAGAGCCCGCACCACCACGGGCCCGATCGTGATCGGCGGCACGAAGTGGCCGTCCATCACGTCCACGTGGAAGAGAGCGGCCTCGCTCTCGACCTGGCGCACCCTCTCCGCGAGCCGTCCGAAATCGGCCCCGAGCACCGAGGGTGCCAGCTTGCCCGCGCGGCGCATCGCGGCCATTCTACGTGCCCGACGGCTCGCCGGGGCCCAAGCGATCGGTGGGTGCCGGGCGATAGCCCCGGACGAACTCCTCCACCGACATGCGCCGCTTGCCCTCCGGCTGCAACTCCAGGGGCCACACCGCCCCGGACCCGGCCGAGACGGCGAAGCCGCTCGAGACGCCGCCAAGCACGCGGCCGGGATCGCCCGCCCCCTCGCCCGCCCCCTCCAGGCTCCGGGCGCGCCAGAGGTTCAGCCGCCGCCCCCGGAACATGGTCCAGGCGACCGGCGAGGGGTTCAGAGCACGGACCAGGTTTGCGATCCTCTCCGCCGGCCACGACCAGTTGATCAGAGCTTCCTCGGGCTTGATCTTCGGAGCCGGAGAGGCGAGCGCCGGATCCTGAGAGCTCCCCGTCCCGGCCCCCGACGATACGGCGTCCAGGCTCTCGACGAGCATCCTCGCCCCAAGCGGGGCGAGGCGCGCGAGCAGGTCCCCCGCGGTCTCCTCCGGGTCGATGCGCACCGGCTCCTGCATGAGGATCGGGCCGGTGTCCACGGTCGGCTCGAGCAGGAAGGTCGTCACGCCGGTCTCGGTCACCCCGTCCATCAGCGCGCGCTGCACGGGGGCGGCGCCCCGGTAGCGCGGGAGCAAGGAGAAATGGACGTTCACCGCCGGCGCGACCTCCAGGACCTCGACCGGGAGGATGTGGCCGTAGGCGACGATGGCGAGCGCCTCCGGTCGGTGCGCGGCGAGCGCCTCCGCGAATCCTGGGTCGCGGGGCGACCCCGGCTGCAGCACCGGCAACCCGCTTTGCGCCGCGAGGGTCTTCACCGGTCCGGGGAGCGGCGCGCGCGCGCGGCCGGCCGGCCGGTCGGGTTGCGTGACGACCGCGACCACCTCGTGTCGCTCGAGCAGCGCGCGAAGCGCCACCGACGCCACGTCGGGGGTCCCGAAGAAGACGACCCGCACGGCTACAGCGCCCGGCCCCTCACCGCCGGCGGAGCGGCGAGTCCAAGCTCGACATCGCGAAGCAGGCGCATCGCCTCGCGCCTGTGCTCCGGCCCCAGCCGGTCCACGAAGAGGACTCCGTCCAGATGGTCGCTCTCGTGCTGGAAGATCCGCGCGAGGAGATCGCCGCCCTCGAGGGCGACCGGCACTCCGTACGCGTCGACCCCCTCGATCCGGACGGAGGACGCGCGCACGACCGGGAAGTAGAGGCCGGGCAGCGACAGGCATCCCTCCTCGCCTTCCTGGGTATCCTCAGACCGCCACGCAAACACCGGGTTCGCGACGGCGCCCCGCTCCTCCCCCGAGTCGAACACGAAGAGCCGCCGCGGGACGCCGACCTGCGGCGCCGCCAGGCCGACGCCGGGAGCGGCCTCCATGGTCTCGAACATGCCCGACACGAGCCTGCGCAGGTCGGCGTCGAAGGACGCCACCGGCTCGGCCGGCGTCCTGAGGACGGGATCCCCGAGCGTTCGGATCGCAAGAACGGCCACGGCCTACGGAAGCACCTCCCGCGGATCGACGTCGACTCGCACGCGCTCGCCGGCCTCCCTCCAAGCGGCAACGAGCGGCCGCATCGCCCCCACGAGCGCGGCCCGGCTCGGGGCCTTCGCGAGCAGCACCGACCGGCCCTCCCTGTCGAGCGGACCGAGCAGCCGGCCCCCCGGGACCCCTTCGAGCGCCGCCGCGGTCTCCGCCGCGATTCGCGCGGCCTCCGCCGGCGGAGGTTCGATGCGCACCAGCGCGCCGAATGGAGGATACCCCAGCTCGCTCCGGCGCGCGGCTTCCGCCCTCCAGAGCACATCCGGATCCCACCGGGCGAGCGCCCGGACAGCCGGATGCGTGGGGTCCCGGGTCTCGATCGCGATGCGTCCTCCCCCGGCGCGAGTGACCCATCGCCCAACGTGCCACCAGGTCGCGAACGCCTCCTCCGCGGCGCGGAAGTCCGGGCTCGCGAGGGCGGCGTCCGCCCCCACGATCGCAACGATTCCCACCCCGGCGAGCTCGAGATCCTTCGCGAGCACCGGGGTCGCCACGATCACGTCCGACGACGCGACGGCGCTCCGAAGGACCTCCGGGGACGACTTCGCGTCGAGAGCAGCCGGCCGCCGTGCGCCGAGCACCCTGGTCGCTCGGGCCGCGATCCGCCGCCCCTCGTCCCCGGCCCGGTGCGCGAGCAGCACCACTCGCCGCCCGCCGGAGAGCGCGTCGCGGGCGAGCGAAAGGACCCGCCCGCTCGGAGCCAGCCGGTCCTCGCCGGGGTCGATCACCGAAACCGGCGGTCGGGCGCGAATCTCGTCGGCGCGCGCGGGAGCCACGAGCTGTAGGGCCCGCCGGTCGGCCGCCGTCCGGGCCTCGATCGACGGCGGCGCACCAACGAGCACGAGCGTCGCCCCGCATCGGCGCGCGCGCTCGGCCGCGACCGTGCGCGCGTGGATGCGGGGCGCTCTCCGTTCCTTGTAGGACGCGTGACCCTCGTCGTCGATGACCACCAAGCCCAGGCGCGCGACGGGGGCAAGCACCGCGGACCGCCCGCCCACGGCCACGGTCTTTGCCCCGCTTCGCAGCGCGAGCCACTCCCGGTAGCGAGCGCGCGCAGGCCGGTCACTCCCGAGCCACGCGACCCGGTCCCCGAGCAACGCCTCGATCGCTGCGCCGGTGGCGCCGGCGACCCGCACCTCCGGGACCATCACGATCGCGCCGGATCCACGAGCCAGAGCCGCCGCCACGAGCGAGGCCACGGCCTCCCCACGGCTTTCCCCCACGGCCGGGCGCCAGAGAAAAGCCCCGCCGCCCGTCTCTGCCGCGCGCGAGAGCGCCGAGCCCCCTCGGTACGCGGCCGCCCACGCGAGCGGCGGATGGGCTGGCAGCTCACGGGGTGCCCCGGGGCCGGATCCCTCCTCTTCAGCCACCCGGTCGGGCACGGCCGCGGCGAGCCCCTCCCCGAGCGTCGACAGGTACTGCTCGGCGGTCCAGGCGCACAGATCAAACAGATCTGCCCCGATCCCCGGCCCGAGCGCGCACGCCACGGGCAACGGGCTCGAGACGTCGGGCTCGGCGAGGAGGCCGACCACCACGCCGACACGCCGCTTCCGCCGGAACGGGACCCTCACCACCGCGCCCGGCTCGAGGCGCATCCCCTCGGGAACAGCGTAGGTGAAGGATCTATCGAGGTGGGTGAGCCCCCCCTCGATCAGCGCGACCGACGCGTACCCAGAGATCCCGGCCGGCACCGGTCGCCAGTCTCGTGAGGTCGTCCCGCGGCCCGGGCGTCGCTCACAGCGCGGCCCGAAGGTCTGCGACCCGGTTCGCGCGCTCCCACGTGAAGTCTTTGTCCTCCCGCCCGAAGTGCCCGTAGGAGGCGGTCTTCTGGTAGATCGGCCGCCGGAGGTCCAGGTCCCTGATGATCGCCGCCGGCCGCAGATCGAAGACCTCCCCGATCGCCTTCTCGATCTTCTCCACGGGAGCGGTCTCCGTTCCGAAGGTCTCGAGGAATATCGAGATCGGGTGCGACACCCCGATCGCGTAGGCAACTTGCAGCTCGCAGCGCTCCGCGAGCCCGGCCGCAACCACGTTCTTCGCGACCCAGCGCGCCGCGTAGGCGGCCGAGCGGTCGACCTTCGTCGGGTCCTTGCCGCTGAAGGCCCCGCCTCCGTGGCGCGCCATGCCTCCATAGGTGTCCACGATGATCTTCCGGCCGGTGAGCCCCGTGTCGGCCTTGGGGCCGCCGACCTCGAAGCGACCGGTCGGGTTCACCAGGAGCTTGTAGCCGGCGTGGTCGAGCCCAACGTCGTTCAGGATCGGCTCCACGACCGACTCCCGCACGTCGGGCGCGAGCAGGGTCTCGATGTCGATGTCCGGCTGGTGCTGCGCGGACACCACCACGGTGTGGACCCGGACCGGCCGGTAGTCCTCGTACTCGACGGTCACCTGGGTCTTGCCGTCGGGACGCAGGTAGGGAACGATCCCGGCCTTGCGAACCTCGGCCAGCCGGTGCGACAGCTTGTGGGCGATCCAGATCGGCACCGGCATCAGGACCGGCGTCTCGTCGGTCGCGTAGCCGGTCATCATCCCTTGGTCTCCGGCGCCTTGGGTATCGAGCGTCTCGGTCTCGCCGGTGCGCTCCTCCAGCGCATGATCCACGCCGATCGCGATGTCCGGCGACTGCTCCTGCACCGCAACCGCCACGCCGCACGTTTCCCCGTCGAAGCCGTACTTCGCGCGGTCGTAGCCGATGCCGGTCACGGTGCGGCGCACGATGGCGGGGATGTCTACGTAGGTCGCCGTCGAGATCTCGCCGGCGACCGTGACCAGGCCGGTCGTGATCAGGGTCTCGCAGGCGACGCGGCCGAACGGATCGTCTCGCAGGATCGCGTCGAGGATGGCGTCGGAGATCTGATCCGCCATCTTGTCGGGATGCCCTTCCGTCACGGACTCGGAGGTGTAGACCCAGCGTCGCGCCATCGGCTTCTCTCTCTTTCTCAGGCCCCGCTCGGGGGCGCGGAGCCGGAGCCGCCCCGAGCGGCCCGTCCCCGGCGTCCTTCCACCATCCGGACCACCCTGTCGAGGATCTCCCTGGCGAGGGAGGACTTGGTGAGCAGAGGCAGCTCGGCCTCCTCTCCATCCGCGGTGATCAGGATCGCCCGGTTCGTGTCGGAGTCAAACCCCGAATCGGGGGCGCCGACATGATTAACGACGACGAGGTCGAGGTTCTTCGCCGCGAGCTTCTTGCGCCCGCGCGGAACGTGCTCGGTCGTCTCGGCGGAGAACCCGACCAGGACCTGCCCGCTCTTGGTCCGGCCCAGCTCGGCCAGGATGTCCGGAGTGCGCTCGAGCGCGATCCCCGGCGGAGCGTCCTCCTTCCTGATCTTCCCGGCGACGGGCGCGGAGGCCCGGAAGTCCGACACCGCGGCCGCCTTCACGACAACCTCGGCACGGGGGAACCGCGCCAGCACCTCGCGGCGCATCTCCTCGGCGGTCTCGACCCGAACCACATCGACCCCGGGTGGGGGCTCGAGGAACGTCGGCCCGGTGACCAGGGTGACCTGGGCCCCGCGACGCGCCGCCTCCGCGGCGACCGCGAACCCCATCTTGCCGCTCGACCGGTTGCCGATGAACCGGATGGCGTCGATGGGCTCGCGAGTGCCCCCGGCCGTCACGACAATCGGCACCCCACGCAGGTCGTGGTCGCGCGCCAGCGCCTCCGCCGCCGCCGTGACGATGCAGCGCGGCTCCGGGAGGCGGCCGACCCCCTCGTCGCCGCCGGCCAGCTCCCCCTCCGCCGGCTCGACGACGACAATCCCGCGCTCCCTGAGCAGGCGCACGTTCGCGCGCGTCGCCGGATGCTCCCACATCTCGGTGTGCATGGCAGGCGCGGCGACGACCGGGCAACGGGCCGTGAGGAGCGTGGCGCTCAGCAGATCGTCGGCGAGGCCGGCCGCCATCTTGGCGACCAGGTTGGCCGTCGCCGGCGCCAGCAGCACGAGGTCGGCCTCCCGGGCGAGCCGCAGGTGCAGCACCTGGTCCTCCGCCTCGAACACGCCTGTGTAGACCGGGCGGTGGGTGAGCGCCGCGAAGGTCACCGTCCCCACGAACCGGGTCGCCGCCTCGGTCATCACCACTTGAACCCGCGCGCCGGCCCTCGAAAGGAGCCTGGCGACCTCGACGGCCTTGTAGCAGGCGATCCCTCCGGAGACCCCAAGCAGCACTCGGGCGCCCCGGAGGGCGCCCTCGGCCTGGGCAAGCTCGGTCACTTGATCCCTTCGTGGGTGCGCTCGTAGGCGATCTTGGCGGCCGCGATCTCCTCCAGCGCGATCGACAGAGGCTTGCGGCCGGGCTCCGACGGCACCAGCGGGGGAACGAACTCCCCGATCCCCTCGCCGAGCTGGCTGTAGTAGGAATTGATCTGGCGCGCCCGTTTTGCCGCCATCATCACGAGCGTGTATTTCGAGTCCACCTGGGTGAGCAGCTCGTCGATCCTCGGGGACGTCATGGTCACGGCGTGCTTCCTCCTAGTGCCCGGCGCCGGCTCCCGGCGCGCCTTTCCTCTCGTCGATTATACGCAACAGCTCCTCCACCGATTCGTCGAGGTCATCGTTCACCAGCCGCTCGTCGAACTCGTCCTCCGCCGCGAGCTCTCTCAGGGCCGACCGCATGCGCCGGGTAACCGCCTCGGCCGGCTCGGTCCCGCGTCCCTGGAGGCGGCCCTCCAAGACCTCCCAGGTGGGGGGAAGCACGAACACGGTCACCGCCCCTCGAAGCGCCCTCTTGACCTGGCGAGCCCCCTGAACGTCGATCTCCAGGATCACCGTGCGCCCGTCCACGAGCGCGTCATCCACCGGCCTTCGCGGTGTCCCGTACAAGTGCTCTCCGTGGACCTCGGCGGTCTCGAGGAACTCCCCCGCCTCCCGCGCGCGCTCGAACTCGGCGCGATCCACGAACCGGTAGTCCGATCCGTCGCGCTCCCCCGGGCGCGGGGGCCGGGTGGTCGCCGACACCGACAGAACGAGGCCCGGACGGCGGGCGACCGCCGCCCTCACGAGCGTGCTCTTGCCGACGCCCGAGGGGCCGGAGACGACGAACAGGTGACTGATGGCCTGAACCTACTTAGCGTCGAACTCCTGCAACAGCGCCCCGCGCTGCTTCCCACCCAGCCCGCGGACCCGGCGGCTCGAGGAGATGTCCAGGCGCTCCATGAGCTTGCGCGCGCGCACCTTGCCGACTCCGGGGAGCGCTTCGAGCACGGCGGCGATCTTCATCTTGCCGATCGTCTCGTCGCTCGCCCTGTCGAGGATCTCCTTCAGCTTCAGTTGGCCGGTCTTGAGCTGCTGCTTGACATCGGCGCGCCGGCGGCGCGCCTCAGCCGCCTTCGCCAAGGCTTGCTTCCGCTGCTCCTCTGAGAGTTGAGGAAGCGGCATATCGCTCCTCCTTCAGCCGGCCTCCGGGACGCGCGGAGTCTACCACCCAGGGGAAGACGCTTCAACGTTTTCGCAGGTCAGAGGGGTTGGCGACGGCGAGCGACTCCTGGAGGCGCTCAGCCGGTTCCTACCGACCTGGCGGGCGGCTCCCGGGCCGCTCGCGGGGCTCACCGGCCGCGCACAGAGGGCAGCTCTCCGGCTCCCAGGCCCGCGCCTTGACTCGCAGCAGGGCCTCCAGGCGGAAGGGGGGAGCCTCCTCGGACCGGTCGACCAGCGCGCCTACGCCGAGCACGTGGGCCCCGGCGGCCTCGCAGAGCGCGCAGACCTCGGCCGCCGATCCTCCGGTCGTGACGACGTCCTCGACCACGACCACTCGCTCGCCGCGCCGGATCTCCTGGCCGCGCCGCAGCTCGAGGCGACCCTCCACCCTCTCGGCGAAGGCGAACCGTACCGACAGCTCGTAGGCCACCGCGTTGCCGATCAGAATGCCCCCGAGCGCCGGGGAGACCACGGCGTCCACGTGGTCTCGGAACCGGACGGCGAGAGCTTCCCCGAGCGACAGCGCGATCCGGGGGTGCTGGAGCACGGCGGCACACTGGAGATAGACGTCCGAGTGGCGGCCGCTCGACAGGGCGAAGTGACCCCGGCGCAGCACACCGTGGCGGATGAAGAGCTCCTCGACCTCGTTCGGGTTCATCTCATCTCCTCCAGGATCGCAAGAGCCGCGGCGCGGGGGTCCGGCGCGCGGCTGATCGGCCGGCCGACGACGAGCAGGTCGGCGCCTCCGCGCGTCGCCTCGCGGGGAGTGAGCGTGCGCGCCTGCTCGTCTCTTTCCGCTCCCAGGGGACGGACGCCCGGCGTGGCGACCAGGAACGGCCGTGGGCAGACGGTCCGGACGACCGCGAGATCGGCCGGCGCGCACACGACTCCGTCGCACCCGGCATCCAGCGCGAGGCGGGCGAGCATCGGGACCGCCTCGCGCGCCGGCGGAAGGCCGATCTCCCGCAGCGACCGGTCGTCGTGGTGGGTGAGGACGGTCACCACGAGGGTCCGCTGGTCCCCTCTGCCCTCGTTCGCCGCCTCGAGCATCGCGCGTCCGCCGAGCGCGTGCACCGTGAGGTACGCCGCCCCGAGCGGCGCGAGCGCGGCCGCGGCGCGGGACACGGTCGTCGGGATGTCGTGCAGCTTGAGGTCGAGGAACACCGGCGCCTCCAGCGCCCGCACGCCGTCCGGCCCGGCCGCGGACCAGAGCTCCATGCCGACCTTGAAGGCGCCGCAGGCGTCCCCCACCGAGGCGGCGAGCGCGCGTGCGTCCCGGAGCGTCGGGACGTCGAGGGCGACCACGAGCGTCGCGGTCATCCCTGGACCTCCACCCGGCCTCGCACGGCATCCGGCCCGGGGATCCCGCGCTCCGAGAGGAGCCGCTCCAGCCCCTCGGCGACGTCTTGCGCGGCGCGCGGGTTGGAGAAGCTCGCCGTGCCCACCCCCACCGCCGTCGCCCCGGCGACGATCATCTCCAGCGCATCCTCGGCGGTCTCGACGCCGCCGATCCCGACGATCGGAACGGCCGGGAACGCCCGGTGAACCTGCCAGACGCAGCGCACCGCGATCGGCCGGATCGCAGGGCCGGAGAGCCCTCCGGTCCCGGTCGAGAGCTTCGGCCGCAGCGTGCGCGTGTCGATCGCCATTCCGAGCGTCGTGTTGATGAGCGACAGCCCGTCGGCCCCCCCGCGCACGGCCGCGCCCGCGATCTCCACCAGATCGGTCACGTCGGGGCTGAGCTTGCAGAGAAGCGGGACCCGCACCACACGTCTCACCGCCTGGGTCACCTGCGCCGTGCCGCCCGCCGAGAGAGCGAACATGAACCCCCGGTCCTCGAGGTTCGGGCACGAGAGGTTCAGCTCGATGGCGACGAGCCCCCGCGCCCCGTCCAGGCGCTCGGCGCAGGCCACGTAGTCCCCCACCGAGTGCCCCCCAACGCTCGCGATGGCCGGGACCCCGCGACCTGCGAGCCACGGGAGATCTCGCGCGCGGAACCGCTCCACCCCGGCGTTCTGGAGACCGATCGCGTTCAGCATCCCGGCCGGAGTCTCCGCGCCGCGCGGCGGCATGATCCCTGCGCGCGGCTCCAAGGTGACCGTCTTGCATACCACGGCCCCGATCCGCCCGAGATCCAGGAACCGCGCCATCTCCGGACCGGACCCGAAGCAACCCGACGCGGTGACGATCGGGTTTCGCAGGCGCACGCCGGCGAGGGTCACCGCCGGGTCGCTCACCGCCACACCACCTTCTCCCCGTCCAGCACCGGTCCCTCCGTGCACGCGCGGACCATCGCGATCCCCCGGCTGGTGCGGACCGGGACGACACACGTCCAGCAGACGCCGACCCCGCATCCCATGAACTCCTCCACCGACACCTGACACGGGACCCCCGCCCCCGACGCGACCTTCGCGACCGCCTCGAGCATCCGCATTGGCCCGCACGCGTACACCACGTCAGGAGCGGCTCGGTCGATCACCGCACCGAGGACATCGGTGACCAGCCCGCGGTGCCCAAGCGATCCGTCCTCGGTCGTGAACGTCGCGGTCTCCGACAGGCGCTTCGCCTCAAGAGACCCGAGCAGGCGCCCCTCCGTGGCCGCACCGAGGACCATGTCGATCCTGCACCCGCCCAGCCGCAGAGCGTCGGCGAGGAAGAGCAGCGGGGCGGCCCCGTACCCTCCCCCGACGAGGATGCAAGCCCCCGGCTCCCCCAGAACCGCGAACGGGCGCCCGAGCGGGCCGACGATGCTCAGACGGTCGTGCGGCCGGCGCCCGGCAAGCCACTCGGTCCCGGTGCCGATCGCGTCGAAGACGATCTCGATCGCCCCGGCCTGAGGACCGCGCGCGTGGGCCCCCGCGATCGAGAACGGGCGCCGCAGGATCGACCGGGACCCGGGATCGGGAGCGATCATCAGGAACTGGCCGGGGCGCGCGCGCTCGGCCACCTCGGGGGCCACCATCGTGAGCGCGTGGTACGCGCCGGCGCGGCGCCGCGACAGCACCTCACCGCTCGTCTGCACGGCATCGGGGAGCACGACGGGCGTCACCGGCCCCCCTGATCGACCGGGGGGCTCGGGGCCTTGGGCGACCCGGCACCGCGCCGGTCGGGGGCCCCTCTGCCCCCCGGACCCCCCTGATCGACCGGGGGGCTCGGGGCCTTGGGCGACCCGGCACCGCGCCGGTCGGGGGCCCCTCTGCCCCCCGGACCCCCCTGGTACTCCTGCAGGGACAGGACGCTCGGCTCGGCGGCGAGCAGGTCCTCGATCCCCTGGACCGCCGCCTGGACGCCGGACAGCGTCGTGATGCACGGGACCCCGTAGCGCACCGCGGCCGTGCGAATGTACTCGCCGTCGCGCCGAGTGCCGCTCCCGGACGGGGTGTTCATCACGAGCGCGACCTCGCCGGCGGCGATCAGGTCGCCGACGTGAGGACTCCCCTCCCCGACCTTCGGTACGACGCGCGCCGAGATGCCGTTGCGGCCGAGCATGTCGGCGGTGCCCTCGGTCGCGAGAAGCTCGAACCCGAGGCCGGCGAGCCGCTTGGCCGGCAGCACGATCGCGCGCTTGTCCCGATCGTTCACGCTCACGAAGATCCGGCCCTTCCTCGGGAGGCGCGCGTCTGCGGCCTCCTCGGCCTTGGCGAACGCTGCCCCGAAGGTGCGGTCGATCCCCATCACCTCGCCCGTCGACTTCATCTCCGGGCCGAGCAGCGTCTCGGCGCCGGGGAAACGCCCGAAGGGAAGCACCGCCTCCTTGACCGCGACGTGGCGAAGCGTTCCGGCCCCGACCGGCTCCTCCGCAGGAAGGATCCCGGACGCGCGCAACCCGGCGATCGTGGCGCCGGCCATCACCAGAGCGGCGGCCTTGGCGAGCGCCACGCCCGTAGCCTTCGACACGAACGGCACCGTGCGGGACGCGCGCGGGTTTGCCTCGAGCACGAACAGATGGGCGTCCTTGGCGGCGAACTGGATGTTGATGAGACCCCGCACCCCGAGGCCGCGCGCGAGCGCCTCGGTCCCGTCCCGGATCTCCGTGATCTGGCGCCGCGAGAGCGTGTGAGGGGGCAAGACGCACGCGGAGTCGCCGGAGTGGATGCCGGCCTCCTCGATGTGCTCCATCACTCCGCCCACGTACAGCTCGCTCCCGTCGAAGAGGGCGTCCACGTCGACCTCGATCGCATCCTCCAGGAACCGGTCCACGAGGATCGGGTGCTCGGGGGAAACCCGCGCGGCGCTCTCGATGTAGCGTGCCAGCATCTCCTCGTCGTACACGATCTCCATCGCCCGGCCGCCGAGCACGTAGGACGGGCGCACGAGCACGGGGAAGCCGATGCGCGCGGCCACCTCGCGGGCCTCCTCGAACGACGCCGCGATACCCCACGGCGCGTGCGGGAGCCCCAGCTCGGCGAGCAGCTCGCCGAACCGGCCGCGATCCTCCGCGCGGTCGATCGCGTCCGGGGGCGTGCCGAGGATCGGGACCCCGGCCTGCTCCAGCGCGCGCGCGAGCTTCAGCGGCGTCTGACCGCCGAGCTGCACCATGACGCCCTCCGGGCGCTCGGCCTCGACGATCGCAAGCACGTCCTCGAGGGTGAGCGGCTCGAAGTACAAACGGTCCGAGACGTCGTAGTCGGTGGACACGGTCTCGGGGTTGCAGTTCACCATGATCGCCTCGTAGCCCGCCTCCCGCAGCGCCATCACCGCATGGACGCAGCAGTAGTCGAACTCGATCCCCTGCCCGATCCCCGGCCCCGAGAATCACGATCCGGGGGCGCTCCCCCGGCCGTGCCTCGGTCTCCTCCTCGTAGGTCGAGCAGTAGTAGGGGGTCTCGGCCTCGAACTCCCCGGCGCAGGTGTCGACGGTCTTGAACACCGGCCGGATCCCCAGGGACTCGCGCAGGGCGCGCGCCGCGTCCTCGGAGACCCCGGTGAGGTGTCCCACCTGGCGGTCGCTGAAGCCCATGCGCTTCGCGTCCCGCAGGGTCTCCTCGTCGGCCCCGGCCTCCAGCCGCTCCCGCATCCCGGATATCTCGCGGATCTGCGTGAGGAACCAGGGGTCGATGCCCGTCGCCCGGTGCACGTCCTCTACCGGGCACCCGGCCCGCAGCGCCGCTTCCACCAGGAAGATGCGCTCGGCGGTCGGGCGCGACGCCGACGCGAGCAACTCCCCGGGGGCGCCGACCGGGCCGCGGCCGTCGCCGTTCAGCCCCCAGCGATCCTGTTCGAGCGAGCGGAGCGCCTTCTGGAGGGCCTCCTTGAACGTGCGCCCGATCGCCATCGCCTCCCCGACCGACTTCATGGCGGTCCCGAGACCGGGCTCGGCGCCGGGGAACTTCTCGAAGGCGAACCGGGGTGCCTTCACCACAACGTAGTCTATGGTCGGCTCGAACGAGGCGAGGGTCTCGCGCGTGATGTCGTTTCCGATCTCGTCGAGCCGGTAGCCGGCGGCGAGCTTCGCCGCGATCTTGGCGATCGGGAAGCCGGTCGCCTTCGAGGCGAGCGCGCTCGAGCGCGATACCCTCGGGTTCATCTCGATGATGACCATCCGGCCGGTGCGGGGATCGACGGCGAACTGGATGTTCGACCCCCCGGTATCGACGCCGATCGCGCGGATGCAGCGAAGAGCCGCATCGCGCATGTCCTGGTACTCGCGGTCGGTGAGCGTCTGGGCCGGCGCGACCGTGATCGAGTCCCCGGTATGGATCCCCATCGGATCGAGATTCTCGATCGAGCAGATGATCACGGCGTTGTCGGCCAGGTCGCGCATCACCTCCAGCTCGTATTCCTTCCACCCGAGCACGCTCTCCTCGACCAGGATCTCGCCGATTCGCGAGCGCGCGAGCGCGTCCGCCGCCACGGAGCGCAGCTCGGCCTCTGTCGCGGCGATCCCCGACCCCGCCCCGCCGAGCATGAACGACGGACGAACGATCACCGGGTAGCCGACCTCGGCGGCGATGCGGAGCGCCTCCCCGGTCTCGTACGCCCAGCCGCTCCGGGGCAGGTCGAGCCCGATCGCCTCCATCGTCTCCTTGAACAGCCGGCGATCCTCGGCCCGGCGGATGGCGTCCAGGCGCGCGCCGATCATCTCGACCCCGAACATCTCCAGCGCGCCGGCCTCGGCCAGCTCGACCGCGACGTTCAGCGCCGTCTGGCCGCCGAGGGTCGGGAGCAGGGCCTGCGGACGCTCGCGCTCGATGATCTTGGCCACGGTCTCGGCGGTGATCGGCTCCAGGTAGGTCCGGTCGGCGAACTCCGGATCGGTCATGATGGTGGCCGGGTTGGAGTTGACCAGCACGATTCGGAAACCGTCCTGCCGGAGGACCCGGCAAGCCTGGGTCCCCGAGTAGTCGAACTCGCACGCCTGCCCGATGACGATCGGCCCCGAGCCGACGATCAGGATGGTCTCGATGTCGGTGCGGCGCGGCACTCTAGCCCGTCCCCTCGCCCGCGCTCACGAGCGAGCCTCCATGAGCTGCGCGAACTCGTCGAAGAGGTAGCGCGCGTCCCGAGGGCCCGGCGCTCCCTCCGGGTGATACTGCACCCCAAACGCCGGGACATCCATGCACCGCAGCCCCTCGCATGTCCCATCGTTCAGGTTCAGGTGTGAGACGCGGACCTCGCCGTGCTCGGGCGCCCCGCCGCGCGCGAACGACTCCGGGTCCACGGCGAAGCCGTGGTTGTGGCTCGTTATCTCGATCCTTCCGTCCTCGAGCCTTCGGACGGGCTGGTTGATCCCCCGGTGCCCGAACACGAGCTTGTACGTGCGCGCCCCGAGAGCGAGCCCGAGGATCTGGTGCCCGAGGCAGATGCCGAACACCGGAATCCGCCCGATGAGCGCGCCCGCGTTCTGGATCCCCGCCGAGACGGCGGCCGGGTCGCCGGGGCCGTTGGACAGGAAGGCGCCGTCGTAGCCTCCGGCGAGGATCTCGCCGGCCGGATGGGACGCCGGCAACACCGTCACCTCGCATCCTGCGGCGGCGAGGAGCCGGAGGATGTTGAGCTTGATCCCGTAGTCGTAGGCGGCCACCCGGAAGATGCGTCCCGCGCGCGGCACCGGCTCCACCCCCACCGCATCCGAGGCCCGGTAGGGCTCCGGCGTCGTCACGCACTCCGCGAGGTTCTGCCCGGCCATCGGCGGGGACGCGAGCGCCTTCTCGCGCAGGGACCCGGGATCGAGGTCCCCGGTCGAGACCACGCCCCGCATCGCCCCCCGGCTGCGGATATGGCGGGTCAGCCGCCGAGTGTCGATCCCCTCGATCCCGACCACCCCGGCCTCCTCCAGGTAGTCGGGAAGGCTCCCCCGCGCGCGGTGGTTCGAGTGCTCGCGGACCGCCTCCCGCACCGCGAAGCCCGCCACGCGCACCCGGCCGGACTCCACGTCCTCGCCGTTCACCCCGTAGTTGCCGATGTGCGGGTAGGTCATGGCCACGATCTGCCCGTGGTAGGACGGGTCGGTCAGCACCTCCTGGTACCCCGACATCGAGGTGTTGAACACGACCTCTCCGAGGCTCTCCCCGCGCGCGCCGAAGGAGCGGCCCGCAAACTCCGAGCCGTCCTCGAGCACGAGGAGAGCGCGCGTCAACGCGATGCCTTCCTCGCCTGGCCCTTCGCCTCGGCCTTGCGCTTGCCGCGGGCCCGCTTCTTCCGCTCGCGATCGTTCCTCGTTCGCACCTTCGGCCGGTCACCCTTTCCCATCTGCCACCCTCCCGTCTCGAACTGTGAACCTTCCGTCGTGGATCGTGTGCACGACCTTCCCACGCAGCTCCCGCCCCCCGAACGGGGTGTTCCGCGACCGGGAAGCGAGGCCGGCCGCATCCACCGTCCAGAGCGCTTCCGGGTCGAATACCACGAGGTTCGCCGGCCGTCCCGCCGCCACCGGGCCTCCGTGATCGGCGAGTGCCCGCGCGCGCGCCGGCGCGGCGCTCATCGCCTCGACCAGCCGCGCCAGGGCCAGATGCCCCGGCACGAGTTCGGTCAGAAGCACCGCCAGAGCCGTCTCCAGGCCGAGCATGCCGCACGGAGCCGCATCCCACTCACGGTCCTTCTCCTCGGGCGCGTGCGGCGCGTGGTCGGTCGCGACGCAGTCGATCGTCCCATCGGCGAGTCCGGCCCGCAGCGCCTCGACGTCCTCCCGCGCGCGCAAGGGGGGCGCGACCTTGAACACCGGGTCGTATCCGCGCGCAGCCTCCTCGGTGAGCGTGAGGTGGTGGGGAGTCGCCTCCGCCGTCACCCGCACGCCGCGGCGCTTGGCGACCCGGATCAACTCGACCGTCCCGGCCGTCGAGACGTGCGGCACGTGGAGGCGCGCGCCCGTGAGCCGCGCGAGAGCGAGGTCCCGCGCGACGATTACCTCCTCGGCTTCGGCCGGCAGGCCCGCGAGCCCGAGCACCGAGGAGACCTCGCCCTCGTTCATCTGCCAGCCCTCGGCGAGCGCCGAGTCCTCGGCGTGGTTCGCGACGATCGCGTCGAACACGCGCGCGTATTCCAGCGCCCGCCGCATCAATCCCGAATCCTGCAAGCAGCGTCCGTCGTCGGAGAAGAAGCCCACGCGCGCGGCGCTTCCCGCCATCTCGCCGAGTTCGGCGAGTGCGCGGCCCGCCAGCCCCACCGTGATCGCCCCGACCGGGAAGACGTCCACCAAACCGGCGGCTCGACCCAGGGTCCAGACCTGCTCGACCACCGCGCCGGAATCGGCGACCGGCTCCGAGTTCGCCATCGCGCACACGGCGGTGTAGCCGCCGAGCGCCGCGGCGCGGGACCCGGACTCGACGGTCTCCTCGTCTTCGCGTCCCGGCTCGCGCAAGTGCGTGTGCAGGTCCACGAAACCGGGCGCGAGCACCAGCCCCCGGCAGTCGACGACCCCGGCTCCGGCGGGATCCAGGCTCGGCGCGACCTCGGCGACGCGGTCGCCGGCGATCCGCACGTCGAAGGCGCCGTCGCGCCCCGCCGCCGGGTCCACGAGGCGCGCTCCCGCGAGGAGACATCCCCTAGCCATCGGCGGGACCCCCCAGCATCAGATATAGGAGCGCCATGCGCACGGCGACGCCGTTCGAGACCTGGTCGGTGATAAGCGCGCGCGAGGCCTCCGCGACGTCCGCGGCGATCTCGACGCCGCGGTTCATCGGCCCCGGGTGCATGATGAGCGCGTCGTCCTTGAGCGCCGCGGCGCGGCGGGAGTCGAGTCCCCACAGGCGCGCGTACTCCCGCAGGCTGGGCACGTAGCCGGCCCTCATCCGCTCGAGCTGCATCCGCAGGACGTAGACCACGTCCGCCTTCGGGAGAACAGCATCGAGGTCGCAGGAAACCTCCGCGCCCCAGGCCTCCACGCGCGGGGGCATGAGCGTCTGCGGGCCGACCAGCGTCACGTCGGCGCCCATCATCTGGAGCGCCCAGACGTCCGAGCGGGCCACGCGCGAGTGAACGACGTCGCCGACGATCGCCACCCGCATCCCGGCGAAGCTCGGGACGTGCTGGCGGATCGTGTAGAGATCGAGGAGCGCTTGGGTCGGGTGCTCGTGCATCCCGTCGCCGGCGTTGATCACCCGGGCCGAGACCCAACCGGCCAGCCGGTGCGGCGCCCCCGAGGCCCCGTGGCGAACCACGATCGCGTCGATCCCCATCGCCTCGATCGTACGGGCGGTGTCCTTCAGGGACTCGCCCTTCTCCACGGAGGAGCCGGCGACGCTGAAGTTCACGACGTCGGCGGACAGGCGCTTTGCCGCCAGCTCGAAGGACATCCGCGTGCGGGTCGAGGCCTCGTAGAAGAGGTTCACGATGGTGGTCCCGCGCAGAGTGGGGTATTTCCGGCCGCCGCGCGGGCCGTCCTCCTGGAACGTCGCAGCCGTGGCGAGGATCCGCTCGATCCCGTCGGGATCGAGGTCACGGATCGACAGCAGATGGCGAATCACGACGCGCCCGCTTCGTCCGAGACCTCCCCGAGCACGACCCCGTCCTCGCCGTCGATTTCCCGGATTCGGACCTGGACGTCCTCGTGACGCGCGGTCGGGATGTTCTTGCCCACGTAGTCGGCTCGGATGGGCAGCTCACGATGGCCGCGGTCGACGAGCACCGCGAGCTGCACGGCGCGCGGGCGGCCGACTTCCCCGAGCGCGTCGAGCGCCGCGCGCGCGGAGCGTCCCGTGTACAGGACGTCGTCCACAATCACGACAACCTTGCCGTCGACGTCGGGGGCCTTCGTCGGCGCGAGCGGCGCAGGATCGCGCATGCCGATGTCGTCGCGGAAGAGCCCGATGTCGAGGGAGCCGGTCGGGACGGCGACCCCCTCGATCTCGCGGATGCGGAAGGCGAGGCGTTCGGCCAGCTCCACTCCGCGCCGAAGCAGCCCGATGAGCACGAGGTCGGCCGCGCCCCGATTGCGCTCGATGATCTCGTGGGCGATGCGCACGAGCGCGCGCTCGACGTCGCGGGCGTCCATGACCGTCGCCTTCGCGCGGATGCTCAGAGGGAGGGCCTCCCCCCCGGAGCCGACAAAAAGAAAGCCTGCCGCGCATCGCGCGTGCAGGCAGGAACCCCGTTCACCATCAACTCCCTTCCGGGCCTCACCGGACCCGCCTTTAAAGGGCCACGTGGATCATACCACCGTGGCGGGCCCGGTCCAGCCGGCGACTTGCCGTGGATCCGGTCCCCGGACCGCAGTTCGAAGATCCCGGACGAAGAGGAGAAGGGCACGGAGGTTCACCTTGACCATAGGAGTGGGAGGTGACCCATGTGCCCGGATCCGTCATGGACGCTACCGGATGAGGCCGGAGCACCGGGAGGAGCTTGCGGGCTACCTCGGAGGGGCCGGAGTCAAGGTGAAATCGCGCCTTCCCCTCCGGGATCAACTGCGGGAGTTGGAACGCTTCGCTTGCGCGCCTGCGCCATATGGGTATACTCAGAGCGTAGCAAGGTAAATGATGTCCACCATTCGGCGCTCAGAGGCAACCGATGCGGGCGGCATCCGCGCCGGCCACCGCCGCGCTCTCGAAGCGCTGCACCGGGCCGGCGGGCCGTTCGCCGTGAGCGACGCCGCCGGACTCCTCGGCCTGGACGAACCACACACGCGACGCCTCCTCGCCTACCTCGCCCGGCGGGGGTGGCTGGCCCGAGTTCGTCGCGGCCTCTACACCCCCGTCCCGCTGGATGCCAACGTGCCCGGCCAATGGAGCGAGGACCCGTGGCTCGCGGCGACGGTCGCCTTCGCGCCATGCTACATCGGCGGTTGGAGCGCGCTCGAACATTGGGGCCTCACCGAGCAACTGTTCCGGACCCTGTTGGTCTTCACCACGCGACGGCTCAGGCATCGGACGCAAGCGCTGCAAGCCGCGTCGGTGAGACTCAAGGTCGTGAGGCCCGACAAGCTCTTCGGCACGGTTGCGGTGTGGCGGCACCAAACGCGGGTCGCCGTGTCCGATGCGTCGCGCACGATCATCGACGCGCTCGACGACCCGTCCGTCGGGGGCGGCATGCGCCACGTCGCCACAGCGGTCGCCGAATACTTCGGCAGCGAAGAGCATCGAAACGACGCTCTTCTGGTCGAATACGGTGACCGTGTCGGGAACCGCGCGGTGTTCAAGCGTCTCGGATATCTCCTGGAATCGCTGAAGGTTCTCGCCCCCGATCTTCTCGCCGAATGCAGAAAACGTCGCAGCGCCGGCCTCTCCGTTTTCGACCCCGGCGTCGAAGGCAAGGGTCGCATCGTCAAACGATGGGGCTTGCGCGTGAACGTCGATCTCTCCGACGTGGAGACGTGGTCGTGATCCGGCGCGCCGACATCGTCGAACGAGTCCGCGAGTGGGGACTCACCGAAGAGGTCGTCGAGAAAGACCACGTCCTCGGATGGGTGTTGTCCGGGATCGGCGCGCACCCTCGACTCGGGGCTCAGTGGGTGTTCAAGGGCGGCACCTGTCTCAGGAAGTGCTACATCGAGACGTACCGCTTCTCGGAAGACCTCGACTTCACCGTAGTCCCCGGCGGGCCGTTCCAGCCCGACGACGTCCTTCCGCTCGTCAGCGAAGTCCTTTCCACCGTCGCGCGCGACTCCGGCATCAACTTCAGCGGGCGCCAGCCGCGATTCCGCCTGCGGCCGTCGGCGACCTCGGTCGCGGGCCAAGTCTACTACCAGGGACCGAGACAGACTCCCGACGTGGCCGGCATCAAGATCGACCTCAGCTCCGACGAGAGAGTCGTGCGGCCACCGGTGCTCCGCGAGATAGCGCACCCGTATCCGGACGCCCTGCCAGAGAATCGCTCGGTCCGCTGCTACTCCTTCGAGGAGGTCTTCGCCGAGAAGATCCGAGCCATGGGTCAACGCGGGCGACCGCGCGACCTCTACGACATCATCAATCTCTTCCGCCGTCCCGACCTTCGTTTGTATCCCGACGCGATACGGGCGGTGCTCGTCGAAAAGTGCGAAGCGAAAGGAATCCCCCTTCCGACCTTCGACGTCATCTCCGCTCCCGAGCGCATGGCGGAGCTCCGCGGCGATTGGCACAACATGCTCGGTCACCAGATCCCGGCGCTGCCTCCCTTCGACACTTTCCTCGAAGAGTTGCCCCAGCTCTTCGGATGGCTCGACGGGACTCTGACCCTCGAGGAGCCGGAGGCGTACCCCGTCGGGGCGGACGAAGACGAAGCGTGGTGGCCTCCGCCGACTATCGCTACATGGCAAGGCGCTCCCCTCGAAGTGATCCGTTTCGCCGCGACGAACCACCTCATCGTGGAACTCGGCTACCACGGACGAACGCGCCTCATCGAGCCCTATTCGCTCCGGCGCGCTCGCAGCGGCGACGTCTTGCTCCACGCGATGCGCGCCGATGGCAGCGGCCGCCGTTCCTACAACATTGGGGAGATCGCATCCGCCCGCGCGACGACGACCCCGTTTCGGCCACAGTGGGCGATCGAGTTTTCGGCCCCTCTCGCGGCGCCGCCTACACGCCGGGTTGCCCGCGGCGGCGCATCCATGCTCTCCGCCCCCGAGCACGCAATCGAGTGCCCCATGTGCGGCAAGCGGTTCCAGCGGAAGACGAGAGACACGACGCTCCGGCCGCACAAGGCGTCCGACGGGCGGAACTGCTCCGGCCGCCGTGGCCACGTCGTCTACTGATCGATCGCACCCTGACCACTCGATAGACACCGGGCGATCCACCCGGTCTCGGCAACCCGCGGGCGATACCACTGTGGCGGGCCCGGTCCAGCCGCCCGCGGCCGCGCATTCGGGCCGGCCGTGCATTCGGGCGGGCACCCGACGATCTCCCTATGAGAGGGCACAGGGAGAGCGCAAGGGGGCGGTCACGAGCGGCGCGGGCGGTGGAAGGGGACCCCGGTCCCCGATCGCGGTCGTGCTCCTCGTCCTCGCGGTCGCCGGCACATATCTCGCGGGCACCAGGGTCCCGGGACCCCGCACAGGCCGCCGGGGCCCGGTCGCCCGCCCGAGCGCCCGGCCCACTTCCCCCTCCGCGAGCAGCGTCCCCTCTCCGGCCGACTCCCTCATGCCCGCGGGCCATGAGGGACCGGCCTGGCTCGCCCTACACGGCACGAGGGCAGCCCGCAGCTGTGCGATCTGCCACCCTCCCCAGCGCTGCGACGCCTGCCACCGGGTCCGGATGCCCCACCCGGCCGGATGGAGGCTCACCCACGGCGCGAGCGCAATCGCGCGCGGCGCCGCCTGCCGCCTGTGCCACCGAAGCCCCGCCCGCGACTGCACCTCTTGCCACGGGCTGAGCATGCCCCACCCGGCAGGATGGCAACGGATCCATGCCGCTCGCGCCGCCGCCGCCCCGGCGCTCTGCGCCCGCTGCCACGCGTCGGCGGGGTGCACGTCCTGCCACGGCATCGCGATGCCGCACCCTCGCGACTGGCGGTCGCGGCACCAAGACGTCGCCGAAGGGAACCGGAGCGTCTGCGCGCGATGCCACTCGACGAGCTTCTGCGCGCGCTGCCACGAGCGCGAGGACGAGGAGGAGGACTAGGCCTCGGCCCGGCGCCCCCAGGCCGCGACGAGCGTCGGCGTCATGACCCGGAAACCGGGGACGCCGAAGAGCGCGAGCGCCGCCTCCACGTCCGACTCCGCGAGCGCCCCGGAGGACACCAGAGGCTCCCGCACGGCCTCGAGAGACAGCCGGTAGAACGACACCCCCGGCGACCGCGCGTCGAGGATCCGCGATCGCCCCTCGCCCTCGACCTCGACGAGTCCCGCGGCCTCCAGCTCCCCGAGCAACCGCCTGCCGTAGAAGGGGTCGTAGCCCGCCTTCTCCATCAGCCCGAGCACCGCGCCGACGGCGCGCGAGAACGCCTCCGAGGGCACGACCGGACCCGTGGAGGACCAATCGAGGTCCTCCACGACGAGCCAGCCGCCGGGCGCGAGAGTTGAGACGGCCCGCCGGAGCGCCTCGGCCCGCTCGGGCAGGTGCTCGAAGAGCATGCGCGCGTGCGCCAGATCGAAAGGTCCCTCCGGCGGATCGTCGGCCACAATGTCGTGGCGCAGGGCCTCCACGTTCGAAAGGCCCAGCACCTCGACGAAGCGGATATCGAGGTCGGTCGCGACCACGCGCCCGGTCGGCCCGACCCGCTCCCCGAGCCACCGCGCGATCGACCCGGCGCCGGCGCCGATCTCGAGGCACCGCCAGCCCTCTGCGACCCCGACGGCCTCCAGGTGGCGGATCGTCCCCGGATCCCAGTCGGCCTCGATCCCGGCGAGGCGCTCGCGCTCCTGCTCCCAGGCTTGGTCGTAGACGTAGCCTCCCATCCGCGCCCTTTCTTGTCGGGGAAGTCCTACGGCTGTTCGGTGGACTCCGTCAAGAATGCGGGCGCGTCCGTCGCGAGCTACTCCTCGGCGATCGTGACGCGCTCGAGCACGACGGGAGTCTTGGGCCGGTCGCCGGCACCGACCGCCACCCCGGCGATCGCGTTCAGCACGTCGATCCCCTCGACGACCGTGCCGAAGATCGTATGCTTCCCGTTCAGCCACGGCGTGGGCACCTGGGTGATGAAGAACTGCGACCCGTTGGTGCCCGGGCCCGCGTTCGCCATCGCGAGATGGCCGGCCCGATCGAACGACGGGCCGCCCACCACCTCATCCTCGAAGACGTAGCCGGGGCCACCGGTCCCGGTGCCGAGCGGGTCCCCGCCCTGGATCATGAAGCCCGCGATCACGCGGTGGAAGATGGTGCCGTCGTACAGCGGGTCGTTGCGCTCGGCTCGGGTCTTGGGGTCACGCCAGGCGCGCGTGCCCGCCGCCAGGCCGACGAAATTCTCGACCGTCTTGGGCGCGTGCTCGGGCATGAGGCGCACCTTGATGTCCCCCATCGAGGTGGCAAGAGTGGCATAGGACGGCATTGCTCCTCCTCTCCCTTGGTCGTCGTGGCCGATTCCTACCGTCGCCGCCCGCGTCCCCGAGGCCACCACGTGCTCACGATGGCGCGCGTCCCGCGCCGCCGAGGAAGTCCAGGATCTCACTCAGGTAGCGACGGAACTGCTCGAGAGCGAGCGGGATCGCGGCGTGCGCCACCGCGTGGTCCACCTTCTCGTACTCGTGGACGATGCGGTTCCGGAGCCCCGCCGAGCGCGCGATCTCGGCGGCGAAGGAGCCGTCCAGGGCGCCCGTCTCCGCGGCCCTCAGGAACGAGTCGTGGTAGTCCGCGGGCGCCGAGCCGAGCAACCGCGCGGATAGGTGCGCGTTGATCTGGCCGGCGGTCTCCACCAGACGACAGATCAGCCGCTCGACGGAACTCCGGCGCACGACGTCCGCCCGGTACTCCTCAAGAGTGATCGACCGGAGCGCCTCGAGCGCGCCGAGGGCCTCCCGGATGGAGTCGAGCCGCGCCTCGACGAGAGGCCGGTCCGGCGGCACGGTCATCCGACCGAGCCCCTCAGGAGTTCGCTCCGGAGCCGGCGGAACCGCGCCGTGTCCATATACCGCCCGAGAGCAGCCATCTGTAGCCTCGCGAACGTCCCCGGCTCGCGCTCGAAGATCGCGGTCCCATGGAGAGCCACCTCGCGCAGGGCGAGCGGGGGTGCCGTGCACACGTTTACCACGTCCAGCCGGTCGGTCCCGACGGCATCGACGACCGACCCCAGGAAGTCCAGCTCGGTCCCGGGGGCAACGGCCTTCCCGAAATCGACCGCGAGATCCACGTCGCTCGCCGGCCGAGCCTCGCCTTTCGCCACCGACCCGAAGATCACGAGCGTGCGCACGCCGAAGGCGCGGCACACCTCGGTCAGACGCGGCAGGGCCGCCCGGAGGAGGGCCGTCACGTCCCGGGGCGAGCGTTCGAGGTCGGCGGACACGGGGTCATTGTAGCGGGCGCCCTCAGGCGCGCTCGTGCTCGCGGGCGATGCGCCCGAGCATGCCGTTCACGAACCGCCCCGAGTCGGGAGTCGATAGGAGCTTGGCGAGATCCACGACGTCGTTGATCGTCGCGCCGATCGGCACGTCGGCTCGGTACAGGATCTCGTAGATCCCGATCCGGAGCAGATTGCGGTCCACCACCGGCATCCGCTCGAGTTCCCACCGCTCGGCGAAACGCCGGATCGTCGCGTCGATCTCCGCGCGGTTGTCGCCGATCCCCCGGAGGATCTCACGCGCGAATTCGGGGACGGCGCCGGCCGTCGCGAGCGCTTCATCGATTGCGCACTCCGCCACATCGGCCTGGTGCAGCACCTCGAGGGCGCGCCGGCGGGCCTTCGTTCGGGGGTTCACCCCGCCCCTCCGCCCGCTACTGCACGCGCGTCAGGTACGCGCCGGTCCGGGTGTCAACCCGAACCGTGTCGCCGGTCTCGACGAAAAGCGGCACCTGGAGCTCGACGCCGGTCTCCAGGCGCGCGAGCTTCGTCGCCCCCGAGACCCGGTCGCCCTTCACGCCGGGGTCGGTGTGCTCGATCCGCAGGTCCACAGACGCCGGAAGCTCGACCGACACCGGACGCCCGTCGAACAGCGCCAGGTAGACGCTCTGGTTCTCCTTCAGCCACCGCGCGGCGTCGCCCAGCTCCTCCTCCTCGACGGTGAGCTGGTCGTAAGTCACGCTGTCCATGAAGATGTAGTGGGTGCCGTCGTGGTAGGAGTAGCTCATCTCCCGCTTGTCGAGAATGGCTTGGTCCACCTTCTCGTCGGCGCGAAACGTGCGCTCGAGCACCGCGCCGGTCCGGACGTTCCGGAGCTTGGTGCGCACGACCGCCTGCCCTTTCCCCGGCTTGTGGTGCTGGAAGAACAGAACCGTCCAGAGGTGCCCGTCCAGCTCGAGCACCATGCCGGTCTTCAAGTCGTTCGTGGATACCATCGCGCCTCACACCTTGATGAGTTCTTTCGGGAACGTCGTCAGGACCTCACACCCGGCGTCGCGGACCACGACCAGGTCCTCGATCCTGACCCCTCCGGTCCCCGGCAGATAGATGCCGGGCTCCACCGTCACCGCCGTACCGGGCGCGAGTATATCAGCGGCGTCGCGGCGCAGCGCCGGCGGTTCGTGGACGTCGAGGCCGACGCCGTGTCCCGTCCCGTGGCCGTAGTCGAAACCGCCGGCGACGATCGGCGCGCGCGTGGCCGCGTCGACGGCGCCGGCCGTCACGCCGGCGGCCACGGCCTCGATGCCCGCGGACTGACCCGCGCGCACGAGCGCGTACACCCGCGCCATCTCCTCGGACGGATCGCCGAAAGCGATGGTGCGCGTCATGTCCGAGTGGTACCCGCCGACGACGGCGCCGAAATCGAGCTCCACCATGTCGCCGCGCCGCAGGCCTCGATCTGTGGGCCGGTGGTGCGGCTCCGAGGCGGACTCGCCGAAGGCGGCGATCGTCTCGAAGGACGGGGCCTCCGAGCCGCGCGACCGCACCGCGTCGTCCAGCGCCATGGCGACTTCGCGCTCGGTCATGCCCTCGCGAAGCTCCGCGAGCAGGCTCTCGAGGGCCGCATCCCCCACCGCGCACGCTCGCCGGAGCAGCTCGATCTCCGCCTCGTCCTTCCGCAGCCGCAGATCCTCCACGACACCGGTGGTCTCCGTCAGGAGCGGCGCGGTCCCAAGAGCCTTCGCCAGCCTGTGGCTCCCGGCGAGCGTGAGGTTCTCGGCCTCCACGCCGATCCGCGTCGCGCCGAGGGAGCCGATGGCCGCGGCGACGGCGGCGACCATCCGTTCTCCCTGGTAGATCTGGAACCGGCACCCGGACACCTCCCGCAAGGATTGCTCCTCGTAGCGCGGATCGGTGAGGAACACGTCCTCGCCGGCGACGACGAGCTGCGCGCTGGATCCGGTGAACCCGGTCAGGTAGCGGACGTTCAGCGGGTCGGTGACGAGCAGCGCGTCCACCCCGAGATCCCCGAGTCTCTCCCGCACCAGGTCGCGTCGTCGCTTCACCCGTCTCCCTCCTTCGCCACGGCGGCGAGCCACGCCGCGGCGGCCTCGAGGGCGGCGATGTACCCCGCCGGGCCGAAGCCGCACACCACTCCCCTGGCGATGGGCGACACGAGCGACCGGCGGCGGAACGGCTCGCGCGCGTGGATGTTCGACAGATGCACCTCCCACACCGGCGCGCCGCAGGCCGCGAGCGCGTCCCTGAGCGGGAAGCTGTGGTGAGTGAGTGACGCCGGATTGATCACGACCGCGGCGGGGCGCCGCTCGGCAAGCGCACGGATCAGCCCGTCGGCATCTTTCGACTGGACGCACTCGACGGCGAGCCCGAGGCCGGCCCCTCGCCCGGCGAGCAGAGCCTCGAGCTCGCCGAGCGTCGTCCTGCCGTACACCTCGGGTTGCCTCGTCCCGAGGCGGTCGAGGTTCGGACCGTTCAGCACGAGCACCAGAGGGAGGGTCACCGAACGGCCTCGTAGGCGGCGCGGAGATGCGCGTCGGCGATGCCGGAGGCGAGGCGCGGGCGGCCGAGATCCTCGAGGACCACGAACCGCATGCCTCGCCGGTACTTCTTGTCCCGCATCCAGAGCGCGTAGATCTCCTCGTAGGGTGCCGACGCCCCACCGGTCGGCAGGTCGAGCGCCTCCAAGGCGCGCGCGTGCGCGGCGACCCGGTCGGCGAGCCCGAGCGCGGGGGCCAGATAGGCCGCGAACATCATCCCGACGGCAACCGCCTCCCCGTGGCGCCAGGTCCGGTAGCCGCCGAGGGTCTCCAGCGCGTGGGCGAGCGTGTGTCCGTAGTTGAGAAAGGCCCGCGCCCCCCGCTCGGTCTCGTCGGCCTCAACGACGCGCGCCTTCACCGCCGCGGCCCGCGCGATCAGATCCCCGAGGACCTCCCGGTCGCGCGACCGGATGGCCACGGCGCCTTCTTCCAGCATCCCCAGGATCCCGCCGTCGTCGATCAGCCCGTGCTTGACCACCTCCGCGAGCCCGGCGGCGAAGTCCGCATCGGGCAGCGTCGCGAGCGTTGAGGTGTCGGCGAGGACGGCGACCGGCTGATGGAACGCGCCGGCGAGGTTCTTGCCTTCGGGAAGGTTCACGCCGCACTTGCCACCGATCGCGGCGTCCACCTGCCCGACGACGGTGGTCGGAACCTGCGCCAGAGCCACCCCGCGCGCGTACAGGGCCGCGGCGAGCCCGGCGATGTCTCCCGCCACCCCCCCACCGAGCGCGACGACGAGGTCGCCCCGGTGCGCTCCGGTCGCCGCGAGCCACCGCAGCAGCGCCTCGATCGTGGCCAGGGTCTTCGAACCCTCCCCGGGCGGGAGCACGAACCGCTCGACCCGGACCCCCCAGGCCGCGAGGCCGCTCTCCAGCCGCTCGGCGTGCAGCGCGGCGGCGTTCGCGTCGGCCACGACCGCCGCGATCTCCGCCCCCTCCGGCAGCGGGATCAGCTCGTGCGCGCGACCGAGCAGGTCCGCGCCCACCCAGACCGAGTAGGCCCGGCCCGGGAGCGAGACCCTCACCTCGCGGGGCGTCATCCGAGCATCTCCACGATCCGGCGCGCGGCATCCTCGGGCGACATCTCGTCGGTGTCCACCACGTGGTCGGCGGCGGACTCGTAGGCCGGCGCGCGCGCGGCGAGCAGGCGGTCGAAGGAGCGCCCTCCCTCGAGCAGCGGCCTTCCTTCCCCCTCCCCGAGCCGCGCGCGGAGCGTTGCCGGGGAAGCCCGCAGGTACACGATCGGTCCGGCCTCGCGGAGCGCCGCATAGTTCCGGAGCTGGAGCACCGCGCCGCCGCCGCAGGCGATCACCCGCCCGGTCCCCGCGCTCGCGCGGGCGACCGCCTCGGCCTCGCGCGCGCGGAACCCCGACTCGCCCTCGGTCGCGAAGACCTCGGGAACAGCCCGGCCGGCCTCGGCCGCCACCATCTCGTCGGTGTCAAAGGCCTCGAACCCGAGCAGGCCGGCGAGCGCGCGCCCGACCTCGGTCTTGCCGGCGCCCATGAACCCGATCAGAACCACGTTGCGCGGCGCCATCACAGGGAAGGCCGCGAGGCGTCGAGGTTCCGGCGCGTCTCCGCGAGCGAGTCGCCGCCGAACTTCTCGAGCAGCGCGCCGGCCAGCACGAACGCAACCATCGCCTCGCCCACAACCGCGGCCGCCGGGACCGCGCAGACGTCGGAGCGCTGCGTGATGGCCTCCGCCGCCTCCTTCGTCGCCACGTCCACCGTCGCAAGCGGGCGCGCGAGCGACGACAGCGGCTTCATCGCGGCCCTCACGCGGAGCACCGCGCCGGTGGTGATCCCTCCCTCGGTCCCCCCGCTCCGAGCCGTCGGGCGCTCGTAGCCGCGGCCTGATCGACCGGGGGGCTCGGGGCCTTGCTCCACATCCCACAACGCTCCTCCGGGCCCCCTCTGCCCCCCGGACCCCCCGGACCCCCCTGATCGGCCGGGTGACCAGAGGATCGCGTCGTGAGCCTCGGAGCCCGGGCGCGCGGCGAGCGCGAAGGCGGGCCCGATCTCCACGCCCTTGATCGCCGGGATGCTCATCATCGCCTCCGCCAGAGCGGCGTCGATCCGCCGGTCCCACTGCACATGGGAGCCGAGCCCGGCGGGGACCCCGTGCGCGAGCACCTCGACGACTCCCCCCAGGGTGTCGCCCCGGCGGCGGGTCTCGTCGATGAGCGCGACCATCGCGCGCGCGGCTTCGTCGTCGACACACCGAACCGGAGAGGCGTCGATCCGTTCCAGGTCGCCGGGGGCCGGGAGCCGCTCCTCGCGCGACACGACTCCGCCGATCGCGACCACGTGGGAGAGGACCCGCACCCCGCACGCGGCGACGAAGGACTTGCAGACCGCTCCCGCCGCAACGCGGGCAACGGTCTCCCGAGCGCTCGCGCGCTCGAGCACCGGGCGCGCGTCCTCGAATCCGTACTTCAGCATTCCGGCGAGGTCGGCGTGTCCCGGCCGGGGCCGCGTGAGCGCCGGCTCCTCGAGCAGGGCCTCGGCCTCCTCGACCGCCATGACCCCCCGCCACTTCGGCCACTCCGAGTTGTGCACCACGATCGCAACCGGGGACCCGAGGGTCCGGCCGTGGCGGACGCCTCCGAGGATCTCGATCCGGTCCTCCTCGACCGCCATCCGCGCGCCACGGCCGTGGCCGAGGCGCCGGCGCGCGAGCTCCGAGGCCACGGCCTCCGCCGACACCGGCACCCCGGCGACCATCCCGTCGAGCAGAGCGACCAGAGCGGGGCCGTGTGACTCCCCGGCGGTGAGCAGGCGCAGCATGATGCGCCCATACTACCCGGCAGGATTGCGCGGAAGGCGCGGCGCGCCGGCTACTTGATGACTTCCTGGCCGACGCAGAGGGTGAAGCCTTCGTCCCCGTAGGAGAAGCTCCCGCACTTCTGGGTCAACACGTTCACCCGGAAGTTGGTGGCGAAGACTTCCCCTTGCTTCACCGTGAACTCGTCGGCGTCCACCGCGACGAGCGCGTAGAGCACGGCGCCCTTCTTGAAGATGTCGAGGAGGCTCACGCGGCGGCCCTGCACGCCCGCGTCGGCCGGGGCGACCGGCGCCGGGGCGGCCGTGTCGCCCGGAGCGGGCGACGGGGTCGGCGGAGGCGGTTTCAGGAGCGGCTCGAACGGGTCGCGTCCCTCGAAGAACTCGAACGTGCGGGCGGGCGAGGACGCCGCGGCGCGCGGCGAGGGCGAAGGCGACGCGGCGGCGCGCGGACGAGCCGCAGGCGCCGGGCCGGATGCCGCCTCCTGACGAGACCCAAGCTTGCCTATCCCCACGTACGCCCCGCCGAGCGCCACGATCACCGCGAGCAGGATCGCAAGCGCCCGCTCGCGCCGCCCCATCCGCTTGCGAGGCGGGGGAAGCTCCTTGCCGCCGACCGCTCGCAACGGCTCCGCCCTCATCGCCGGACTCATCGCGCGCTCCCCGCCGCCGGCGTCGCGCGTGGAGCGGGAGACACGCTCTCGGCGGCGACGTACATCTGGAGCCCCAGGCTCCCGTCGAGGAGGGTCTGCTGGGTGTCCGGGTCGGTCTGCGGGTTCAGGGTGAGGCTGCGGACCTCGACGATCCGGTCGAGGCTCTCCAGACGTCCGAGGAAGTCCTGCACCCGCCGGAAACCCGCCTCGAAGGCCAGCGTCACCTGGATCATCTGCACGCCCTTCGCCCCCGCCACCTCGGCCGGCTGAGCCGGGGCGATCGACTTGAGGTCGACGCCGGAGTCCTCGGCCGCCCGCTGCACGAGCCGGATGAACCCCGGCAGATCCGGATCCGACGGGAGCATGCGCGTCAGCCGGTCGAGGCGGGCCAGGTAGGCCGGCGCGTTGCGCCTGGCGGCTTGGAGCTTGCGGATCTTGTTCTCGAGGGTCTGCTGCTCCACGCGCGCGGCATCCACCTGCGTGCGGGTCTCGGCGACCGCGCTCATCTTCGGCTTGAGCAGCGCCACGTAGAAGACCGCGGTCAGCAGCACCGATGCCACCGCGGCGATCGCCATCTGCTTCTTCACGGCTCCCGCCTCCCCACCCGCTGGTGGCTGCGCAGCGCCGACTCCCCGAGCTTCACCGTCGAGCTGAACTGCACGACGGTCCGGTCGAACATCTCCGACTTCTGCGACAGCGACAGGTACGGGAAGGTGAACTCCTTGACCTCGGCCAGGCGCGTCAGCCAGCGGGCGACGTCCACGTGCTCGAAGGTGACCCCGGCCAGCTGCAGCTCGCCGATCGTCGGGGGTCCGGCGATCGCGGCCTTCGCGGCGCCCGGGCCGGCCGCGACCGGGGCGCTGAGCGTCCCGCTGAAGGTCGTGACCCACACGTTCGACGGAATGGCGAGCGAGAGGTCGGCGAGCACCGCGCTCCATCGCACCTCGCCGGCCGTGAGCCTTTGGAGGAGACTCGCGCGCTGCGTCGCCTGCGTCTCGAGGCGCTCGAACTCCGAGAGCTTGGCCGCCTTCGCCTTCAGGCCCGCGTTCACCTCGGCCTGGGCCTCAAGGCGGCGCTGCTCCTTCGCCAGCCGCACCTGCTGCAGCGCGTACACGGCGCCGAGCAGCACGACGAGCGCCATCCCGGCGGCCACGAGGCCACCGGCGCGCTGGCGGTTCCGGCGGCGCTCGGCGATCTCCGGCGGAACGAGGTTGATCCTCGCGCGCGGCAGCGCGCGCGCGGCCTCCTCGCGAGCGAGCGCTCTCACCGGTCCTCCAGCGCGAGGCCGACCGCGACGGCGGCGACCGCCGATACCTGCGAGAGCTGCCCGACGTCGAGGCCGAGCCGGCCGAGCTTGACGGTCGCAAGCGGCCTGCCCTCCTCCACCGGGAGCCTCAGCGCCTGAGCCAGCCGGTCCGCGAGGCGCGGCAACCGCGAGCCGCCGCCGACGATGAGCACTCGCGAAAGTGGCGCCGCGCCGGGCTGCGCCTGGTAGTACTCGACCGAGCTGCGCACGTCGTCGACGAAGCTCGCCAGGCGCTGCTCGATGATCCTCGTCGGCCCCTCGACCGGAGCGCCGTTCGAGGCGACGGTGGAGACCTTCAGCCGCTCGCCCTCCTCGGCCCCGACCCCAAGCGCCGCCACGAGCGCCTCCGTGATGTCGCTCCCGCCGGCCTGCAGGATGCGCACGAACCGCGGAATGCCTCCCTCGTGCACCAGAATGTTGGTGACGCCGGCCCCGATGTCGAGCACCGCCTCGGCCTCGCGCGCGGCGAACACGCCGGACTCCGGCTCCGCGAGCGCGCGCAGCGCCGCGAAGCCGCTGTAGTCGATCAGGTCTGGGTGAAGCCCCGCATCCTCGACGGCGCCGACGAACTCCCCGACCATATCTCGCAACGCCGCGACGACCAAGACCCGGACCATCCGCGCGTCGTCGGTGGCCGCGAACTCCTCGAGGACCTGGTAGTCGAGGACCGCGTCCTCGATCGGGATCGGGATGTACTCCTGAACCTGGTAGCGAAGGGCACCGCGGAGCTCCTCCTCCTCCATCCAGGGCAGGTCCACCTGGCGGACGACCACCTTCTGGTTGGCGACGGAGGTGGCGACCCTCTTCGCGCGGAACCCGCCCCGGCGCCAGAGGTCCTTCAAGGCGTCCGTCACCGCGCGACGGTCCACTACCTCGCCGTCGGCGACGGCGCCGGCGGGAAGAGACACTTGAGCGAAGCGGACGAGCGTCGGGGGGTGGCCCCCGCTGATCTCGGCCGCCCGTATAGCAGAGGTCCCGATGTCGAGCCCGACGATGCTCTTCCCCACGCTGCCCCTCCCGGTCACCGAGAACCCGGCTCGCTCCCCGCGATCCGTGGCTCTCATGAACTAGTCTCGATAGGTGAGGGGCGTTCCTTTAGCCTCTGGGAGGTGCCGGAAACCGGACTCTCCGGCCGCGGGTGGCCGGACCGGACTGGACCCGCCCGGCCCGACCCGAGCGAGGCCGACACATGCCCCTTCCCGCGCCTTCCGGCGCCCCCCTGCGGCTTCTCAGCGACCTTGCTGGGCGGGAGGGCGTCTCCCCCCGGCTCCAGGCGCCCTGGCTCGGCGCAAGCAGGTCTCAATGTGGGTTCGACTCCCACCGGGGGCACTCCGTTGGGAGCATCCACCCGCGGAGGGGATGTTCGCCTCGATGCTCGCGATCAGGACGCGTTCGGCCACGCGCCGGCTGCACGCGTGGTACTTCTCTTGTCGAATGGTGCGCGTATTTGATGCAGGGGCGACAAGAGAATCACTCGACCGGCAGGTGGCGCGCTTGGCCGCCGCTCAGTTCGGGGTCTTCGCTCGCGAACAGGTCGCCCGACTCGGCGCAACGAGGGGCGTGATCGACCACCGGATCAGGGCGGGCCGGTGGGAGCGACTCGGTCGGGACGTCTTCCGCCTCGCGGGTGATCCGTCCTCATGGCGCCAGCCGTTGATGGCCGCGTGCCTGGCGTGGGGACCCGGTTCCGTCGTCTCGCACCGCGCCGCCGCGGCTCTGTGGCGTCTCGCCGGGTTCGATCCGGGGCCGGTGGAGCTCACGCTGCCGCTCTACCGCCGACGGGACGGGCCGGGGATCATCCATCACAACCTTCTTCAGGCCGTCGACGTGACCACCGTGGAACTGATCCCGGTGACGACCCCGGCGCGCACGCTGATCGACGTCGCATCGGTGAGCCCGCGCGAAGTCGTCGAGGAAGCGCTCGATGATGCCTTGCGCCGGGGGATCGTCTCGATCCCCCGGCTGCGCTGGCGCCTTGCCGAGCTGGCGCGCCGCGGGCGGACGGGTGTCGCAGTTATGCGAGATCTGATCGAGGTGCGCGACCCCACCTCGGTACCACAGAGCGTCTTCGAGACGAGGCTTCTGCGGGCCATGCGCCGGGCCGGCCTTCCGCCCCCGGAGGCGCAGCACCCGATACGAAGCGACGGTCGGCTGGTCGGGATCGTGGACTTCGCGTTCCCCGATGCGCGCCTCGCGATCGAAGCGGACGGATACCGATGGCACTCGGGGCGCGCCCGTTGGGAGGGGGACCGAACGCGGCGAAACGAACTCACGCTGCTCGGCTGGCGGGTCATCCATGTCACGTGGGCAGACCTTTCCCAGCGTCAAGAAGCGGTCATCGATACCATCAAGCGAGTCCTTGCCGGCGCGCCCTGATGCGGTCGGCGCGAGGGGTACGGACCTCCGCGTTCAGCCCCGCGCGCAGCACGCGGTTCAGGCCTTCCTTGAACGCGATGCCCCGCTCCTCAGCGGCCGAGCCAGCGCTCCACGATCGGGCCTCCGTAGAGGACCCCGATGACCGCCCCGAGGGCGAGCGAGGGCCCGAACGGGACGTGGCTCTTCATGCCGGCGCGCCCCCGCGCGATGAGCGCCAGCCCCACCAGGGCCCCGAGCACGAAGGCGAGGAAGAAGCCGACCAGAAGCCTCCCCCAGCCGAGGTATCCGAGCGCAAGGCCGAGGAGCGCGGACAGCTTGACGTCCCCCATCCCCATTCCCCGGGGCGAGATGAGGGCGAGGACCATGAAGAAGGCGAATGCGGCGCCCCCCGCCTCGACCCCGCGCACCCAGGCGTCCAGCCCCGGCCCCCTCCATGCGGCGACGGCGAAGAGGGCGATCTCCACGGCGATCGCGGGGAGCACGATGCGGTTCGGGAGAACGCGATGCTCGAGGTCGATGAAGGACAGGATCACGAGCACCAACATGAGAGGCAAGTACGGAAGGAGATCCCACCTCGACCCGCCGCCCTCGGACGGCAGTCGAAGGGCCACGAGGGCGAACAGCAGGGCCGTCAGGGCCTCCACGGCCGGATAGCGGGCAGAGATCGGCGCGCGGCACCGCCGGCAGCGGCCCCGAAGCAGGAGCCAGGAGACCACGGGGACATTGTCGCGCGCCGCGATCTGGGCGCCGCAGGACGGGCACCGCGACCGCGGGCGCACGAGCGACTCCCGGCGAGGCACCCGGTACACCGCGACGTTCGCGAAGCTGCCGAAGGCGGCTCCCACCAGCGCGGCGAGGGCGGCCGTGAACGTGGAGTCCGTCATCCGCCCGCCAAGGCTACCCGCTCGGAACCCTCCCGGGGCGGTGGCGGGTCGGCGCGCGGGGCGGCACCGGGCTGGGCACTCAGCATCCCGCAGGCGGGCACTCGACCCAGCTCGCGATCTCAAGCGTCACCTCCCCGAACCCGACCACCCGCTCCACGCGCGCGTCGTAGGCGAGCGTCTGGTTGTTCTTGATCTGGATATTGTCCGAGTAGATCGTGCCGCACTGAGTAGCGTTGTTCTTCACGGCGACCGGCCCGTAGGGCGCGTAGATGAGCGCGGCCGCCGACGTGTCGCAGGTCGTGCCTGAGCCAACCTGGAAGTTGTTCTTGAGGTGGATCGAGCACTCGCTCGAGTCCTGGTTCACGTCGCACTCGGAGCTGGCCGGGGGCTGGTAGGTGGAGACGAGGACCACGATCGCGTCCGCCGGGGCCGGCGTGTTCCCGTCGATGAAGATGGGCGCGTTGGTGATGATGGTCATGTCGCCGGAGATCGTGACCCCGGTGAGGACGATGCGGTTGCCCTGGTTCACGGGCGAGGACTGGTTGACGTAGAAGGTGCCGCTCAGTGAGGCATGCGCGGAAACGTAGCTCTGGAAGTCGGCGATCGCAGTCGCGGGTGGGAACTCGTGCAGGGTGAGCGGGTCGTAGTTGGAAGCCGAGTAGGTGAACGCCGGCAGCGTCTTCGTCGGAGGCGCGGCCGTGTAGGGCGGCGGGGTGGTGGTGATGCCGGCCACGGTCCCGGAGCCGGTCTTCGGGCCGCAGGCCGTCAGGTTCCCGCCCACCTGCGCCGGAAGCGAACCGTTCCCGTCCAGACGCACCTTGTAGTTGACGTGGTCCGCCCGGCGAGTGGCCGACGCAGGGGGAACGGTCGCGGCCGAGATCACGTTCCCGTCCACGCGCGCGCCGCT
>JACQXY010000008.1 GCA_016208485.1 Acidobacteriota bacterium | reverse complement strand
TGATGCTGCGCAAGACGGTCAACCTACAGGGCGAGGACGCGGCGGCCATCCAGCCTTTCCTCGCCGACGGCCCCGATCGCCAGGAGCTGGCCCGCATGGTCGGGGAAGAGGCGCCTCTCTACTCCGAGAGCGCGGCCCTCCGCGCGCTCGCCGTCCTCGGCGCGCACGCGGTGAGAGAGCGCATCGCCGAGCGTGGCTACGAAAACCTCGCTCGGGCGTACACCGAGGAGGACCGAACCGCCTGCGAGGCGTCGCTCGACCTGGCGGCCGAGGCCTGGACCGAATGACTGGCACTTCGCCGCAGCCTCTCCGCGGTCAGGTCTGGTGGGT
This sequence comes from Acidobacteriota bacterium, assembly GCA_016208485.1. GTDB lineage: Bacteria > Actinomycetota > AC-67 > AC-67 > AC-67 > JACQXY01. The sequence goes on along the minus strand of JACQXY010000008.1, from coordinate 64,552 downwards.
CGAGATCCCGTGCGCCGGGCGAAAACCCCTGCTCGTCGTCTCCAACAACATCCGCAACCGCGCGCTCCCGTCGGTCCTCACAATTCGCATCACCACAGCCCCAAAGCCGGAGATCCCGAGCATCGTGCCGTTCCTCGCCGGCGAGCCGCTTGCCGGCTCGGCGTTGTGCGACGACATCCTGCTCGTGCCGAAGGACCGCCTCGGCGCGCCGGCGGGATGCCTCTCGGCGGGGACGATGGCGCGCGTCGACGAGGGACTTCGCGCGGCGCTCGCGCTCGACTGATCGCGACAGCGCGGGACCTGCGGGAGGGCCGCGCGCCGCTACCGCGCGCCGAGGGGAGGGCGGTCCCGTCAGGGCGCGAAGATCTGGATCGTCGGGCAGACTCGGCGCCAGGCCGGCAAGTAGCTCGAGCGCAGTCGGGCGGTTCCCTTCGCAAGCGTCGGGCACCGCCAAGGGTAGAGAGCGCGCGCGCCGAGGACGTCTCCGAGGGCGAGGGAAGACTGGTGTCGGAAACCACCTGACAGACACTGCCGCTGGGAATCGTTCTCCGTGGGTCCACCCCACATGGTGAGCACGCAATATGGCGCCTCGTTCGTGTGGTCGAGCCCGAGCATGTGCCCCAGTTCATGAGCGGTCACCCCCTGAAGATCCATTTGGGCGACGGGGGTGGCCCAGGCGTGGAGAATGGCTCCCACACCGAGACTCCCGAAGGGTTCCTGGGGCACGTCCGCGCAGGTGCCGTCGCGCGGCGGGCAGGGGTCCCACGTCCAGTTCGTAGATATGTTCAGCCAGATGTCGGACTCCCTGAGTCGAAAATAGTCGGTGACATCACCTCCCAGGTCGGGTCGGGATGCGGTCAGGCGGACTCGGCGAGGGGTTCGAGGGTGACCTTGTGACCCAAGCCCTCGAGTTGGCGGACGAGGCGTCGAGTGTGCGCGGCGGGGTTGTCGCGCCGGGTGAAGTAGTCGGCGCCGAGATCCTGGTGGGGCACGCCTTCGGAGAGGATGTGATAGATCGCGACGAGGATCGAGTGGCCGACGGCCTTGATCGCCTTCTTCTTGCCCAGATGGCGCGCGAGACGGTTGTACTGGGCCCGGTAGTAGCTGTCCTCGGTGCGGACGGCGGCCCAGGCGACCTGGGTGAGGATGTCGCGCAGGTGCCGGTCGCCTTTGCGGGAGCGACCCGAGCGGCGCTTGCCGCCCGACTCGTCGTTGCCCGGGCACATCCCCGCCCAGGAGGCGAGGTGGCCGGCGGAGGGGAAGACGCCGCTCATGTCGACGCCGATCTCAGCGAGGATGATCTGGGCGGCTTTGCGGCCCACGCCCGGGATCGAGTCCAGCAGCTCAATCTGGCGAGCGAAAGGGTCCATCGCCCGCTCGATCTCGCCGGAGATGTCCTCGATGCTCTCCTCCAGGTAGTCGATGTGGGCGAGGATGCGCGAGGCCATGAGCGCGTGATGAGCCCGGAACGATCCTTCGAGCGCCTCGCAGAGCGCGGGGAGCTTCGCCCGCAGCCTGCCCTTGGCGAGCTCGGCGAGCGCCTCAGGGTCGGTGCCACCCCGACACAGCGCCTCGATCATCGCCCGCCCGGAGACCCCGAGCACCTTGGAGGCGACCGAGGAGAGCTTGATGCCGGCGTCCTGGAGAACCTTCTCCAGGCGCTGCACCTCCCGGGTGCGCTCCTGCACCAGGGCCTTGCGGTAGCGGGTGAGGTCGCGCAGGTCGCGGATCTCGCGCGGCGGAACGAAGCTCGGGCGCACGAGCCCGTGCTGGGCGAGGTCGCAGATCCACTCGGCATCGGCCACATCGGTCTTGCGGCCGGGGACCCGCTTGATGTGCTGGGCGTTGATGAGCCAGCAGGTGAACTCGTCCTCCAGCAAGAAGAACGGCCTCTTCCAATACACCCCCGTGGACTCCATCGCCACGTGCGTCACCTTGTGGGCGGCAAGCCAGTCCCGCAAGGCAAGCAGGCCTCTGGTGGTCGCCTGGAACGTGCGGATCTCCTGCAGCGATTCCCCGCCCGGGCCCGGAACCCGCACGCACGCGGTGACCGAGTCCTTGTGGACGTCCAGACCGCAGACGCGCTCGATGAGCCGCCGCATGAACACCCCCTCCTCTCCCTCGACACCCGACAGCGCGTGTCGCCAAGAGGAGCCTCTGCGTGAAGGACTCTGAGTCCCGTGCTCACGGCAACAGTAGTGGGTGCCCCGAGGCTCCCGCGCCAAACTGATGCTCGGTCTTTCCGGCACCAAGGAAACACCGGCGTCGTCAAGGCGACACGAGCAGAGTATGGATCACGAGCCGGCCGCGGTCACATTTTCATTCGTCCGGGTGCGCAGCCGCCCATGACAACTGATGTACGGCTCCTCCTGCACCCACCACCCGGCGCGCCCGGCCACCGACGTCGGCAGTAGGAGGCCCGTCATGATGGGATCCGCGAAACCGATTGAGTTCCGACCGTCGCCGGACCACGGGGGCGTCGACCGCACCCCAAGATAGACGAAGCGCAACTTCGGGTTGTAGGCCTCCCAAGTCGCCACGGCCGCCCGGATGGCAGCGATCGCGCGATCCTCCGGCATCCTGGGCTGAACAGGGAAGATGTCGTAGGGAATGCGCACGACTCCGTCCGACGCGGCGCGCCAGCGGATGGGCGGCTGATAGAGATGGTAGACGGGGCAGGTCTTCGGGCTCTCGCAGTCGGGGCGGCCCTCGCTTCGGGCCGGAAGCGGCGCCGCGGCAAGGAGCAGGAGGAGAGCCAGGGCCGGGGGGGATCCTCCTGGATCCCCCCCGGCCCGCCAGGCTCTCCTCCTGCGTCAAGCTCACCCAACCTTGATGTACAGCGCGTTCCACCCCGCACCGTAGATGGTCACCGAAGGAACGCAAACGGTCTTCCCTTGACGCTCCGTCCGAAGGCTTCCGCGGTCCTTGCCGCCGGCGGGAATGATCGGGAGTTGGCGGTTCATTCTCCGGATCGTCGAAGGGGATGCGGAGCCGAATCTCAACCCGATGTCCGGCGACGCGCACTTCTTCGACGAGGAGTCGAAGGAGTTGTTGACGCTCGTCGAAATCGAGCCGGTCGATGGTGCGGGCAATGCGGGTTGCGAACTCGCCGACGCGTCGGCGCAGCCGGTTGTGCTGTGCGAGGGCCCGGTGCCGTTCGGCCAGCGCGGATCGCTGTTGGTCGAGTTGACGGCGTCGCGCGTCGATCTCGTGGACGCGGCGTTTGATCTCGCTGAGTTCGACCAGGCCGGACTGGTAGAGGTCGGTGAGGCGACGCCGCTCGGCTTCGGTGGCGTCGCGCTTGCGGTCCAGACGCTCCAGTTGCGTGGCCAAGAGCTCGTCGTCAGTGGCAGGCGCACGTGCGCCGATCGCGGCTTCGCCGGCGATGAGCGTCTCGGGGCGGAGCAGCGCCTCACGGACCTGATCGAAGACGAATGCGTCAAGCGCGTCGGCGCGAACGTTGCGTTCGGGGCAGCGCCGGTCCTCGCCTCCGGCGCGGAGTGGATCGTGGTTGCGGCAGTAGTAGTAGCGGTGGGTGGTACCGTTTCGGCCTCGCATCCTGTGGCAGTTCACCCCGACGCCGCACGCACCGCAGCGGACGAGCCCGCGGAGCAGCCAGACGCCCGGCTCAGCATTGCGAGGACTCCACTTCGAGTTGTCACGGCTCACGCCAGCCGCCGCCTCGAACACCTCACTGGCGACGATGGGCGGCACGGGGATGGCGATCCACTCCTCGCGAGACCGAGGACGTGGTGTGGTCGGATGCTTTGCCGGCCTCGTTGGCGAAGCGACCTGGGTGCGGTTGTAGTAGACGCATCCGACGTAGGCGTCGTTGCGCAGCAGCCGTGAGACGGTTGAGGTGCCCCACACCGGGTTGCCGGTCGGCGAGGGAACCTCGCGAGCGTTGAGCCGTCGCGTGATCTCACGGATCGAATGACCGCCGGTGACGTAGTCGGAGAAGATCTCCCGCACGACCACGGCCTCGGGTTCGTAGACGTCAAGGTGCGCCGGTTTGCCGGCCGATCGCAAGACGCGCCGATACCCGTATGGTGCCTTCCAGGAGATGACCTCACCCTCTTTGGACCGCCAAAGCTTGCCCCGCCGGTAGCGTTCGGCCATCTTCGCCCGCTCATATTCAGCGATGACGCCCTGCACCTGCGTGAGCAGCCGCGCTTGCGGATCATCTCCGATTGGGGGTGCGTCGGAGAACAGCACCGCGACCCCGTGTCGCGCCAGCTCGTCGCATACGATGACCTGATAGGCGTAGACGCGCGCGAGCCGGTCGGGTGAGAGGCACCAGACCCCATCGATCAGGCGCGCCTCGGCCGCGTCCCGCAGCGCGTCAAGACCGGGACGGTCAAGCCGTGCTCCCGAGTATCCATCGTCGATGAACTCGGCCACCAGCTCGTCTCCTTCGGCCCGCACCCGCGTCCGCAGCACCTCGAGTTGCGAGCCTATCGTGCCGCGTGCCTCCTGCGCTTCGGTCGAGACCCGCGCGTAGAGCGCCACTCTCATACGAGAACCTCCTCGCGATGCGAGCGGTCCGGGTGGGCGAGCAGCAGCGCGTAGCCAGCCGCCAGCGCATCCAGGCGCGGATCGACATACGGCGTCCACGCGGGGCGGCGTGCGCCGAGCAGCACCGCTTCGAAGATCAACTCGCCCGGCCTGGCGCACACGAGCCCAGCCAACCCGCGCGCCTCGAACCGCGCCGCCGCCTCGCCAGCAAGCGGCACCCCGGCGATCGCCGCTTCCCGGAGAGCTTCGTAGTCGAGTTGAGGAGTCTCCCGCGCCGGCCAGAACCGGCTCATACGCGCCTCGCCCGCTCGACGGTCCGCCGATGCAGACGCATCCCGAAGCGGCGCTCGACCTCGGCGACCAACTCGGGTGTCGCGACCTCGGCCCCGCGCAGGAAGGCCACGACCTGCGGTGTGAGCTTCACCGGCCCTCGACGCCCCCGCCGCTCGTCCACCAGGCCCGCCATCCCCCGTTCCTCGAACGATGTCGCCACCAGATAGAACGCGGCGCGCGAGTAGCCGTGGAACTCGGCGGCTTCGGTGACGCTCACCCCATCGACGCCGTGCGCCCGAAGCATCTCGTATTTCACCTGCACCTTGTCGGCCGCTAGGAAGAACCGGTTCGGACCGGCGAACAGAACCGCGGCCACTTCGTCCGGATGTGGATGCAGGAGCCCCGCCGCCCCCAACGTCCGCACTCCTCCCGCACAACGATAACTGAGTCGAGCCGTTGTGTCTAGCATTATCGGCCTCATGGGCTCGGCACGGCGCGTCGCATCAAGCGGCGGCGATGCGACTACACCGCCTACGCAGCGATCATCGGTGACAACCCAGCGGGCGCCTGCGGCTGCTATCCCTGACGCTGCGGTAGTCATTGCTAGACACTTCTCCGGGTCTTCACCGGCGGGCGGTGAAGCCGCCGCCGGTGGTCAGGATGGAGGTAGAGAGGCACGGCGGAAGCATCGCGCTTCAGCACCGTGCTGAAGCTCAGCTTTGCGTTCCGTCCGTATAGATGTCGTACCCGGTATCCACCATCACCGGGATACCGGGAGCGTCTTTGCAGATGGTGCCGACGCACACGGGGATCTTCCCGTAGGTGTAGCCCGTGGAGCGGGAATGCCGGGCCATGACAACGGTCCCAGGGTTAGGATCGTTGGGAGTAATAATGCACGCCCCGGGGCCGTCCCCGTAGATCCCGGTGTCAACTCCGACGTAGTACCAACCGCCGGGTCCATACAACCCCGCGCCGACGTCGCCTGGCGGGGTCTCGTTGAAGCACCGGCTGGTGGCCTGCGCCTCCATCGGTTGCAGACCGGACCCGAGGGCGGCACCCAGCACCGCCGCCACGACGAGCCACCTCCTTGCTGTGCCGAGGACGGTCGCGATGCGGGAACTCGTTGAGGGTTGGACTCCTGCCTTCCCACCCACCATGCTTGCCTCCTCTTGGGAAGGAATCAAGCCCCCTCACGATGCAAGGCCGCGATGACGGATCCTCCCCTGGTACCCCACCCCCTTCCCGCCTTACTTCCGAGCCACCCTCAAAACGCTACGGAGCATGCATACCACGAAAAAAGAACATGTCAAGCCCACTCGGAGGCCCCTGAAGCGGACCCTCGGGACAAGAAGAGAGGACCGGCAAAGTGCGGCGTTTGGGCGAGGCCCCGCGCGCCGCTACCGCGCGCCGAGCCCGCGCTCGGCGGCCCACTCGTCGAGGAGGCGGAGCGCCTCCTCGCGCGGGATCTCGCCGCGCTCGAGGCGCAGATCGAGGAGGTGGTGAAGGGCCTCCCCGATCACCGGACCCGGCGGCACGCCGAGGCGGCTCATCACCTCGTGGCCGTCGAGCGGCGGGCGGATCCTCTTCAAGTCCTCCTCCGCGGCGAGGTGGGCGATCCGCGCCTCCAGCTCGTCCATGGCCGAGGAGAGCTGGCGCGCGCGGAACGGGTTGCGCGTGGTGCAGTCGGCGCGCACGAGCCGGTTCAGCCGGTCGAGCAGACCGCCGGCGTCGCGCACGTAGCGCCGCACGGCGGAGTCGGTCCAGCCGAGCCGGAAGGTGTGGAACCGCAGGTGCATCTCGATGAGGGCGACCACCGGGTCGGCGAAGTCCTTCGGGAAGCGCAGTTCGCGCAGGCGGCGCTCGGCGATCTGCGCGCCGACGACCTCATGGTGGTGGAACGACACGCCCCCCTCGCCCTCGAAGCGGCGGGTGGCGGGCTTCCCGACGTCGTGCAGCAGCGCGGCCATGCGCAGCACGGTGTCCGGCTCGGACTCGGGGTCGGAGGCCGCAATCTTGTCCACGACGGCCAGGGTGTGGCGGTAGACGTCCTTGTGCCGGTGGACCGGATCCTGCTCCAGGCGAAGCGCCGGCAGCTCGGGAAGGAACTGCTCCGAGAGCCCGGTCTGCGTCGCGAGGTCGAGCCCCTTCGAAGGGGCCGGGGACTCGAGGATCTTCGTCAGCTCGTCGCGGATGCGCTCGGCCGACACAATCCCGAGGCGGCTCCGCTGCGCGCGCATCGCGTCGACGACACCCGCGTCGGGTGAAACGCCGAGCGCGGCCACGAAGCGGGCCGCGCGCAACATCCGCAGCGGGTCGTCGGAGAAAGACTCGGCCGGCGTGAGCGGGGTCCGCAGTCGCTTCGCCGCCAGGTCGGCGAGCCCGCCGTGGGGGTCCACGAACGTCCGGTCGGGCAGGCGCAGCGCCATGGCGTTGATCGTGAAATCGCGCCGCGCGAGGTCGGCCTCGATGGTCGGGACGTGGTGGACCTCGGGATTGCGGGAGTCCTCGCGGTAGCGCTCGCCGCGGAACGTGGTAATCTCCAGGCGCACCTTCCGCTTCTGCGCGCCGACCGTGCCGAACGCGATCCCGACGATCCAGTGCGCGTCGCTCCAGGGACGCACGATCTCGAGGACCTCCTCCGGGCGCGCGTCGGTCGCAAGGTCGAGGTCGGCCCCGAGCCGCCCGAGCAGGGCGTCGCGCACGCTCCCCCCGACGAGGTAGATCTGGTGTCCTGCCGCCTCGAACCGGTTCGCGAGGTCGGTGACGACCGGTGAGAGCCGCACGAGGTCGCGAAGGCGCGCGGCGAGGTCGGTGGGAAGCTTCCGCATCCGCCCAGGATAGCCCCCGCGCGCGGCGCAGGGGGCGAGCGCGCGCCGCGCGCGGCGCGCGGGACGAGCGTTCGGGGGGGGTACTCGAGGATGGTCGCGATGTCGGTAGCGGACGGTTGCTACCAGACGAGTTCGATCGCATACCCCCGGAGCGCCTTGTCGCGCGTGACCAGGGGCACGTGGGCCTGCCGCGCTTGCGCCACCAGCATGCGATCGAAGGGATCCCCGTGCCCCGGGGGCAGATCCGCCAGGCCGGCCACGTGGGAGGGCCTCACGTCCAGCCAGTGGAATCCATCCGTGCGCGACACCTCGTCGAGAATCGCCCGCGTGTCGGCCTCGATCCGGCCGAGCCCGCGCTTGATCTCGATCTCCCAGAGCGAGACGACGCTCACCAGGATCCCGCCGGCGGCGATGACCCCGCGCGCGCGCCGGGTGAGGCGCCGGTCATCGGTGATCCACCACAGGAGCGCGTGCGTGTCGAGGAGGCCGTTCACAGCCCGGACGTCCACAGCCCCTCGGGCAGCGGCGCGTCGAAGTCGGCCGCGATCCGCACCTCACCCTTGAGGCGTCCCGGCGCGCGCGGCAGTTTCGGGCGGGTGGAAACGAGCCGGGCGACCGGTTGCCCGGCGCGGGCGATGAGGACCTCCTCGCCGGCCTCCACTTGCTGGAGCAGCCGCGAGAGGTGAGTCTTCGCTTCATGCACGCTGACGGTGTCCACGCGGTCAGAGTACCGCTCTCCGGGTGCTTAGTCAATCAGTTGACTAAGGCCTTCGAGGGTCCCTCGTCCGGCCCGCGCGCCCCGAGCGCCTATTCGGTCAAGCCCATCCGCCGCAGCGACACGGCCATGTCGTGCGGGCTCGTGGCCGCCGAGATCGCTTCCTCGATCGTGACCGTGCCGTCCTTGATGAGCTGCATGAGGTGCTGGTCGAACGTCTGCATCCCGTAGTACTCGCCTTCCTGGATCACCGACTCGATCAGGTTGGTCTGATCCGGGTTCACGATCATGTCGAAGATCCGGCCGTTCATGACCATGATCTCGACCGCCGGGACCCGCCCGCGCCCGTCGGCGCGCTTGAGCAGGCGCTGCGAGACGATCCCCTTCAGCGACCCGGCGAGCGTGAGGCGCGCCTGGAGCTGCTGGTGCGGAGGGAAGAAGTCGATGATCCGGTTGACGGTCTCGGTCGCGTCGATCGTGTGGAGGGTCGAGATCACGAGGTGGCCGGTCTCGGCGGCGCGCAGGGCGGCCTCCACGGTCTCCACGTCTCGCATCTCCCCAATGAAGATCACGTCGGGGTCCTGACGCATCACGTGCTTGAGCGCCACGTGGAAGTCGGCGGTGTCGATGCCGATCTCGCGCTGATCGATGATCGCGCGATCGTCGGCGTGGAGCACCTCGATCGGGTCCTCGATCGTCACCACGTGGCAGGCGCGCGTGGCGTTGATGTGCTGGACCATCGCCGCGGTCGTCGTCGTCTTGCCCGAGCCGGTCATCCCGGTGACCAGGACGAGCCCGCGCCGCTCCTCGGCGAGCGAGCGCGCCGCCGGCGGCAGTCCGAGATCCTCGAAGGTCGCCCCGCCCGGCTGGACGCGCCGCAGCGCCGCGCCGACCACCCCTCGCTGGCGAAAGACGTTGACCCGGTAGCGAACCCCGGCCGGCGTGGTGTAGGCGAAGTCGGCCTCGCTCGTCTCGTCGAAGCGGCGCACCTGGCCCGCCGTCATGAGGGAGTGGGCGAGGGTCTCGACCTCCTGGGGCCCGAGCGCCGGGGCCTCGATCGCCTCGAGCTCGCCGTCCACGCGGAGGTAGGGCGGCGCGCCGGCCCGGAGGTGGACGTCGGAGGCCTTCGCCGCCGCGGCGGCGTCGAGCAGCTCATCGATCTCCATGGCGTTTTCCCCCAGTTGTCTCGGCCGCCGGACCGGAGGGCTTTACGCGGGTGGGGCCGGCGCCGGGGAACTCGGACCGGGGCCTGCGCGCGCGGACGAGGTTCACGCCCTCGAACGGCGACCCTTCGCCCTGGTGTTCTTCGCAGCCCTCTTCCCCGCAGCTCCAGCCGCTCTCTCGTACGCCGCCGCGACGGGACGTCGAGATGCGGCAAGACGTTCTGCCCGTCTGACCTGCCGACATGGTTCGACCAGAGCAACGGTCGCCCCGGACCCAAGCCTCGATTCCTTGGCGAGGCGCTCCAACACCCATTCGCGCATCATCACTGCCGGTGGGCACTCGAGTCGCCTCGCCAGCGCGCGAATCCGCTCGATCTCCGGGCTAGGGATGCGGATCGAGTAGACCTGCCCGGCCCGAAGCTCCGCGGGCAGGGGAGGCCGACCACGCCGGCGCACATAACGCTTGGGCTCCTCCCTCCGGCGCTCGAGCTCCTCCGCTTCGCCGGCAAGAAACTCCTCGATCTCGCGCTGTTTCATGACTTCCTCCTCTTGCACGGCGCGGAACCGCCTCGTCCGCTTCGTACATCTTGACCTCTGAGCCAGTAGCCGAGACAGCCGAGGCCCCCCACCACAGACCGGACCGAATGCTCCGGCGGGCCTTCGGCGTGATCCAGACGCAGAGATGCCGACCCGCATTCTCCGACCACCCGATCACCTCCACCGACCAGCCAGAGCGGCTACTGCCCAGTCCCACGAGCGCACGGGGATCCTTGGCGGCCTCCGTTGCCCATTCGGACTCGATGTCGATGTCGCCCGGATCACGCTGCGACCGAGTCCGAATCTTCCGGGCAGTGTGAGCCCAATCGACATCGACCACGGGGAGATCCTCCAAAGCGATCCCATGAAACTCATGCTCACTCACCGCCTTAATGGTAATACGGTAAATACCGAGCGGTCAAGAGGGGCGCCGGCCGCCGACACCGGGCACCACTCAGGTACCCACCGATTGAGAACCCGGCAATCGCGCTCCCAACCTGCTGAGGTTGCGTGGGTCCTCCGGGCGAGGGGGCGCCCGCCCTCTCGCACGCAATAGGATTGCTCTTCGGCCGGAGCCACTTCAGGTGAACCCCGTCACCGTGCGACGGGGCGCTCCAATGCCGAGGGAGGGTCTGTGCGCACCGAGATCGCGCGCAGCGCCGGGGGCGTCGTGGTCGACGCGCGCGGATGGGTGGTCCTCGTCCGGGTGCGCGCGCGCGGCGATGACCGGTGGGTGCTCCCCAAGGGAGTCCTCGAGCCGGGTGAGCGGCCCGAGGACGCCGCGCTCCGCGAGGTGCGGGAGGAGACCGGCCTCGAAGTCGCGATGGTGGAACCCCTCCGCACCATCGACTACTGGTTCTCCGTCAAGGACACGCGCTACCACAAGTTCGTTACCTTCTTCCTGATGCGCCCGACCGGAGGGGATACCGCGGCGCACGACAGGGAGGTCGAGGAGGCGCGGTGGTTCCCCGGACGCGAGGCCGCGGGCGCTTGCGCCTTCCCGAGCGAGCGCGCGGTCGTGCGCGACGCTCTGGCCCGAGGCCGCGAGGACCCGGGGCGATTGGAGTAGCATCGGCCCGATGCGCACGGCCCTCGCCGCGACGGCCGCGGCCCTCGTGGTCGCGGCGCTCCCGGCAACCGCTCAACCGCCGGCCGAGATCGACCTCCGGTTCGAACGGGTGTCCCCCTGGACGGCGCCCGACCGGCCGCTCGAGATTGCGGTCACGCTCTCGAACCGCTCCGCGCTCCCGCTCGAGAACCCCTCGATCGGGGTGTCGGTCTACGGGCGGGTCCTGTCCCGCAGCGAGCTGCGCGCCGCCCTCGACGGCCGGCCCCGGAGTTCCCTCATCGCCACCGTGACCGAGGACCTGGCCGCGCCGTTGCAAGCGGGCGCCACGCAGCGGGTCGCCGTCACGCGCGACCTCGGCCAGCTCGCGACGTCGTTCCGCCCCCCGCGGGCGCGCGGGGGCGTCTATCCGATCGAGATCCGCCTGCAGGACGACCGCCGCATCCTGAGCCGCTGGTTCACCGCGGTGCCGTTCTTCTCCAGGCCGCCGCCGCAGCAGCTCAACGTCGCCTGGATCTGGTCGGTGCACCGCCCGCCGGCTTTCGACGCGGATGGGAAACCCGATCCCGCCGCCCTGGAGGCGAGCCTTCGCCGCAGCGGCCTCGCGCGCGCCGCGGCGGCGCTCGCCCGGACGTCGGTGCGCGCGACCGTCGCCGTCACCGGATCGCTCCTCGACTCCGCCTCCGCGGGGGCGGCGGGCTCCCCGCTCGCCTCGGACCTGCTCGCCGGCCTGCGGGCCCTCGCCGAATCGCCGTCGGTGGAACTGGCCGCGCTCCCCTACGGGCGCGCGGATCTCACGGCGCTCGCCGGTGCGGGCCTGGACGGCGACGTCGCCCGCCAGATGTCCGAGAGCGCCGACACCGCTGCCCGCGTGCTCGGCCGCCGGCCCGACCTCTCGCTGCTCGCGCCACCCGGATTCCGGCTCGACCCGCGCGCGGCGACCCTCGCGGCCCCTCTCGGCGTGCGCCGGGTCATCCTCGACCCCGCGCTGCTCCCGCCGATCGAGGACCAGGCGCTCGAGGGAGCCTTGTTCGGCCCCTCGCGTCCGGTGCGCGTGAGCGCCGCCCCCGGAGTCGCCTTCGATGCGCTCCTCGTCGACCCTGAGATCCGCGAGCGCCTCCGCGGGCCGGGAGATCCCGTGCTCGTCGCCCAGGGAGTGCTGGCCGAGACCGCCAGCTCCTTCTTCGAGCTGCCCTTGCTCGCCTCGGCGCGAGTGATTGTGGTCGCGAGCGACGTCCTTCCGGGGTCGAGGACGGCGATCGCCCTCCTCCGCTCGCTCACCGCCGCGCCCTGGATCCGAATGCGAACTGTAGGGGAGGCCTTCTCGTCGCTCCAGTCCGAGGAGGCCCCGCTCCCGCTCGCGCCTGCGGGAGCGCTCCCGGAGCTGCCCTACCTCGCGGCCGCCCGGGCGGCGCGGCGGGCGGTCGACGTGGCGCGCGCGGTCGTGGTCGGCCCCGCAGCCGGCATCGACGCTCTCGACCGGCTGATCCTCGACTCGGAGTCGGCCGATTGGTCCATCGCTCCGGCCGGCGGGGTCGCCATCGCCGAGACCGCGCGCCGGAAGGCCCGGGATTTCCTCGGAACGATCCGCGCGCCAGACCGGCAGGTGACGCTCACCTCCCGCCGGGGCGCCCTGCCGGTCACGGTGGTGAACGGCACGGGGCTCGAGATCCGGCTCAGGGTTCGTCTCAGCTCGGTGAAGGCCACGTTCCCCGCCGGGGAGAGCCGCCTCCTCGAGACCGGCGCGCGGATCGCGACCCTCGAGTTCCCGGCCGTGGCGCGCGCGACCGGCTCCTTCCCGGTCACCGTCCTGCTGCAGACCGTGGGGGGGGAAACCATCGCCACCGGGCGCGTCGTGGTGCGCTCGACGGCGGTGGGGGCCGTCGCGCTCGCCGCGACGGGAGGAGGAGCGCTCTTCCTTCTCGGCGCCTGGGTGCGGCGAGTCCTCCGTCGGCGGCGCGCCCGCCCCGCGACGACCAACCCCCTCCCCGGCCCCCGGACCCCCGGCTGATATCCTCGCGCCGATGGCCGATCCAACCGGCCCGCCCGGCGACGACCCGATCCCGACCGAGGACCTCACCGCCGCGAGCATCGCGGCCGGCGCGCCCGGCGGGAAGGGCCCCACCGCGTCGCTCTCCCGGGCGACCGCGGTGATGACCGCCGGCACGACGCTCAGCCGCCTCACCGGGTTCGTCCGCCTCGGTGTGATGGCGTGGGCGATCGGGGGAGCCGAGTCGAAGCTCCCCGACACCTACCAGCTCGCGAACACCCTCCCGAACATCGTCTACCAACTGGTGCTCGGGGAAGTCCTCGCGACCCTGTTCGTGCCCGTATTCGTCGAGTACATCACGACCCGAGCGCGCGAGGAATCCTGGGCTCTCGCCTCGACCATGGTCACGGTTTCCGCGGTCGTCGCGGCCGCCTTCAGCGCGGTCAGCGTGGTGCTGGCCCCTTGGCTGATCAAGATCTACACGTTCCGCATCGCCGACCCCGTGGTCCGGGCCCAGCAGGAGGCGGTCGGGGCGTTCCTCCTCCGGCTGTTCATGCCCCAGATGATCTTCTACGCGCTCGGAGCCGTGCTCACCGGCCTCCTGAACGCCCACCGCCGCTTCGCGCTCCCGATGTTCGCCCCCGTCCTCAACAACCTGATCGCGACCGCGACCTTCATCGCCTTCCGCGCGATGCACGGGGCGCGGACCCCGACGCTCGCCGGGCTCGCCGTCTCGGACAAGCTCCTGCTCGGCCTCGGCACGACGGCCGGCGTCGCCGCGATGACTCTCGCGCTCGCGCCGGGCGTGCGCGCGCTGCCCGGTCGCCTCCGGCTGCGGGAAACCGACTGGCACCACCCCGCCCTCCGCCGGGTCGCCCGCCTGGCGAAATACTCCCTCGGCTACGTGATCGTGAACCAGGTCGGCCTGTGGGTCGTGAAGATGCTCGCGAACGGGCGCCAGGGGGGCGTCGCCGCGTACGACACCTCGTTCATCCTCTACCAGCTCCCCTACGGGATCTTCGCGGTGAGCGTGATGACCGCGCTCGTCCCCTCGCTCGCCGAGCACCACGTGCGAGGCGACCGAGAAGCGTTCCGGCGAGATCTGTCGCTCGGACTGCGCACGACCGCGTTCGTGGTCATGCCGGCCGCGGCCGGCTTCGTCGCGCTCTCCTTCCCCATCGTGCGCCTGCTCCTCGAGCACGGGGTGTTCTCCGGCCGCTCGACGCGGCTATTCGCCGACACCTTCGCGTACATGGCCCTGGGCCTCGCGGCCTACGCCGCCTTCCAGCAGGTGATGCGCGCGTTCTACGCGATGCAGGACACGCGCACCCCCTGGATCGTGATCATCGCGGCGAACTCGGTGAACATCGCCGCGGCGTTGGCTCTCTACCCCCCGCTCGGAGTTCCCGGACTCGGCCTCGCCCACGCGATCTCCTACGTCCTCGCGGCGGCGATGGGGGGCGCGATCCTTCGCCGCCGGCTCGGGGGCCTGGACGGACGGCGTCTCGCCGCCTCCCACCTAAAGATCGCGCTCGCCTCTGCCGTTACCGGAGGAGGGGCATGGGTAGCCGCGCGCATCGTTTCCGACCGGATCGGGACGGCCTCGCTCGCCACGCGGCTGGCGGAGGTCGGCGCCGGGGTCGGAGTGGGTTTAGTACTCTACGGAGTCGTGGTCTCCGCGCTCCGTTCCGAGGAGCTTCGGTCGCTGCTCCGTCGCGGCCGTCAGGATCGCGCCCTCCGGTGATGGCCGCCCGTTCCTTCTCCCTCGCGCGCCCCGAGAGCGGCGGCATCGTGACGAGCTGGCTCCTGCGGCTGCTGATCATCCTCGCGCTCTTCGGCGTCGCCGTTTTCGAGGCCGGCTCGGTCCTGATCGCGAGAGTCCAGGTCGACGGGATCGCGATCGACGCCGCGACCGAGGCGGGATCGGAATACGCGCGATTCCACTCGGAGGCTGCGGCCGAGCGGGCCGCCGAAGATGTCGCCCGGCGGAGCGAGGCGCGCGTCGTGGACTTCCGCGTGTCGGCCGACGGGCGCGAAGTGATCGTCACGGTCGAGAAGCGCGCGAAGACCATCTTCATCCACAAGATCGAGGCGCTCAGGCGCTGGACCTTGGCCCGGAGCACGCACTCGGCGCCCGTCCAGTAGCGCCGATGGCGACTTCGGCATCCCCCGAGCCCGGCAGACTCGTCGCCGGGCGGTACCTCCTTCAGCGCGTCGCTTGGACCAGCCCGCTCGGCGACGTCTGGAGCGCGCGCGACCGGGTGCTCGACCGCCCGGTCGCCGTGCAGACTCTCGCGCCGCTGATCGCAAGGGCGCAGGAGGCCCGCCACGCCTTCCGGCGCGCCGCGGCGCGCGCCGCGCAGCTCTCGCACCCCGGCCTGCTGCAGATCTACGACATCGGGACCGACCCCGAGTTCGTCGTGCTCGAGGCCGCCCCCGGCGGGCGGCTCGCCGACCGCATGGACGCCGGCCCCCTCGATGTCTCCGAGGCCGCCCGGATCGCGCTCGCCGTGGCGCGCGCCCTCGAGGCCCTGCACGAGGACGGCGGCTGGCACGGCGCGCTCTCCCCGGCCACGGTCGCCCTCGACGTGGAGGGGCGGCCGAAAGTGCTCGGCGCCGGCCTCGCCGAGGTCCCCGCGCCGGTCGGGCACGCCCGTCCGCCCGGGTACCTTCCGCGCGAGCGGGAACCCTCCCCGGACGTTGCCGACCGCTTCGCCCTGGCCGCGCTCACGTACCAGATGGTGACCGGCCGCGCGCCCGACCGGATGACGGCCCCCGCGCGCTCTCTGCGCCGCCGCCTCCCCGCGGCTCTCGACGCGCTCCTCACGCGGTCCCTCTCCGCGGATCCCGCGGAGAGGCCGCGTCTCGATTCGTTCATGGCCTCGCTCGCGCCCTTCGCGCGCGCGGAGGCGCCGCGGGCTCGCGAACCGCTGCTCGCGCGCACCTCCGAGTTTCGCTGGCTCGCGCCGGTCGCCTTCATCCTCGCGCTCGCCGCGGTCGCGATCGTGCTCGGCACGAAGATCCCGGCCGACCTCGGCCGCTCGCGACCCCCGCGCTCGCACGCCCCATCGGCGGCGCCGCTCGCGGTCGCGTCGGTGGCCGACTTCGACCCCCCACCGGGCAACGGCGAGGAGAACCCGCGAATCGCGGCCGACGCCGCCGACGGCAACCCGCTCACCTCCTGGAAGACCGTCGGATACCGTAGCGCCGACCTCGGCGGAGGCAAGCACGGGGTCGGCCTCGTCTTCGACCTCGGCGCACCCCGCGCGCTCGCGCGGATTCGCGTGCGCTCGACGCTTCCCGGCTGGGCCGCGGAGTGGCGCGCGGCCGACTCCGACGGCACGCGCGTCGCCGACTACCGGCTCATCGGGAGCTTCACCGCGAGCGAGGACACGATCGTCCCCCTGCCCCGCGCGCCGCGCGGACGCTACTTCCTGCTCTGGATCACCCGGCTCGCCCAAGACGACAGCCAGAGCGAGTTCCCCTGGCGCGCGTTCGTGTCCGAGGTCGAATTCTTCGGCGCCGGCGGGTAGGGCGCGCCGGGCCCAGCGGCAGGAGGATTTCCGCGTCGAACTCCCCCCTTGGGGCCGTTGGCATCCGTCCATCGGGACCTGAGAGGAGGGGGCAGACATGGCTCCGAGGCCCGGCAGGTTCAGGTTCTCGCTCATCGCGCTGCTCGCCACCGCGCTGGCGGCGCTCGCCTCGCCCGCGCGGGCGGCGTCCACCGACTGGGTGCTCGTGAAGATCACGGCGGGCCCCCAGGGAGCGAAGCTCGCCGTCGTCGCGCTGAGTGGAACCGGCACCGGCTCGGGAGCGGCAGGCCCCGTGGCCTTCGGCAACGGATTCGCCGGGGCGGGTTTCAGCTTCGTCGACGTGGGGAACGTCGGCGGCGACGGCTTGTCGCTCACAACGACCCAGGGAGCCGGCAGCCAGAGCATCCGAGTGACGCCCCCGGACGGGGGTTCCATCCGCTTCAGATGGATCCTCATTGGTCAAGACCTCGCCCCGGGCGAGTCCTACTCACTGCTCAACTTCCTGGGGAACGCGACCCTCGACTTCTCCGTCGACTATGCGGCTTCCGGAGGCTCCATCGAGGTGGTCACGTCCTCGGGGCAGGGGACGACGGTGATGAAGATCGCCGATCCCGCCAACGGGGGCGTGGGGGTCGGGGCCGGGACGGCCGCGGCCGGGACGGTCGCGGTATCCCATACGACCGGCCAAGGGCTCGTCGGCGCCGTCGATCTCTGGTCGTGCCGCGCCTGCGCGTGGACCTGGAACTCGCCCGACGGGAGGTCGGGGACCGCGCTCGGAGCCGCGGCGGACGCCCTGGTGTACGGAGCGGCGTTCGGCTACGGGGATGCCCAGTTCGCCGGTCCCGCGGGGCAGTGGTCCTGGGGGTTCACCGGGGCGGCCCTCCAAAACGCGCTCGCAAACGGGTCTCCCATCATCGGGGCGTGGGCGCCGATCGGCGACGACTGGACCCTCTTCTCCGGGTAGCGCGCGTTCCCGGAGAGTATCCGCCTGAAGCCCCTTTCCGGCGGCTCTTTCGGCCCGCACTCTAAACTTCTTAGAGTAGTTGCATGTCCGCTATGTCTGCAGCGCATGCCCTACGAGGAACCGCCGCCGCGCGCCCGGTGGATGCTCCCCTGAGGGGCCCCGGCGGCCTTCTCGCTCCTGCCGCTAGTATCGCGCCGGTGCCCATTCGAGTCGAGATCGCCGACGACCGCGCGCGCTTCGACGCGTTCGTCTCCTCCTCCCCGCTCGCCGACGCGCTTCAGTCCTGGGAGTGGGGAGAGGTCAAGCGCGCGAGCGGCTGGCGGCCGCTCCGCCTCATGGCGCTCGAGGCCGGCGAGGTCGCCGGGACCTGCTCGGTCTTGACGGCGCGCCCGGCGCGCGGCTTCCCGCCGATCGCCTACGCGCCGCGCGGCCCGGTCCTCGACCTCGCGCGCCCGGACGTGCTCGCGGCGCTGTTGCGGGGCGTGCGGGAGCACGCCCGTCCAGCATTCGCCTTCACCTGCGACCCTCCGGTCGAGGCCGGCTCGGAGGGCGCCCGCGCGCTCGCCGCCGCCGGGCTGCGGCGCGTGGACGCCGGCGGGTTCGGCGGCGTCCAGCCGAGCACGGTGATGGTGCTCGACCTCTCCCCGCCGCTCGAGGAGATCTTCGGCGGCTTCAAGTCGAAGTGGCGCTACAACGTCCGCCTCGCCGAGCGCCGCGGCGTCGAGGTTCGCGAGGCGGCCCGGGGCGACCTCGGCGTCTTCTGCGACCTGCTCCGCGAGACCGCGCGCCGCGACGGCTTCCTCATCCGCGACCGCTCCTACTACCAGGCGATCTGGGACAACCTGGAGCCGGCTGGGATCCTCCGCACGTTCCTCGCCGAGCGCGGCGGGCGCCCGATCGCCGGCGTCATGCTCTTCGTCATGGGGGACAGGGCGATCTACGTCTACGGCGCCTCCTCGAACGAGGAGCGCAACTCGATGCCGAACCACCTCCTGCAATGGCACGCCATCCGATGGGCGAAGGAGCGCGGCCTCGCCCTCTACGACTTCCGCGGCGTCTCCCCCGTGCGCGACGGCAAACCGGCGGACGAGCGCCTCGCCGGCCTGGGTCGCTTCAAGGAGGGCTTCGGCGCGCGCACCGTCCAGTACGCCGGCCAGCTCGACCTTCCCTTGCGGCCCGGCTGGTACGCTCTGTGGCGGGTCGCGGCGCCGCGCGCGATCGCGCTCGCCAAGCGCCTCCGGCGAGGCGCCGCCGGCGCGGGGGACTGATGGATCCGACCACCTGGGTCGAGGTATCGCTCGGCGCGCTGGAGGGGAACCTGCGCGCGGCGAGGGAGCACGCCGGGGTCCCGGTCTGCGCCGTCGTCAAGGCGAACGCATACGGCCACGGCCTCGTCCCGGTCGCCGAGACGTTCGCCCGGGCCGGCGCCGCGATGCTCGCCGTCACGCGGATCGAGGAGGCGCGCACGCTGCGGGACTCGGGAGTGGACGCGCCGCTCCTCCTCCTCACCCCGCCCCCGGACCCGGCCGCGGCGGTCAAGCTCGGTTGCGCCTTCGCGGTCTGCGCGGTCGAGGAGATCGAGCGGCTCCCGCGGAACGCGCGCGCACACCTCAAGGTCGACACCGGCATGGGCAGGTTCGGCGTGCGCCCGGAGGAGGCGGTCGAGGCCGCGCGCCGCATCGCCGAGCACGCCACCCTGGAAGCGGTCTGGACCCACTTCGCCGGAGCCGCGGGGCCGGACGGCCCCCGGCAGCTCGCGCGCTTCGTCGCCGTGCGCGAGGCGGTACGCGACGCCAGCATCAAGTGCCTCTTCCACGCCGCCAACTCCGCCGCGATGCTCGCGCTGCCCGGCGCGCGCCTCGATCTCGTCCGGATCGGCACGCTCCTCTACGGGCAGAACCCGCCCGGCGCGCATGTGCCGTTCCCGCTGAGGGACACGTTCGGGTGGCTAGCGCGCGCGGTCTCGGTTCGTCGCCTGCCGGCCGGCGCGGCGGTCGGGTACGGAGGGGAGTGGCGGGCGCCCCGGCCGACCCGGGTCGCCACGCTCCCCGTCGGCTACGCCGACGGGTTCGGGGTCGAGCCGCTCGCCCGTACGGAGACGCTCCGCGGCGCCCTGCGGCTCGGAGGACGGGCCGCGGCGGTGGCGCTCGGGCGCAGGGAGTCGGGGCGCGCCGTCTTCTTCGGGTCCCGCCGCGCGCCGGTCGTCGGCCGGATCGCCATGCAGGCCGTGACGGTCTCCCTGGAGGGCCTCGATGAGGTCGCGGTGGGAGCGGTCGCGCGCATCCCCGCGCGCCGGCTCCTCGTGAGTGCCTCGATCGAGCGGGTGTACTCGTGACCGGGGTATCGGAGGCGCGCGGGGAGACGGCTCCGCGGGCTGCTCCGGAAGACGCCGCTCTAGTCGCGCGCCACCTCGCCGGCGATCCGCACGCGTTCGGCGAGATCGTGGCCCGCTACGAACGCCAGGTGTGGGCGGTGGCGCTCCGGATGTGCGGCGAGCCCGAGGACGCGCGGGACGTGGCGCAGGAGACGTTCGTGTCGGCGATGCGAGGCCTGCGCGCGTTCCGCGCCGACGCGAGGCTCTCGACGTGGCTGCACCGGATCGCGGTGAACGCGTCGCTCGACCTGCTGCGGCGGCGCGGCCGGCGCGAGACCCGCGCGCTCGATGACGTCTGCGACCGGCCCGATCCCGGCCCCGGCCCGGAGGAGAGCGCCGAGCGCGCCGAGCGCGCCGGGGCCGTGCGCGCGGCCCTGGCTCGCCTCTCCCCCGACCACCGGGCCACCATCGTCCTGCACGATCTCGAGCAGCTCGGCTACTCCGAGATCGCCGGCGTCCTGGGCATCCCTCTCGGAACGGTGAAGAGCCGGATCCATCGGGCGCGCCTGGAGCTTGCCGGAATGCTCGGGTACCTCGACAGATCGGAACCAGGAGAGGAGGGGAGCCCTCTAACGTAGGGAGACGACATGAACGCCCACGAGCAGCTCGAGCAGCTCTCCCTCTACATCGACGGAGAGCTGGAGGCGGCCGCGCGCGCGACCCTGGAGGCGCACCTCGCGACCTGCCGGTCGTGCCGGCTCGTCCTGGACGCGCTGCGCGCGACCGCGGCCGATCTCGCCCTGCTCGAGCGGCCCCAGCCGTCCGACCTGGACTCGCGCGCGCTGCGCGATGCCGTCTTCCGGGCGCGACGTGGCGGAGCGGCCGCGCGCGGAATCGCGCGCTTCTCCCCGGCGATCGCCGCGGCGGCCGCCGCGCTGGTCGCCGTGGTCGCGATCACGCAGCGGAGCCCGACGGGGACCGGCGAGCAGGCGCTGCGCGAGCAGGCGCTCACGGCGGAATCCGCGATGCTCTCGGTCGTCGACTCGGGGGCGAGCTACGACGAAACCACGATCGGCGCGCGGCTGGACGCGCTCGCGGCCCCGCCCGGCCTCGCGGCCCCGGTCTTCTCGGGGGCGCCCGCGGAGGACACCGCCGGAGGCGGAGCGACCGGGCCCCACTCCGCCGCCCGCGGGGGATCTCCCGCCGGCACCGGCATCGAGGCCTGCGCTGCGAACGTGCTGGGCGCCGGCTCCGGCCTCACCCCCGTGCTGTATGAGATCGCCTCGTTCAACGGAGAGCCCGCCTATCTCGTGGGCTTCGGCTCGAGCGAGCGCGTCGAGCTGTGGGTGCTCCGGCCCTCCGACTGCGGGGTCCTCTACTTCGCGCAGCGCAAGCTCTCCTGATCCACCCGGAGGCAGGCGCCCTGCCGGCACGGCGTGGCGGGAGCGCGACCAGCCTGTCGTCGACAGGCATGAACCGCTTGAGTGTGCCTTGGGTGAGCGAGCCGCTACTGACTGCGCGAGGCAATAGCAGTACAGCGCGCGGCGACTGCGAGATGGAGGACTCTTCCCAGGTTCTTGTCCTTGTTGTACTCGGGGAAGTAGAGACATACAAGGAACATCCGTGAGGCCGTCGCCGACGTAGATCATGTTCTCAAGGGGGACCCGCCGCTGCTCCTGCTTCACGTCCTTGTTTACGAGATAGGGATTCTTCGCCGATTCGCCTGGTGGGATCCCTTTGTTGATCTCAAAGACATAGCGAGTCTTCTCGGTAAAGGTGACGGCGCGCTTGATGTGCCGAACCACACCACCATCGTCTTCACCCAACTCGCACGCGTACACGTGGCGGAAGTGTTCTCGAACGAAGGGAACGCCCGTGACTACTGGGCGGAGGCCGCCAGAGATGATGTAGAACTCAACGCGAACGTTCGGGAGGATAGCCTCGGCTGTCGTGCGAATCTCTCCAAAGAAGGCCGGAAGGCCTGGGTACGTGCGGTCACCCAACTCTTCGCCAAATCGCTCGAGGTCGGCGTTGCTAAGGCGACCCAGGGGTCTTCCTTCGCCCACCAAAGCGAGAAAACACTTGAGCCAACCCAGCGTCGCATCATAGCCGCTCTCCACAAGCGGCTTGACCTGACTGCCCCAGAAGTGATCAGCGTCCACACCGAAATGCTTGAGCAGTAGAGTTGTTGTGTCGGGGACTAGGGTGTCGTCGAAATCGAAGATGAGAGCGATAGCTGGATCGCCGGCCATGGGCTGTTACGGACGTGGCGAGGTTCGCTGCGGCTCTGGCGCCGGACTCGTGTCGCTCTTGGGGACTGGCGTTCGCTGGGGCTCGCGGGTGAGCGCGGCCAGTTGAGCAACGATCGAATCAACGGTTGGGCGGACGGCTGCAGTAGGCTCCCGCGTATCCTGCTTGCGGCCCGACGACCTTCCCGACACCTTCGCCTCCCTGGTCCGAAGTGCACCTGGAAGTCTACCCCCCGGGTGTGACAGTGTCACGAACCCGCGAGGCGCGCGGCTAGAACCCGTCGGGCAGGGCGGCTTCCGGCACGCTAGTCGCGCGCCACCCGCGGTCCGCAGTTGGGTCTGCATTCAGCCCGAACGCGGCCACATCGTGAGATCCCGGGGGTCCGTTACACAGCGGCCACTCACGACGGGCGAGTGTGCCAGCGCTGAGCAGGAAATCGAGCGGCGGAGGCGTGGGGCGCCCAGGGGGCGCTCGCGGTGCTGAAGGGGGAGGCATCGCCGGTCGGCGCCTCGATTCGGCGCACGGCCACCTGTCTCAGCCTCGATCCCCGCGCCGGGTGAACGCCGATCGCTGCGCGGATTACATGCTCGCCAAGCGGGGCTGCCTCGACTACCCGACCATTCACGAGGCCCGCGGGAGCCGCACGTCCACGGGGAACCCCCGATCGACCGAGCTCGGGAAGGTCCGGCGGCTCCCCTGCGTTAGAATCCCTGCCGTTTCTCGCCGGCTCGCGCCTCTCGCGGAAGGGATCTCGTGGCGGAGAAGATCGTGATCGTCGGCTCGGGGCCCGCGGGGCTCACCGCGGCGCTCTACGCCGCGCGCGCGACCCTCGACCCGCTCGTCGTCGAGGGCGCCGCCCCGATGGGCCAGCTCATGCTCACGACCGAGATCGAGAACTTCCCCGGTTTCCCCGACGGGATCCACGGTCCGGAGCTGATGGAGAAGATCCGCGCGCAGGCCGCGCGTTTCGGAGCGAAGTTCGTCACCGCCGACGCCACCCGCGTCGACCTCTCCCGCCGGCCGTTCGTCGTCGAGGTCGGCGAGGCGACCCACGAGGCCTCCGTGCTCATCGTCGCGACCGGGGCGACCGCACGCATGCTCGGGGCTCCCGGGGAGCGCGAACATCTCGGCCGCGGTGTCTCGACCTGCGCGACCTGCGACGGCTTCTTCTTCCGGGGCGTCCCGCTCGTGGTGGCCGGCGGGGGCGACTCCGCGGTCGAGGAGGCGATCTTCCTCACGCGCTTCGCGACCCACGTCTCGATCGTGCACCGGCGGGACCGCCTGCGCGCCTCCAAGATAATGGCCGCGCGCGCGCTTGCGAACCCGAAGATCGATGTCATCTGGGACTCGGTCATCGAGGAGGTCCGGGGCGAAGGCGCCGTCGACCGGCTGCTCCTGCGCAACGTCCGGACCGAGGAGACGACCGAGCTTGCGACCGGTGGCCTCTTCGTCGCGATCGGCCACCAGCCGACGACCGGCCTGTTCCGCGGGCAGCTCGACCTCGACTCAGGCGGCTACATCGAGGTCCGCCACCCGACGACCGCGACCTCGGTCGAGGGAGTCTTCGCCTGCGGCGACGCCGTGGACCGGATCTACCGGCAGGCCATCACCGCCGCCGGCAGCGGCTGCGCCGCGGCGATCGACGCCGAGCGCTGGCTCGAGACCCAGGGCCGCTGAGAAGACTCCCCGCGCGTATGGCACTATAGGTGGTACCATACGTCCATGGTCAAGACCACCGTGTACCTGCAGGAGGAGCTGAAGCGCGGACTGTCACGGCTCGCGCGGCGCCGGGGACGGACCGAGGCGGACCTGATCCGAGAGGCCGTCGCCCGTCTCGTCGAGAACCAGCGACCGAACCGCCCGCGCCTGCCCCTGTTCTCGTCGAGCGGGGAGGCGACCCTCGCCGAGAGGGTGGACGAGGCGCTGGTGGGCTTCGGCGAGTGATCGTCCTCGACACGAGCGGCCTCCTCGCCGCAATCGACGCCGGGCAGCGCATGCACTCGGCCGCGAGAGAAGCTCTCGAGGCAGACCCGGGCCCCTTCATCCTCTCCCCCTTCGTTCTCGCCGAGATGGACTTCCTGCTGGCGACGCGAGTCGGGGCCGACGCGGAGTCGGCGCTGCTCGCCGAGGTGGTCGAGGGCGCCTACCAACTCGATCCCTTCGGACCCGACGACGTGGAAGCGGCTGCGCGGATCGTCGGCAGGTACCGCGACCTCGGGCTGGGGCTCGCCGACGCGTCGCTCGTCGTGCTCGCCGCCCGCCACCACACGACGCGGCTCCTCACCTTGGACGAGCGCCACTTCCGCGCCGTCCGGCCCATCCGCGGCCGAGCCTTCACGATCCTGCCGGCCGACGCCTGATCCCCGGCGCGACTCGCCGGCGCCCTTCACTGCCGGCGCGCCTGCCCTGTTGCTTGACACGCGCGCCCCTAGGGCCGAGGCTACCGGACGGGATGAGCCAGCTCAGCTACGACCAGCTCCTCGCGGCCGAGGCCGCCCGGCGGGAGACCACCGACTACCGCTTCGACTGGGGGACCTACATCGGCTGGACGATCCTCACCTTCGGCATCTACGCCCACTACGCAACGTACCGCCTGGTGCAGCGGCGCCAGGAGCACATCCGGCGCCGCCTCGCCGTCCAGTCCTACCTTTGGCACACCCTCAACCAGCGTGCGGAGTCGCTCGGGCGCAGGGCGGAGGTCGCAGGCGGCCTCGACAACCTCTCGCGCGTCCACGCGGAGATGGAGGCCTTCGAACGCAGGAACATGCGCGAGCCGATCCTATGGACGATCCTCCGCCTGGTCTTCGGCATCGTCGGTGGCTACATCAACCACTTCCTCAACAAGGATCTCCGCTTCTACGACCAGTGGGAGTCGGCGTACTTCGCCAACGCCGAGTGGGTCATGACCCGGCTCGGCTACCCGGTCTCGGTGCCGCAGCGCCGAAGCCCGGTGCCCGACCGGAGCACCGCGGCCTACTGCGTCCTGTCGGTGATAACCTTCGGGCTGTTCACGATCTGGTGGCGCTACGCCATGATGATGGACGGCAACGGCCACTTCGAGGATGACCTCGCGATGGAGGACGCGATCCTGCGGGGGCTCGGCGTCCCGCTGCCTTCGGCCTTTGGCCTCACCCCGCCTCCCCCGCAGCCGCCGCGACCAGCCGGCGTCTGAGCCGGCAGCCATGAAGATCGAGCGCATCGACGCCTGGATCTGTCACTTCCCGCTGCCGGCGCCGTTCTCGCCGTCTTGGGTGCCGGGGCTCGCGAGCCGGGCCAACTCCTGCGTGATCTACCGCCTGGCAACCGACGAGGGACTCGAAGGGTACGCGGGCTGGATCGCCTTCGCCGACGAGGCGCGCGGACCGGTGAACCTGATGCGCGCCTTCCTCACCGGGCGCGACCCCACCCGGCCGGCCGAGATCCGGCCGCTCCTCGAGAGCGCGGTGCGCGTGCTCGGGCTGCGGGTCTGGTTCGTCGAGACCGCGATCTACGATCTTGCGGCGAAGGCGGCCGGGCTGCCGCTCTACCGGTACCTCGGAGGATCCTGCGACCGCGTCCCCGCCTATGCCTCGTTCGGCGAGCTGCGCGACCCGGGCCGGCGGGCCGAGGACGCGCTCGCCGCGGTCGAGCGCGGCTTCAAGGCGGTCAAGCTCCGCCCGCGCCATGCGACCGTTGCCGAGGACGTCGCGGAGGTTCGCGCCGTGCGCGACGCGGTCGGCGGCGGGATCGGTATCGCGGCCGACGCCAACCAGGGCTGGCGGGTGGACGTCTTCGGCGACGGCCCGCGCTGGGACTTCGAGCGCGCGCTCGCCACGGCGCGCGCCTACGTCGAGCTCGGAGTCGCCTGGCTGGAGGAGCCGCTCGACCAGTTCGACTTCGACGGCTACCAGGCGCTGCGCGCGGCCACGACCACCCCGATCGCCGGCGGCGAGCTTGCCGGCGACGTCTGGCCCTGCCGCGAGATGATCGAGCGGGGGGCGGTGGACATCATCCAGCCCGACGCGACGTTCACCGGCGGCATCTCCGGGGCGCTCGAGATCGCGACGCTCGCGCGCGCGGCCCGGATCGGCTTCGCGCCGCACACCTGGTCGAACGGGCTCGGGCTGGCGGCGAACCTCCACGTGCTCGCGGCCGCGCCGGGCGGGCTGCTCGAGTACCCCTACGACCCGCCCGGCTGGGTCCCCGAGGCGCGCGACGCGATGCTCGCGAGCCCGATCGGCCTCGACCCCGACGGTTGCGTCGCGCTTCCCCAAGCGCCCGGGCTCGGAGTCGAGCTGGACCTCGAGCGCATCGCGGCGCACGGCACGCCGATCTGAGCGCGCCGCGCGCGGGGCGGCGGCCGGTGCGGGGTCGCTCCGCAGGCACCTCCCGCCTCACCGTCCGAGAAGGCCGAGCAGCTCCCCGGCGACCCACCAACGGTGCGGCCGTCCCGGGCGAACCCGCTCGGCGGGCTGGATCCGGACCTCCGAGACGATGCCCCTGGCGCCGAGCAGGTTCAGGGCCGCTCGGCCCGCTTGCTCGCTGACGTGGAGCAGGCCTGCGACGACTCCGGCATTCATCACGGGATGCTCGATCAAGTGATCCACGATCCTCACCGCGGCCGCGTCGCGCCGGACGTCGGCCAGCCGGCGGCGCCAATCCGCGCGGAGCTCCTCAACCGACTCCAGGGTCCCTCCGCTCACCGCCGCCGCGCGCTCCACCTCTCCGGCAAACCAGCCGACCCACCGGTCGATCGCCCCTCGCCGGTACATCGTCAGGCCCGAGAGATAGCCGCCGATGTCTCGCGCGAACTGCACCGACACGGGGGGAGGAACCGGCACGCGCATCCGTCGCTTGAGCGTCCATGCGATGAGGATCCGGCCGACGCGTCCGTTGCCGTCCGCGAAAGGATGGATGGTCTCGAACTGAGCGTGCAGGACCGCCGCGAGCGTGATCGGGTCCAGGTCTTCGCGTCCGGCGAAGGCGATGAGATCCGACATCAGGCGGTCGATTCTCTCGGCGGGCGGCGGAACGTAGGCGGCCACGAGCGGGCTCGCGCCGCCGATCCAGCCCTGACGGTCGCGCCACCGCCCGATGAGGTTGGGTTCCAAGCCGCTGTTGCGCATCAGGCGCCTGTGCCATCTCTTGAGGGCGCCGGCCGTCAGCGGCCCCCGGTCTCCGAGCGCCTCACCGACCGCGGCGAGATTGTCCGCGACCCAGCCGGGCGCGCCACCGATCGCCTCGTCCGCCTCGGCGACGGCGACGTCGGCGACGCTCGCTCGCACACCCTCGATGAAGCTGGACGCGAGACCTTCGGACCGCAAGAGAAGACGCGCGGCCGGCCCCAGCCCGGCGGCCTCCCTGTCGCCCAGACGGACGACGGCCGCCGCGGCTCGCTCCGTTTGGCGGATCGTGCGTGGTGTGAGTGCCGGCGCGAGGCGTGAGACGAGCGGAGGAACGTACGCTTCGACGTTCCGTCCCTGCCACGGCACCTTGACCGTTCGCCCCCGCACCGGTCTTCCTTTCCAATCCCCACCTGTTTCGCAAGGATACCTGACAGTCTCTTGCGCAACTACTCCAGGGGATGCAACAAGTCCAGGGATGCTCGCCGGGCGAGGGCAGAGCGGACAACCGGCGCGCGAGTCCGGCCGCGCCTCACCCATAGGGCCGGGCCGCCGGCACCCCGAAGCTCAGCCGAGCGCCGGCGTCACACACACCTCGCCGTTGACCGCACCACACGCGGGCGCGGTGGCCCGGTGCGGGGGGAGCGTCGGCATGAACGGCAGCAGCAGAGTCGTCGGGTGGTCGGCGTCCTGGAGGATCGTGACCACGCCCGGCGTCGTCGGCTCGTAGGCGTAGGTGGAGATCGGGTCGTTCGCCGGCGGAGCGTGGAGCTGCAGCACCAACTGGTGCCCGGCTCGCCACACGTGGCCGAGCGGGAAGATCTCGATCTCGAACTTGGTCGGCGACTCCGGCACGATCGGAGTCAGGCCGGCGTAGGAGTAGTACGGCCGGTAGATCTCTCCGCCCGGCGTCTTCTGCGACCTCGACTCGTCGAAACCGCCGTTAGCCGCCCCACGGAGCAGGCCTCGCTGCACGAAGGTCGTCGCACCCGTCGAAGTGTCCAGGTCCAGGACCTCCGCCCAGAAGTTGCCGTCCGGCGACGACAGCTTCGCCCAGAGCGAAAGCTCGAGCGGGCCCGCGAGCGCGGTGTCCTGGCTGAAATCGAGCGTGTACCGCGCGGTGTCCGGCAACCCGGTTGTGAAGCCGTAGGGCGCGAGCGGGGCAGGGTTCGACACCGCCTGCCCGAGGTCGCCCGTCATGTGCCGACCGGCGCCGGTGGATGCATACGAGACCTCGCCGTCACAGGCCGTGGTCGCCGCGCTCCTCTCCACGAGGGTGCCGCCGGCGCAGAGCTTGTAGCGCTCCCAGTCGGTTCCGGGGAGGGGCCAGTCGCTCGCGAAGTACGGCGCCAGCCGGTCGTTGCCCTCCGACTCGAAGTACAGCATCACTCGCTTTGCAGGGTCAGTCGCATCGCCGCAGTCCTGGCCATCCTTGAGGATCCAGCAGTCGAGCCAGTCCATCTTGGTGCCCACCGAAGCGCTCGGGTTGTGGCGTCCCGTCGAGATCACGATGCGCTTCGGCACTCCGGCCGGGATGTTCTCCCACAGGACATGGCCGCCACGCGGACCGGTCTGCTCGTCCTGGTACTGCTGGCCAAGCTCCATCGGCGCCTTGATGTTCTTCTCATGCGCAAGGAGGCTGTGGGTGATCCCCCACGCGTCGGCGCCGGTCACCGGATCCCTCGTGAACGGTGAGCCGTACGTCCCTAGCAGGAGGTCCGGCGTCGGCGCCGCGTCCGAGCCTTGGTGCTGGGCGTAGTTGGCGGCGCAGTGCGAATCGCTCGCGATGAATGACGCGTTGGCCATGTGCTCGGCGAAGGGCCGGAGCCCCGCCCCCCAAAGGAGCGGAAAACCGTAGTTCAGCACCCCACCCGGATAGACGATGCCGCGGTAGAAGTCATCGATGAGGCCCGAGACCGCCACGGCCTTAAGGTGTTCGGTCGTCGCGAACGACGCGACGAGGAAGCCGGTGAGGCCGCCGTAGGAGTGGCCGATGATGCCGACCTTGCCGTTCGACCATCCCTGGCTCGGGATCCAGTTGTCGATGATCCACGCGCCGTCCTGGGAGGACCGGTCGCCGAACAGCGACAGCTGACCACCCGAGCAGCCGGTGCCCCGGAGCGATATCGCCACCGACACGTAGTCATGCATCCCGGCGTAGCAGTTACTGTTCAGGGACGCTGCCCCGCCGTATCCATCGATCTGGACGAGCGCTGGGTACTTGGTGCCTTCGACGTAGCCGTCCGGGTAGCAGAGCCGGACCGCGATCTCCGTCCCGTCGTCCACAGCCACGTACTGCATGGGGCCGGCCGGTGGCGGTGCGGCCCGTCCCAACCCGCCGGTCACGGGCACCATGGCCACCAGAAGCGCGATAAGCAGGATCCTTCTCATGAGTTCCTCCCTGGGTGCGAGCGGTTGGAGGGGTATTCGCTACCGGAGGGTCGGAATCCTCCCCGGCCGGCGCGGGGCGGGCCAAGACCTCGAGCCCGACCTTCGCCTCGACGAACTCGGCCCACTCGCCGAACAACAGCTTCCAGCCCCCATGCTCGCCCTTTCTCCCGCGCGGAATCCTTCTTCGGGCGCGGAATACCCCGAGCGACCTGGGCGTTTATGACTGGCGGCGATGCGGTAGTCTCATCGCGCCAGAGGCGAAGGTGTGGTCCCCGATCAACATGGAGGTGCGAACGTTGGCAGGCGCGACGATCCAGGTGAGCGACGACGATTTCGAGGCCAAGGTCCTGAAGAGCGAGGGGCCGGTCCTGGTCGACTTCTGGGCGGATTGGTGCGGACCCTGCCACATGGTGGCTCCCACCCTCGAGGAGATCGCGGCAGAGAAGAAGGGCTCGCTCGTCGTGGCGAAGCTCGACGTCGACTCGAGCCCCGAGACCGCGCGCCAGTACGGGATCATGTCCATCCCCTCGATGCTGCTGTTCGTGAACGGCGCCGAGAAGCGCCGGATCGTCGGCGCGCGCGGCAAGGCCAAGATCCTGGGCGAGATCGAGGAGTTCCTGGCAACCCCCGGGTCGTCTACGGCCGCCGGGTAAGGCACAATGGGCGCGTGGCCGAGCGCCCCCCACCCCTCCTCCTGCGCGGCGGACATCGCGGCGACGCGGTCCGCGACCTCCAGGCGCGGCTCCTCGCGCTCGGCTCGGCGATCGACGCCGACGAGCGCGGCGCGTTCGGCCCCTCGACCGAGCGAGCGGTGCGGGAGTTCCAGCAACGCCGCGGGCTCGTCGTGGACGGGATCGTCGGACGGGATACCTGGCGCGAGCTGGTCGAGGCATCCTGGAAGCTCGGCGACCGCACCTTGTACCTTCGCTCGCCCCAGCTCCGCGGCGACGACGTGCGCGACCTCCAGGCGCGTCTCTCCGCGCTCGGCTTCGACGCCGGGCGCGTGGACGGGATCTTCGGCCCGCAGGCGACCCGCGCGCTGAGGGAGTTCCAGGCGAACTACGGCCTGCCGGCCGACGGCATCCTCGGCGACTTCACCGTCCGCGCGCTGAAGGGCCTCCCCGCCCGTGCCGGCGAGACGCCGGTCGCCCACATCCGCGAGCGCGAGGCGCTCCGCCGGCTCCCACAGACCCTCGCCGGCATGCGGCTCGTCCTCGATCCAGGCCACGGAGGCGCCGACCACGGCCGGTCGGGCCCGAGCGGGCTGCGCGAGGACCGGTTCGCCTTCGACCTCGCGCTCGCGCTGGAGGCGGAGCTGGCGGCCTCCGGCGCCGCGGTCTTCTTCACCCGCGATGAGCACGCGGGCCCGTCGGAGCACGAGCGCGCGGCCCTCGCGCAGCGGGTCGGCGCCGACCTGTACATCGCGCTGCACGCCGGCGGGGCGGAGGATCCGCGCGCCGGCGGAGCCGCCGTCTATTTCTACGGCAACGAGCGCTGGGAGTCCGCGGCCGGCCGCCGGCTCGCCGAGACCATCCTCGACGAAGCCGCCGCGCTCGGCCTGACCCACGCCGGCGCGCACCCGAAGACCTTCGCGGTGCTCCGGGAAACGCGAATGCCTGCCGTGCAGGTCGAGCCCGGATTCCTCACGAACCCCGAGGAGGAGAGTCTGCTCTCCGATCCCGCCTTCGTCGCGCGCCTCGCCGGGGCGATCGCCGGGGCGCTCCGGCGCTTCCCGGCCGAGCCGGCGCGCGCCTGACGCGCCGGTTCCACGCCGGTCACCACAGCCGTGGCGTCCGTCCAGGGTCTGGGGCCCGGTGCCCGAGCGACGGCGAGGCCGCCTGCCGATCGAGTGCTGGCTACGACCTTGCGGCCTTCCAGATCGCGCGCGCCATGCCGATCGTGCGGCCGCCCACGAAGGCTGCGGGACCCTCGGTGGTTCCAGTGATCACCTCGGCGTCACCTTCTCGGCTGGCGCGCCCCTTCCAGGTGGTAACGCCCTGCGTAGAGAAGCTCAGGCTGTTCCCGCTCCACTGGAGGGGACCCGTCTCCAGCGAGCCCTTGACGCCCCCGAACCCTGAGACGGCCAGGGTGACCGAGCCGCCCCCTCCCACATCCGCCGTGACGTCGAGCGTCATGGGGACGGCCTTCCCTATCAACGCCCTGAGCAACCCGGGGACCCCGCCCTTCCCCGCGGTGCCGGCGGCGAACTCGATCTTCGTGATCGTGAACGTCCCGGCCCAGTGCCCGTTCAGGTCGATGACCTCGATGGTGATCACGCTCGCCGCGCCGTTGTCCAGGCGGCGCACGCTGATGGTGGCGGTGTCCTTCGTCAAGGTGACGCTCCAGCGCGTCTCGCCGGCGGCATCGAGGTGCTGGGTCGTGGTCCCTCCGATGGCGCCTTCGCCGGCGAGCGAGATCGTGACGTCGGTTCCGCCCTCACCGACGGCCTTGACGATTCCCTTCACCGCGTACTCGCCGGGCTCCCCGGTGATGGCGACCGCATCGATCACGCCGAGGTTCTCGAGGAAGTCCTCGGCCAGCGGGGGTTCCTTCCGCTCGGCCCGCAGATCGTTGATCACCCTGAGCACCGCCTTGTCCACTCGCAGCACCCCGGCGCCGACGGACTTGGGAACCGGCACGCTCATCCGCTTCTCGTCGTCGGTCACCCCCGGAGCCGCCGTCTCCACCAGGATGGCCTTGATCTGGCCGGCGGTGAGCTTCGGGTTGAGCGAGCGCATCATCGAGGCGGCCGCCGTGACTTGGGGAGTCGAGAAGCTCGTCCCGCCGTTGAAGTTCGAGACCTCGCCCGAGGCCGACACACCCGAGACGACCCGGTGGCCGGGGGCCGCGAGCGTGACCTCGAAATTGTCGCTCTTCATGTTGCTGTAGTCCACGCGCGAACCGTCGTTGTCGAGGGCGCCGACGGTGATCATGTTCGGCAGCGCGAGGCCGCTCGGGTACCGCTTCGTTCCGTCCAGCGCCTTGCCGTCGTTGCCCGCGGAGGCGACGAACAGGACGTCGGGCCGGTCCTTGGCCATCTTCTGGAAGAACTTCCGGTATGCGGCCGCCGTCTCGGGGTTCGCCTCCGAGTTGCCCCAGGAGCAGTTGATGATCGTCGAGCCGGCCTCGACCTGCGCCTGCAGGGCTTGGAGATCCCCGAGCGCGAAGGTCCCTCCGCCCCTCGCGTAGGTCACCTTGGTCGGATCGTTGGGGTCGGCGGCGGCGGGCGTGTTCGAACCGTACTTCGGACCCCAGATGTTGGTCATCCTCACCTTGAGCTTCTTGCCCAGCACCGAAGCCACGCCGGTCTGTCCACCGTTGCCCGGGTCGGCGGCGATGATCCCGGTCACGGCTGTGCCGTGGCTCCCGTACGGCTTCGGCTTCCCGTCCTTCTTCTGATCGGCCTGGGCAAGCTCGTCGCCGGCGTCGGCGGTCTCGACCTGGGTGTCCCCGCCGAACTCGTCCTGGCCGCGGTAGAGCCCGTTGTCGACGACCCCGACCTGCACGTCGTTCATGGTCATGCCGGCCCCGCGCAGGTAGTTCCAGGCCCGCTCCACGCCGATCATGGCGTACGGCTTCCCGTTCTCTCCCTGATAGACCGGCTCGTTGAGCGCGCTCTGCCGCTCTCCCCCGATCTCCTCGTCGGGACGGGTCTCCTGGTTGGGGAACGCGAGCGCGACGCCCCGCGCGGCCCGGGCCTGCTCGAGCCGTCCGGCAAGCTCCGCCTCGTTCGCGGCGGCGACCCGCAGTTGGTAGAGGTTGACGTACTCCATCTCGCCGATGACCGCGCCGCCGAGCGCCTTTGCGACCCGCTCCGCGTCCCCGCGTCCGCGGCCGTCCTCGAGCACGACGGCGAGCTGGTTGATCGGGACCCGGCCCCACGCCCTGGTCGCCATCACGTCGCCCGGCCGGGGCGCCGTGTAGGAAACGCGGCCGAGCCCCGACCCGGAGTCGCCGCCCGAGCGCAGGTACACGATCCCTCCTCCGATCAGGAGGAGGGCCACCAGCGCCGCAACTGCTCTGCGTCCGAGCTTCCGGCGCTTGGGCCCCTTCACCTTTGGGACATGGGGGACGGCCGCCTGACCTGTCGCCGCGGGAGTTGCTTGCAGATCGGGGGCGGTGGTCGGCACCGCATCTGGGATCAACCCGGGGATCGTCGAGGCCGGCACCCAGTCGGGCAGCGTCTCGTGCCACACCAGGTCGTCCGGGGAGATACTCCCAGCGCGCGCCGAGTCACACATCTCCTCCCACATGAAGGGCCCCGTTGCTGCGTCGCCCCGGAGAACGTGCCAACCCTGAGCGGTTCCTCCAGACCACATAGTTCCCCTCATTGCTCGGCAACCCGGTTCGAGCGCGAACAGGATACCGCTACAGGCAGCCAGCTATGGTCCCGCTGCTCAACGCCCCCCGGCGGCGCAGCCCAGGCATCGTGATGCTGCCCCTCTTGCATCGCTGTGCTACGCTCGGTCCATGAGGACGACGATCATCCTGGACGACGACGTCGCGGCCGCAGTCCAGCGGCTGCGGCGTGAGCGCGGCCTCGGGCTTCGCGAGGTGATCAACGACCTCGTCCGCGCGGGCCTGAGCGCTCGAACCCGCAGGCGGTCGTTCAAGCAGCGCACGCAACGACTCGGTCTCAAGATCGATGTCACGAACGTGGCCGAGGCCCTTGAGCTGCTCGACGGTCCCGGCGCCCCATAGATGATCGTCGACGCCAACCTGCTGCTCTTCGCCGTCGACGAGGAGAGCCCCTTCCACGCCGCCGCCCGCGCCTGGCTCACGGCTCGGCTCAACGGGCCCGCGCGCACCGGCCTCCCGTGGCCATCGCTGATCGCTTTCGTCCGGATCAGCACGCACCCGCGCGCATCCAAGCGGCCGCTCGACCCTGAGGCGGCGTGGCAGCACGTCGAGGACTGGCTGGCAGCCGGGTCCGCTTGGATCCCGCAGCCGACCGACCGCCACGCCGAGATACTCGGCCGGTTGATCCGCACCTACCGGCTGCGCGGGAATGCCATCCCGGACGCGGCGCTCGCCGCGCTCGCGCTGGAGCACGGCCTGGCGGTGGCGTCGGCCGACAGCGACTTCGCCCGGTTCGACGAGGTCCGGTGGGTGAACCCGCTCGCACCGCGCGCGCGGCGGAGTTGAGCGCCCCGCCGGAGCTTGCGGGGGCAGAGGCGGGCCATCAGCGCCTCCGCTCGCGGCGCCAGATCTGCGAGAGGAGGTACCCCGCTCCGACCACGTAGAGCACGAAGTAGGTGAGCGCGAACGGCCCGACCTGCGTCAGACCGCTCCGCAGCACGCCGATCAGGAATAGCGCGCCGAGGAGCGCACCGAGCCCGAGCGCGGCGGTGACGATGAGCTTCACGCGCGGCCCGTGGGTTCCGAAGGTCGCGTCCCACCGTGTGTAGACCTTCGCCGGCGTCGGCGCCTCCGGGCGAGGGATGTCGGCGCGCTGTCGCCGTCCCTCCTCCGCGAGGTCGGCCTCCTTGATGAGTGCTGCGGCGACTTCCTCCGGTCTCGCCAGACACCGGCCGCACCAGGGCGCGCGCCGGCGAAGCGCCGCACGACCGCTGCGGCATCGCGCGCTCGCGCAGCCTCATCGGGAGTGACTCGGGGGAGGTCGCCCGGATAGCGGCTGGCGACACCGAACGGGGCCAGAGCGCTGAGCGCTCTCTCCAGCTCGTCGCCACGGTCCGGGTGGATCGCGTCGAGCAGGTGCAGGAGATCGTGCGTGCGTGGCGGGTCCCACCCCTCGCCCAGCAGCACGGCCTTGAGGTACTTCTCCGCGGCCTGGTGGAGGTTCCAACCCGCTCCGCGAGGGAAGCGCTCGATGCCCGCGACACCGTACTCCCAATCCTCCTCCGCATATGCGGCCCACCGCAGCGCCTCGTCACGGTCAGGCGGCATACAGAACGATCCCTTCCGCCGCCACCTGCCTGGCAAGGACCGAGGCCCGCGCCTTCCAGTGGCTCTCCCGCATCGGAACGAGGTCCACGGGCCAGGGTCGCGGTCGGAGGGCCATCTCCGCCACGGGCCCGAGGGCGAGAAGGTCGGCTCCATCTGGCACGATGTAGAGCAGGTCCACGTCGCTCCCCACGCGCCCCTCTCCCCGGGCGCGGGAGCCGAAGAGCACGACCAGATTGGCCCCCACCGCCCGGGCGAGACGCGCGGCCAGCGCGCGGAGCTCGTCCAGGCTCGGTTCCCTCTCCATCGGTCGCAGTATACGGGCGGGAAACCTCCCGGCCGGCCCTCGAAGGGCTACGGCGCGGCCTTGGCGGCCGGCTCGGGCCGGAACACCGACTCGAGCAGCTTCTCCACCGCGGCCGCCGCGTCCTCGGCGATCCGCCCGAGCGAGCGCACGTCGATCCGCAGGAGCGGGAAGCGCACGTGCTCGCGGCGCACGCGGAAGCCGACCTTCTCGAGGAACTCCGCCGGGATGACGCAATCGGGGTGGCGCCACTGGCGGTCGCCGAACGCCTCCACCGCGCGCTTGCCGCGCCCCTTCGCCTCCCGGAGCGCCGCGTGCACGAGCGCCCGTCCGATGCCCTCGCGCTCGGCGACGGGGAGCACGTGCAGCGTCGCGAGGAGCAGCGCGTCCTTGGACACGCGCGCGGGGAACGACAGGGCGCCCGGGAAGATCTCCGGGGGCCCGAAGAGCGCGTAGCCGACGGGGTCGTTGTCGGAGTAGGCGACCTTCCCGCAGGCCCCGACGACCAGGCTCACCTCGGAGAACCACGCCTCCTTCTCGAACTCCGGGTCGTGCTCGGAGGCGAATGCCCGCTCGATCGGGGCAAGCTCCCAGAAGAGGCAGCCTCGGCAGCGCGTTGGGAGCGCGCTCAGGTCCCCGACGGTGAGGTCGCGGATGAACTGGCGGGCCATCAGGCCTCCGGGCGCGCGGCCCGGTCCTCCGGCCGGACGAACAGCCGCACGATCATGCCGAGCGCGACTCCGAGCAGGAAGCCGATTAGCCCCCGCCGGGCCTCGGCCGCCGCCCTGCTCATCCGCCGAGCGCCTTCTTGATCCCCCGCGTCGCCTGCCGGATGCGGTGCTCGTTCTCGACGAGCGCGAACCGAACGAAACGATCGCCGGCGCGTCCGAATCCGATGCCGGGGGAAACGGCGACCCCGCCTTCGGCGAGCATCTTCTTCGCGAACTCGAGGGAGCCTGCGGCGGCGTGCTCCTCGGGGATCTCCGCCCAGACGAACATCGTGGCGCGCGGGGACGGCACCGTCCAGCCGGCCCGGGCGAGCCCGTCGATGAGAGTGTCTCGCCTCGCGCGGTAGATGTCCCGGTAAATCTTCGTCTCCCCCTCGCACTCGTTGAGCGCGATGATCGCGGCGATCTGCACCGGCTGGAACACGCCGTAGTCGAGGTAGCTCTTCAGGCGCGCGAGCGCCGCGACGATCTGGGGATTGCCGACGACGAAGGCGATCCGCCAGCCGGGCATCGAGAAGGACTTCGAGAGCGAGAACAGCTCCACGCCGACCTCCTTGGCGCCGGGCACCTGCAGGAAGCTCGGCGGGTCGAAGTCGAACCCGAGGTCGGCGTAGGCGAAATCGTGCACGACCATGAGGTCGCGCTCCCGCGCGAACTCGACCAGCCGCTCGAAGAACGACCGGTCCACGATCGCGGTAGTCGGGTTGTGCGGGAAGCTCGTGACGACCGCGCGCGGGCGCGGCCACGAGCGCTCGTAGGCGTCGAGCAGGCTCGCGAAGAAGTCCGCCTCCGCGGCGAGCGGCACGGCCTGGACGTCGGCGCCGGCGAGCGCCATCGAGAAGGTGTGGATCGGGTACGTGGGCTCGGGCACGAGGCAAGTATCTCCCGGCGCGACGAGCGCCCACGCGAGGTGGCTCATCGCCTCCTTCGCCCCGATCGCAGCGACGACCTCGGTCTCCGGGTCGAGCGGAACGCCGTAGCGCCGCCCGTACCAGTCCGCGATGGCCTTGCGGAGCTTCGGAATGCCGCGCGAGGCCGAGTACCGATGGTTCCGAGGGTTCTGGGCCGCCTCGACGAGCTTGTCCACCACCCGAGCCGGCGACGCGAGATCGGGGTTTCCCATGCCGAGGTCGACGATGTCCTCTCCGGCGCGGCGAGCGGCGAGCTTCAGCTCGTTCACGACGTTGAACACGTATGGAGGGAGGCGGTCGATCCTGCGGAACTCCATCGGATCCCCCTCGGCGGCGGTCAGCCGGACCCGGGCGCGGCAGGCTCCCCGGTGATCTTGCGCACGATCCGGTTCAGGTCGCCTGGGCCGGCAAACTCGATGATGAGCCTCCCCCGGCGCCGCCCCGCCTCGATCCTCACCGTGGTGTCAAGCATATCGGAGAGAGCGGCCTCCGCCTCCAGGATTCCCGCCGCGCGTGGCGGCCGGCTCGCCGCTCCCCGCACCGACAGAGGCGTTCCGGCCGCGGCAAGAGTGCGCACCAGCTCCTCGGTCCCCTTCACGCTCAGCCCCTCGGCCACCGCGCGCCCGGCCGCGCGCGCCTGGGCCTCCGGGTCGGCGAGGGCGGCGATCGCCCGTCCGTGCGCCGCCGTCAGCGCGCCGGAGGCGATCCGCATCTGCACGCCCGGCGCGAGCGCGAGCAGACGGAGCGCGTTGGTGATCGCGGCGCGGCTCTTGCCGACGCGCGCGGCCACCTCTTCGTGGGTCACGCCGAGGTCGTCCACGAGCTGCCGGTAGGCCGCGGCCTCCTCCAGCGCGTTCAGGTCCACGCGCTGGAGATTCTCGATGAGGGCGTCGCGAAGCAGGGCGTGGTCGTCGGCCTCGCGGACGATGGCCGGGATGCGCTCGAGCCCGGCGCGGCGGGACGCGCGCCAGCGTCGCTCGCCCACGACCAGCTCGTAAGCGGGCCCGGCCGTGCCGTCGCCCTCCGCGCGCCGTCGCACGATGACCGGCTGGAGCAGCCCCACCGCGCGGATCGAGCCGGCGAGCTCCTCAAGGCTGAGCGGGTCGATCTCCCGCCGGGGCTGCCGGGGGTTCGGGCCGATCTCGTCGAGCGGGATCTCCCGAAGCGTGCCGGCGCCGGTCGGCAGCAACGCCGCGAGCCCGCGTCCGAGCCCTCCCTTCACTTGGCCCATTCCTGTTCTCCTTCCGTGTCCGGAACCGAGCCTTCCCCCGGAGCGGGGCTCTCCCTAGTGCCGGGCGCGGCGCCGCAGGCGACCGACGCCACCGCGTTCTCCGGCGGCTCGGCCGCCGGCTGGGGCTCGGCGGGCTGGGGCTCGGCGGGCCGGGGCTCCGCGGGCCGGGGTTCCCAGCGCCCGAGCGCCTCGCGCGCGAGCGCCCGGTAGGCCTGCGCCCCCCGGGAGGCGCCGTCGTACAGGATGACCGGCTTGCCGAAGCCCGGCGCCTCCGAGAGCCGCACGCTGCGAGGAATCACCGACTCAAACACCGCACCGCCGAAGTGCAGCCGCACCTCGGCGGCGACCTGCTCGGCGAGCTTGGTCCTGGCGTCGAACATCGTGAGCGCGACGCCGCCGAGCGCAAGCTGCGGATTCAGGCTCTCGCGCACAAGCTCGATGGTCCGCAGGAGCTGGCCGAGCCCCTCGAGCGCGTAGTACTCGCACTGGATCGGCACGCAGACGGCGTCGGCGGCGGTGAGGGCATTCACGGTGAGCAGCCCGAGCGACGGCGGCGAGTCCACCAGAACGAAGTCGTAACGTCCTCGGACCGCGGCAAGGGCCGCGCGCAGCTTCCCCTCGCGGGCGAACGCGCTCGTCAGCTCGATCTCGGCGCCGGCGAGGTCCAGAGTCGAGGGGAGCACGTCGAGCCCCGCCGCCGGAGTCCCGACGATCGCGTCGCCGGTGTTCGAGCCGGCGAGGACCTCGTAGGTGCCGATCTTGACGGTCGCGCGGTCCACGCCGACTCCGGTGCTCGCGTTTCCTTGGGGATCCAGGTCCACGAGCAGCACCCGCCGCCCTAGCTCCGCAAGGCAGGCGCCCAGGTTCACGGCCGTCGTGGTCTTGCCCACTCCGCCCTTCTGATTCGCGAAAGCAACCACGTGCCCGGCGCGGATTTCCGTCAACCCCTCAGCATCCATGATACTCCTAGATCGTGCCAGGCCTGATATAGGCAGATAGTACCAGGCAATCCTCAAGGTACCCCCGAGGACGAGACAGCTCGCCGTGCAATGAATAGTCGACCTGGAGAGTCGACGCCCTCAATCTTTACCTCCACTTCCCGGGCTCCGCTTGGAATCTGCGCCGACCTCCCGGCGGCGACGATTGCCTCCCCGTCTTGTCGAACTACATCGAGAAGGCGTTTCAGGCTCTCCGAAGGGTCCGCGAGCGCGCGAGCCACTGCCACATCGAACTCCCCGCCAAGGGCTGGGTCTGGATTCGCATCCGGCAGCCGCACAGAACGCACCTCCGCATTCTCCAAGCCGAGCGAGGCCACGGTCAGCTCGAGGAATCCGGCCCGCCTGCGAAGCGGTTCGGCGAGCACGAACTCCGTCTCAGGGTAGCAGCAGGCAAGGGCCAGACCGGGAAAGCCCGCACCGCTGCCGACGTCAACCCACCTCTCACGAGGAACAGGCGGTCTGGCCAGCGCAAACAAGAGCGAGTCCGCCGTGTGGCGTGACACCACCGCGCCTTCGTCTCGCGGCGAGATCAATCCGAGGCGCATCGCGCCTCGAGCTACCGCGGCTGCGTGAGCGAGCAGGAGAGAGGCCGTGCTCTCCGGGATCCACATGCGACGGAGCATCAAACACAGGAGTGCCAGGTCGCGGTCAGTATGCTCGGCTCCGGCCGAGTCAGCTATCGAGTCGAGCGCGCGCGCGGAAGGGGTCACCTCGTTCTCCATGTTCTTCAGTCGCAGAGTCGGCGGCTTCATGGTTTCTCGCGAAACATCCTACGTCGCCGGCCAGGTCGGCGTCCCGAGGGGTGTCCGTTTCGAGGGGAACGCGAGAACGTTCCGGTACGACTTGAGCGCCGTGGTCGCCGAGGGCGGGACGCGGGGGATCCGGCTGATCTAGCGTTGAAGCGAGACTGGAGCTACCGGTAGTCCGGGGGCTGCCGTGAGCCGGCACCCCGCTGTCCGCGCGCGCCGGAGCCGCGAGAACCGCCTCCGCGCGGCGCCGAACCTCGTCTGGGTTCCCCCTTCGGCCGGATCACCACGCGCCGACTAGGATCTTCCCCCTCGCTCGAGGTCGCGACTCCGTCGAACCCCGCCAGCGCGTCGTGGACGACCTTGCGTTGGAAGGCGCTCATGGGCTCCAAGGTGACGGGTCGCTGCGACCGGCGCGCTCGCGCGGCCGCATCGCGGGCTCTCCGCTCCAGACCAGAGCGCAGCCGCGAGCGGTATCCCTCGATATCCAGGTTGACCCGCGGCCGCGTGGCCGTCTTGCGCTGCACCGCGGCGCGAACCAGCTCCTGCACCGCCTCGAGAGTCGCTCCTCGGCGGCCGATCAGGAGTCCCATCTCGGGCCCGGCCACATCGGCGGTGACGGCCAGGGGGCCGGTGGCCACGGTGACCTCGCCCTCCAACCCGATGGCTCCCAGTAGCCCCGCCAGGAATTCCTTGGCGGCCTCCGCTTGCTCCGTGAACTCCGGAGGCGTCGGCCCTTCCAGCAGCTCGGGTCCCTCCTCCTCGAGCAGGGCGAGGTCCTCAGGGGTCCGCTCGTCGCGGCGCTTGACCCGCACGCGGGCAGCTTCCACGCGCCGGCCAAAGATCCCGCGGGGGCCCCCCTCGGCGAGGATCTGGATCTCGACCTCGTCCTCAGTAGCCCCAAGCTGCTCGAGGGCTGCGTCGATCGCATCCTCGACGGTTTTTCCTGTGGTCTCGACGGCGTCGTTCATCGCTGGCGCTTGCCTTTGTTCCGCTTCCCATCACCGCCCGGACGCTGCCGCTTGGCGGG
Organism: Acidobacteriota bacterium; assembly: GCA_016208485.1. GTDB lineage: Bacteria > Actinomycetota > AC-67 > AC-67 > AC-67 > JACQXY01. The sequence continues at coordinate 23,059 of JACQXY010000008.1, read as the reverse complement.
ACGACCCAGAGCGGGAGCCTGCTTCGGCCCCTTGCCGTCTCCGCCGGAAATGGCGGGGACGGGACCCTGCTTCCTCAGGAACACGGTTTGCTGGCCGATGGTCCATACGTTCGAGACGGCCCAGTAGATGAGCACCCCTGCCGGGATGTTCAGAGAGATGAATCCCAGGAAGACCGGCATGATCCTGGTCATCATCTGCATCTGGGCCGCCTGTGGTCCCTGGGCTCGCGCCGACATCTGTTTCTGCTGGTAGTAGGTGGTCCCTACCATCAACAGCACGAGCGTGTAGTAGCCGGCGAGAGCGGTGCCACCCGCCTTGGTTCCCGGGGGCGCGCACTGCTGGATCTTCACTTTGGAGGCCGCGTCCGTCGGAGAACAGGCCATCTCCATGCCGGCGAAGCGCGTGTGATCCGCGATGATCTCGCCGAACAGCCTGCTGTCTCTCGGGAGGTGGCCGGTGCCCACCGGAGACTGACACACGAAGTCCCTGACCGTGGTCGAGTCGGCGGACTCCTTCCGGGCCTGGCACCGAGTTAGGTAGGGAAGGGAGCCGATCGAGCGTGCCTTTCGGTCCTGCCATTCCTTGATCTGGATGGTGAGAGCCTGCCCGCCCTCAGGAGTGCAAACGATCTGCATGGACCCCTGCCCGGTCACCGACGGGTCACCGCCGGGCCGGCAGACCGTGTTCTTGGCTGCAACCTCCGCAGGGATGCTCGCCCCGGGGGCGGGCAGCGCGATCGCCGGGGTCGCGGCCCTCAGCACGGAGAAGAGTGCGATGAAGACAGGGGCCTGCATGATGATCGGGAAGCAACCGCCGAGCGGGTTCACCCCGTGCTCCCGGTACAGGGTCATCATCTCTTCGTTGAGCTTCTGGCGGTCGCCCTTATGCTTCTGCTGGAGCTGCTTCAGGTGCGGTTGGATCTTCTGCATCGCGTTCATGGAGCGGATCTGCTTCACCGTGAGAGGGATCAGCAGCAGTCGCACTCCCACCGTGAGCACGATGATCGCCACGGCATAGGACGGAATAGCCGTATAGATGCCCGCGAGAGCTCCACCGAGCCCTTGGAGTATCCCGCCCCAGGCCTCGGCCATCTAGGATCCCATCCCGAAACGTCGCAGACGGCGCCGCCGCGTCGCCTGCAAGGGGTCGTCCACCCCACCAGCCGTCCATGGTCCGCATCGAACCAACCGCCACATGGCCTGCCCCGACCCCAGAAGAGGGCCGTTCAGCCGGATCGCGCCGATCGCGTAGCTTGAGCAACTCGGGTAGAAGCGGCACCGCTGTCCGAGGGTTCTGCCGATCGACAGCTGGTAGAGGCGCAGTATGGCGATAAGTAGTCCACTCATGATGATCCTATGACCCCCGAGCCGTCTGAGCGCGCCGCGGCGCGTTCGACTGCCTTCTGCACTGTAGTCTCAACGTCTCGACAGACGAACTGGCAAGCCCTACCATTGATAGCCTGCGTTGCCACCAACACGGCCTCGCTTCCAGCCGGCATCCGGACCAGCGCCCGCCTCGCTGCCTCCCGCAGGAGGCGTTTCGCACGATTCCTGGCGACCGCGCCCCCCACCTTACGGCTGGCGGTTATCCCGACGCGTGCCTCTCCTCCAGCCCTTGCGGCCTTCAGGAAACAGACGACCGACTCCCCCGCGATGCGGACGCCCCCCGCCATCACGGCCGAGAACTCGCGCCCCGACGTGATGCGGTTCTCCCGTCGCACGGCAGGTCCCCGTCGTCCCGCGGGCAGGGAGCGCACTTGCGCTCGCGCCGCTTCCGCTCCGGCTAGACCGTCAGACGCGCGCGGCCCTTGCGCCGCCTGCGCGCCAGGACGAGCCGGCCCGCGCGCGTCCGCATGCGCGCGCGGAAGCCGTGCGTCCGCTTGCGTCGACGGGTATGGGGCTGGAAAGTGCGCTTCACAGTAGGGCTTCCGTCTCATTTCCTGGGCCGACGCAGTGTACGCGCCCGCGGAGAGCGAGGTCAAGAAAGGGCCAGCACGCTGGACTTTCGTCCTCCGGGACCCCGCCGATCCAGTAAGTTCCCGTTCTTGTATCCACAGGGGTCGGTGGCTATACTCCCGCCCGCTCGCCGCTCCGGGCTTCACCGAAACGGAGGGCTTTGGAAGCTTTTCGCCTTCCCTCTGCTCGGTGCCACGCGCAGCCCCGGAGGCTTGTTGAATGTTTTCCACATCCTGTGGACGCTAACTGTGGACAGGAGGCCCGATCCATGGAGGAGGCCGAGAATCTCTGGGCCAGGGCGCTCGTGGAAGTCCGGGGACGGATGCCGTCCCCCGGCGCTCGGGCCTGGATCGAGGGGACACGCCCGGTACGTATGTCGGTCGACTCCATCGTCCTTGCGGCACCGTCGCCCTTTGCGAGGGAATGGCTGCAGTCCCACTATGGGGAGCTTCTGACAGCAGCGCTCAGCGCCGCAGCGGGACGCTCCTTGTCACTCGAGTTCACAGCCCTCGAGCCGGGTGATTCAGAGACGGCATTGGAGCCGCAATCCCCCGCTCCCGGCCCTGCTCCGGCGCCTCCGCGATCCCCTGAGGCGCCCGCACTCAACCCTAAGTACACGTTTGAGTCATTCGTCACCGGCCCGTCCAACCGGTTCGCCCACGCCGCCTCTCTCGCCGTCGCCGAGCAACCGGCCCGGAGCTACAACCCGCTGTTCATCTACGGCGGCGCCGGCCTCGGCAAGACGCACATGTTGCACGCGATCGGCCACCAGGTCCGCCTCCTGTTCCCCACCGCCGTCGTGCGATATGTGTCGAGCGAGCAGTTCATGAACGAGTTCATCCAGGGGGTCCGCGAGGAGCGGATGCCAGCCTTTCGCCGTCGCTACCGAGAGGCCGATCTCCTGCTCGTCGACGACATCCAGTTCCTCGCCCGAGGCGAGCAGACCCAGGAGGAGTTCTTTCACACGTTCAACGCCCTCCACAACGATGGCCGTCAGATCGTGATCTCCTCGGACAGGGCCCCAAAGGAGATCGCACCCCTCGAGGACCGGCTCCGTACCCGCTTTGAGTGGGGCCTGATCACCGACGTCCAGCCTCCCGACCTGGAGACGCGCGTGGCGATCCTGCAAAAGAAGGCGGCGGCCGAGGGGTTCCAGGTCCCCGACGAGGTCCTCGCCTACATCGCCGAGCGCGTGCAGAACAACATCCGCGAGCTGGAGGGCCGGCTGATCCGGGTCGTGTCCTACGCGTCCCTCTCAAGGCTCCCGCTCACGATGGAGCTGGCGCAGGAGGTTCTCCGCCCGCTGCTCCCGCCCGACGGGCCCGACGAGATCCCGGCCGATCTGATCATCGCCGAGTGCGCCGGTTACTTCGGGATCTCTCGCGACGATCTCGGTGGCCCGTCCCGCGTTCGCCAGTTGGTCCACGCCCGCCAGGTTGCCATGTACTTGTGCCGGGAGCTCACCCCGTTGTCCCTCCCAAAGGTCGGTGAGGTGTTCGGCGGGAGGGACCACACGACGGTCATGCACGCGGAGGGAAAGATCAAGAGACTGATGGGCGAACGCCGCGTCGTTTACTCACAGGTGCAGGAGCTGACTGCGCGGATTCGGGGTCGCGCGGCGGGGGAGCTGGTGCCGTCCCGATGAGGTCCACATGCTTTCCCCAGCGCCCCACCACCTCCCGCCTGCGCGAGGAGGGCCTTTCCACAGCGTCCCCACCACCTACTACGATTCCCACATGAATACTTCTTCTAGATGAAGGATCGGTCCTTGGGGGTGAAGGCATGAAGATCACGATCGAGAAGGACGTTTTCGCCGAGCAGGTCGCTTGGGTTCTCCGCTGCGTGAGCGCGCGCGCGACGCTCCCCGCGCTCGGAGGGCTGTTGCTCGAGGCACGCGGGGAAGGCCTCCGGATGGCCGGGACGGACCTTGAGCTTTCGGGGGAGACATCGGCGGGCGCAAGAGTGGAGGAACCCGGCCGCGCCGTCGTGCCGGGAAGAGTGCTCGGCGAGATCGCGCGCTCGTTGCCGCAGGGCGTGGTGAGGATCGAGGCCGGAGCGAGTGAGACAAAGATCTCCTGCGGTTCCGCGGAGTTCGCGCTGCGGCTGCTTCCGGTGGAGGACATCCCGGCCCTGCAGTTCGTCTCGCAAGCGCCCGGCGGGACTCTCGAGCGCGCGCTGTTCCAGACGGCCGTCGGGCAAGTGACGCGAGCGGCCTCGCGCGACGAAGCGCGGCCCGTGCTCACGGGGACGCTGGTAGAGGCGGATGCGGGCAAGCTCATGCTGGTGGCGACCGACTCGTACCGGCTTGCGGTTCGAGAGATCGCGTGGAAGGGACCGAGTGAGCCGGTCCGGCGCGTAATTCCGGCGCGCGCCCTACAGGAAGCGGCCCGCGGAGCGGAGGGTGAGGGAGAGCTTCAGGTCCTTCTCGGGGAGTCGCAGGCGGTGTTCGCCGGGTCCGGGAGACGGCTGGGAACCCGCCTCATCGAGGGGGAGTTCCCGAACTGGCGTCAGCTCGTGCCCGGCGAGCTCCCGAACCGGCTCCGCGTCAAGCGCGACGATTTCATCGAGGCCGTGCGGCGTGTCGGCATTCTCGCACAGTCCGGGTCTCCGGTGAGAGTCGAGCTGAGCGCCGAAGGGGTACAGCTCGCGGCCGGCACCCAAGACATCGGACAGGCCTCCGAGCGGGTCGAGGGAACCTACGAAGGTGAGCCGGTGACGGTCTCCTTCAACCCCCAGTACCTGCTCGACGGCGTGCAGGCGGTCGAGGGCAACGACGTGGTGCTCTCCGTGCGGGACGGCCAGAAACCGGTGCTCATCCGCGGCGCCGATGACGCCGGGGGGTTCACGTACCTCGCGATGCCGATTCGCGTGGGAGGGTAGCCGCACCCGGTGCGTCTGGAAGCCCTCGAGCTGGTCTCGTTCCGCTTCTGGGAGTCGCTCCGCGTGGCGTTTCCCCGCGAGCGCACCGCGCTGGTCGGCCCGAACGGGTGCGGGAAGACTTCGATCCTGGAGGCGGCCTGGTACGTGGCGTCGCTCTCGTCCCACCGGTCCTCCAGCGACTCGGCCCTCCTGCGCCGGGGCGCCGCGAGCGCCGTCGTGCGCGCGGACATCTCGCAGGCGGGGCGCCGCGAGCGCGTGGAGGTCGAGATCGTCGCGCGGGGACGCGCCCGGGCTCGCCGGGGCGGGGCCTCGGTGCCGCGCCGGCGCGACGTGCTCGGGGCTCTCCGCGCGCAGGTGTTCTCCCCGGAGAGAGTGGAGATCGTGAGGGGCGATCCGGCGGCTCGCCGGAGGTTCGCCGACGAGCTGCTCGTGCAGCTTCATCCTCGGTATCACGCGGTCTCGCGCGACTACGAGCGGGCGCTGCGCCAGCGCACCGCGCTGCTCAGGGACGCCGCCGGCGCGAGCCGGCCCCCGGCCGGATTGGAGGCTTGGGACGAAGCGCTCGTCTCCGCTGGCTCGGAGCTGCTCGCCGGGCGCGCAGACGTCGCGCGCCGGCTTGCACCGCGCGCCGCGGAGGCGTGGGCGGCGGCGGGCGGGCAAGGGGAGCTGGCGGTGGCCTACGAACCGAACGTGCCGGTGCCGGCCGGCCGCGCGGGAGCCGCCGAGTGGGCGGAGGCGATGCGCCGTCGCCTCGGGGAGCGGCGCGGCGACGAGCTTGCGCGCGGGGCCTCGCTCGTCGGTCCTCACCGCGACGAGGTGGCGATCACGATGGACGGGATGGTGGCGCGCACGCACTCCTCCTTCGGCGAGGGATGGTTGATCGCGGTGGCGCTGGTGCTCGGCGCGGCCGCCGCGATCGCGGAGGCCTTCGCCGACGAGCCGGTGCTTCTCCTCGACGACCCGTTCACCCCGCTCGACCCGGCGCGGAGAGAGCGACTCGCCGGGGCGCTGCCGGCGGGCGCCCAGGCGATCGTGACGGCGGCCGACCCCGGCGAGATCCCCGAGACCTTCGGGGGGGGCACGCTGCTCGTGCGGGAGGGCGAGGTCCTTGGCGCGTGAAGGAGAGCCGAAGGCGCTCCGCGAGCTGCTCGAGACGCTCGTGGCAGGGCGAGGGTGGGGAGAGCGGCTTGCGGCGGGACGCCTGCGCGACGAGTGGGCGGCCGTGGTGGGCGAGCAGGTCGCGGCGCACAGCGAGCCGCTCAAGCTCGTGCGCGGCGTCCTCACGTTGCGCGCGGAGAGCGGGGCCTGGGCGACCGAGCTGTCGCTCCTTGCGCGGTCGCTCGCCGGCCGGATCGACGCGCACCTCGGGGGCGGGGTCGTGCGAGAGGTGAAGATCGTGGCCGGCGAGGCGCGCGGGAGACCCTGAGCAACCGCTGCCGCGTCCGCCGGCCGGCGCGCTCGCTCCGAGAGCGACAAACGGCGCGCTTGAGGGGCCTCGCCGGCGCGAAATCCAGGCCCTGACGTGCTAGAATGCATCAGTGCCGAGGGACGCTTCCCCCGCGAGAATCGTGAGCCCGTACCGGGCCGCGCCGTGCCCTCGGTCGCCCAGGTAGGAGGGACTTTGGCGAAGGCCGCCTCGGATTACACGAGCAAGGACATCCAGGTCCTCGAGGGCTTGGAGGCGGTTCGCAAGCGCCCCGGGATGTACATCGGGGGCACCAACGTCAGGGGGCTCCACCACTTGGTCTACGAGGTGGTGGACAACGCGATCGACGAAGCGCTCGCCGGCCGCTGCGCGAAGATCCTGGTCTCGCTGCGCGCCGACGGCGGGGTATCGGTGTCCGACGACGGCGCCGGGATCCCGGTCCAGCCGATCCCCGGCCGCAAGGATCGGCGCCCCGCGCTCGAGATCGTGCTCACGGTCTTGCACGCTGGCGGCAAGTTCGGCGGCAAGGGATACGCGGTGTCGGGTGGGCTCCACGGGGTTGGGGTCTCGGTCGTGAACGCGCTGTCCGAGCGGCTGGACGTCGAGGTCCACCGGGACGGCCACGAGTGGCGCCAGAGCTACTGCCGCGGCAAGGCCGCCGCGAAGCTCCAACGGGGGAAGGCCTCCAAGCGCACCGGCACGACCGTCACGTTCTGGCCGGACCGCGAGATCTTCCCTGCCGAGCTGGAGTTCGACATCGAGATCCTCACCCAGCGGCTGAAGGAGCTGGCCTTCCTCACCAAGGGCGTCACGATCGTCCTGCGCGACGAGCGCAAGGAGCCGGCCTCCGAGCAGGTGTACAAGGCAACCGGAGGGATCGCGGACTTCGCGAAGGCGCTCAATACCGGCCGCGAGACGCTCAACCGACCCGTCTACTTCGAGGCCGGCGAGGAGGGCCGCGACCTCCATGTCGCGATGCAGTGGAACGCCGGCTTCAACGAGTCCATCTACACCTTCGCGAACACGATCAACACCCACGAGGGCGGGATGCACGAGGAGGGCTTCAAGAAGTCCCTCACCAACGTGGTGAACCGCTACGCGCGCGGCAAGAGTCTCCTGAAGGAGAAGGACGACAACCTTCAGGGCGAGGACATCCGCGAGGGGCTGGTCGCGATCGTGTCGGTGATGATCCGCGACCCGCAGTTCGAGGGGCAGACCAAGACCAAGCTCGGCAACACCGAGGTGCGGGCGTTCGTCGAGAAGGCCGTGAACGCGCGCCTCGCGGAGTGGCTCGAGGAGCACCCGACCGAGGCCGGCAGGATCGTTCGCAAAGGGATCCAGGCCGCGCACGCGCGCCAGGCCGCGAAGAAGGCGCGGGACATCGCCCGCAAGAGCGCTTTCGACGCCGGCGGCCTGCCGGGCAAGCTCGCCGACTGCCAGACCTCGGACCCGGAGGCCTCCGAGGTGTTCATCGTCGAGGGCGACAGCGCGGGCGGCACCGCGAAGGCCGCGCGCAACCGCGAGTTCCAGGCGATCCTGCCGATCCGGGGCAAGATCCTGAACGTCGAGAAGGCGCGCCTGCACAAGGTGCTCGAGAACCAGGAGATCCTCGCGCTGATATCGGCGATCGGCGTCGGCATCGGCGAGGAGGTCGACCTCGCCAAGCGCCGCTACGGGAAGGTCGTCACCCTGACCGACGCCGACGTAGACGGGGCCCACATCCGCACGCTGCTGCTGACCTTCTTCTTCCGGCACATGCGGCCGCTGGTGGAGCAGGGGTACGTGTACATCGCGCAACCTCCGCTGTACCGGATCGTCACCGGCGGCAAGAAGTACTACGCCTTCAGCGACCGCGAGCGCGACGCCGTCCTGCGCGAGCACGCCGACGGCAAGAAGGCCGAGATCAGCCGTTTCAAGGGCCTCGGTGAGATGGACGCCGAGCAGCTCTGGGAGACCGCGATGAACCCGGCGACACGCCAGCTCCTGCAGGTCACTCTCGAGGATGCGGCGCTCGCCGACCAGATCTTCACGACGCTCATGGGAGAGGACGTGGAGAGCAGGCGCGAGTTCATCCAGCGGAACGCGAAGCACGCGTTCGTGGACGTCTAGGGGGTCCGGGGTGAGTCAGGTCCCGCTCGAGCCTCACATCGAGGCCGTCGACATCGAGGTCGAGGTCAAGCGCTCCTACCTCGACTACGCGATGTCGGTGATCGTCGGGCGAGCGTTGCCCGACGCGCGCGACGGCCTGAAGCCCGTGCACCGGCGGATCATGCACGGCATGAACATGCAGGGCGTGCGGCCGGGGACGCCCTTCAAGAAGAGCGCGCGCGTCGTCGGCGACGTGATGGGCAAGTACCACCCGCACGGCGATCAGGCGATCTACGACGCGCTCGCGCGCATGGCCCAGGACTTCGCGATGCGCGCGCCTCTCGTGCAGGGGCACGGGAACTTCGGCTCGGTCGACGGGGACCCGCCGGCGGCCGCGCGCTATACCGAATGCCGGCTCTCGCCGCTCGCGATGGAGCTGCTCCGCGACATCGACGAGGAGACCGTGGACTTCGTCCCGAACTACGACGGCGAGGAGACCGAGCCGCTCGTGCTCCCGGGGCGCTTCCCGAACTTGCTGGTGAACGGCTCCTCCGGGATCGCGGTCGGGATGGCGACGAACATCCCGCCGCACAATCTGCGCGAGACGGTGGACGCGGTGATCGCGGCGATCGACGATCCCGACATCACGGTCGCGGGGCTGATGAAGCACATGAAAGGACCGGACTTCCCCGGCGGCGGGATGATCATGGGGCGCGACGGGATCCGCGACGCCTTCACCACCGGGCGCGGCTCGATCAAGGTGCGTGGGCTCGCGACGATCGAGGAGATGAGGTCGGGCAAGAGCCAGATCGTCGTCACCGAGCTGCCGTACATGGTCTCCGGCGACCGCGTGCTCGCAAAGATCGCCGACCTCGTGGACCGCAAGGTGATCACGGGGATCACCCCGAGCGCGAAGGCCGTCCGGAACGAGTCGAACCGGCGCGGCCTGCGGCTGGTGATCGAGCTAAAGCGCGACGCCATTCCCCAGGTGGTACTGAACAACATCTACAAGCATACCCAGCTCCAGGACAGCTTCGGGGTGAACACGCTGGCCCTCGTCGACGGGATCCCGCGCGTGCTGCCGCTCACCGAGGCGATCAAGGTCTACATCGCCCACCAGATCGAGGTCGTCAACCGGCGGACGCGCTACCGCCTGCGCAAGGCGGAGGAGCGGGACCACGTCCTGCAGGGCCTGCTGATCGCGCTCGAGAACCTCGACGCGGTGATCAAGCTCATCCGCGGCTCCCGCGACGTGGACGCCGCGCGAGCCGGCCTCATGACCACGTTCAAGCTGAGCGAGATCCAGGCGAACGCGATCCTCGACATGCAGCTCCGCCGCCTGGCGGCCCTCGAGCGCAAGAAGATCGAGGACGAGCACCGTGAGCTGGTGAAGAAGATCAAGGAGTACCGGGCGATCCTCGCCGATCCCGGCAAGGTGCGCGCGATCGTCAAGGAGGAGCTGGCCGAGGTCAAGCAGAAGTACGGCACGCCGCGGCGCACCGAGATCCGCTCCGACGAGGGCGAGATCGACGTCGAGGACCTCGTCCCCGACGACGAGGTCGCCGTCACGATCTCGCTCTCGGGCTACGTGAAGCGAGTGCCGCTCTCGGTCTACCGGACGCAGGGGCGCGGCGGGCGCGGCGTGCGCGGCGCGGCGCCGAAGCAAGGCGACATCCTGGAGCACCTTCTCACAACGACGAACCATGCGTTCGTGCTGTTCTTCTCCAACCGAGGGAAGGTCTACCGGATCAAGGCTCACGAGATCCCCGAGAAGGACCGCACGGCGCGCGGGATCTCGATCCGCAACCTGCTCCCGCTCGCGGCCGACGAGACGATCGCGGCGGTCATCGACACCCGCGGCTACGACATCCACCGCTACCTCGTGATCGCGACCCGGCGCGGGATCGTGAAGAAGACGGAGTTCCAGGCCTACGACTCCTCGCGACGCGACGGGATCATCGCGGTGAAGCTCCGCCCCGACGACGAGGTGGTCCGGGTGCGTGCGACCTCGGGAGACGACCGGCTGATCCTGGTCTCGCGCAAGGGGCAGGGGATCCACTTCAAGGAGTCCGAGGTTCGCCCGATGGGCCGGGACTCCTCGGGAGTCATCGGCATGAAGCTCCGAGCCGAGGACGCGGTCGTGTCATTCGACGTCGCCGACCCGAACGGCGAGCTGCTCGCCGTAACCGACGCGGGATTCGGAAAGCGGACCCCGGTGGATCGCTTCGAGATCAAGCACCGCGGCGGACTGGGGGTACGCGCCGTCCGGCTCACCGGGAGGCGCGGCTTCGTCGCCGGGGCGGAGGTCGTCCGGCCGGGCCACGAGGTCTTCCTCATCTCCTCCGACGGGGTGGTCATCCGGATGGCCTGCAAGGACATCTCGCGCCAGGGCAGGGCCGCCTCCGGAGTCCGGGTCATGCGCCTCGCCGAGGACAGCGCCGTGGCCGCCATCGCGCGCGTCGTCGGCGAGGAGGAGAACGGGGGCTGACGCCGCACCGGCACGGCGGGCGCATGTCCTACGAGATCCTGCCGCACACGGCCGACGCCGGCCTGGCCGCCCGTGGGCGCGACCTCGCGGAGGTCTTCAGCGAGGCGGCGCGCGGCCTCGCGGCGATCGTGTTCGGCGGCCCGCCGCCCCCGCCCGACGGAGGGCGGACGATCTCGGTCGAAGCCCAGGATGGACCGGCCCTGCTGGTCGCGTTCCTCGAGGAGTGCCTCTGGTTGAACGAGACCTCGGGGGCATTCGTTGTCGGGGCCCGAGTAGACGTCGACCTCGGCGAGGAGTCCGGGGCTCTCGCGCACGCGGCGCGCGCCGCCGGCGAGGCGCTGACCGTCGCGGGGTTCGCGCCTGCCGGGCCGTACGTGAAGGCCGTGACGTACCACCGGCTGCGGCTGGAGCCCACCGGAGAAGGCTGGCGCGCGGAGGTGTACCTCGACGTCTGAGGAGCCGGAAAACCCCGCGTTGTTGTCAGCGCCCCCCCGCTCCGCATATAAGGACATGTCCGAACGACGCGGAGGGGACGTGAGCATCGGAGCGCAGCCGCCCGGGGGAGATTCGGCGAGGGTCGGCCCCCGCCCGGTCGCGGGAGGGCAGGACGTCGCCGCCGCGGGCACCCGCGCGCCGTCGCGCCGATCACGCCGCGCGCGGGTCGTCGTGCGCAAGATCGACCCGTGGTCGGTGCTCAAGTTCTCTCTGGTGTTCTACTTCTGCCTCCTGCTCATCGTGCTCTTCGCGCTCGCGGTTATCTTCGCGATACTGAAGGCCTTCAGGGTGGTCCAGGGCTTGGAGGAGCTGCTCCGCTCGCTGGAGCTGGACGTCACGATCTCGGGCGGCGCGTTGTTCAAGTGGTTCTTCCTCGTCGGCATGCTCGGCACGGTCGTGTGGAGCGCCGTCACGGTGTTCGCGGCGTTCCTCTACAACCTGATCGCCGACGTCGTCGGCGGCATCGAGGTCTCGCTGTCCGAGCCGGAGTAGCCCGGCCGGGTTCCGGCCGGCCGCCGGCGATGTCGGAGGCGCGCGCGCGCGGGCGTCTGGTAGCCTCAAGATCCGCGGGCGTGTAGCTCAGGTGGTTAGAGCGCAGCTCTGATAAAGCTGAGGTCGCTGGTTCGAGTCCAGCCACGCCCACAGGGGGTGTGCACCGGGGCGACCAGGGGGCGCCGTATTGAGGGCGACCACCGAAGTTCTGCACCACCTGGCGTCTGCTTTGTTCGTCCTGGTCGGAGCGCTCAGCGTCAGAGCGTGGATCGCAGATCGCGCACGACCTCGAGCGCACCTTGCCCTCGCGACCGGGCTGCTTGGACTGGCGCAGGTCGGCAACGCCGTTTCGGGGACCGTCTACAGCCAACGCGCGCTGATCCCGCCGAGAGGCCTGTCCGCCGCCGTGGGCATCCTGCTTCTTCTCTCCGTCTATTACTTCCTCCAGTTCCTCGGCGACTTCGTCCCGTTTCCGCGATGGGTTCGGGCCTCGGTGGCCGCGATAACAGCCTTGAACCTGGCGCTGGCTGCCGTCGAGAAACCCGAGTATGCGTTCGTGAGCACGGAGTTGGTCAGGTTCAAGGGAGTCCGGAATCTGATCCCGTACACGGTGGCCCTGGTTGAGGGATTCGCTTGGCTGTCGGTTGCATTCGGAAGCCTGTGCGTCCTGTTCCTTGTGTACGGGCGGCGGATGCGGGGGCGCGCTCGGTTCCGCATGTTGTCCATCGGCTTCGGATCGCTCCTGCTGTTTGTCGGCGTGATCATCGTCCCGCTGGTCGCGACGCGAATCTCGGCAGGTGGATCCAGCGCGGGCATGGTTCGGGCCGCCAACCTCGTGCTTCAACTCGTAGCGGTCGGTTCGGCACCGCTGCTGATCCTCGGCTTTTCGCCCCCGGCGTGGGTCGTCAGGGGGATCGCGCAGGACCCTTCCAAAGCTCCATAGGAGGGTGCCAGCGGACAGCAGAGGCTCCGGCATGGCGGTAACGAACCGGCGTGTGGGACACCGAGGCCCGCGGAAGGGGTGGGCCGCAAGCCTTCGCGCTTCGATCACCCCGGTCGCGATCGCGCCGGCCTCCGGCCACGCAAGGCCTCGACGGACGCCTCCTTGGGCAATGGGGAGGGAGGCGCTGAGTAGAAGATACGTTCGCCGCCGGGTCAAGGGTGAGCAGCGCTTGACAACTGAGCAGCGCTCGGTCTAGCGTCGAACGGACCGATGTCGCCTGGCCCGGGAGGGGCGGGATGGGGGAGCCGGAGGACCAGGAGCGCGAGATGTTTCGGCAGACGCTGCGGCGTCTCGTGGATCGGGAGATCACGCCGAACGTTCTGGAGTGGGAGCGTGCCGGGCGAATCCCCCGAGACCTCTTCAGCCGGCTGGGAGAGCTTGGGTTCCTGGGCGTCCGCCTCTCCCCCGAGTACGGCGGGGCGGGGCGGGACTTCCGGTACACCGCGACCATGGTGCGCGAGCTCGTGCGATGCGGCTCGATCGGGGTGCCGGTCTCGATCCTCGCCCACGCCGAGTTCGCCACCAAGGTGATCGACCGCTCCGGGACGCCCGAGCAGAAGCGCGAGTTCCTCGGCCCGGCGATCACGGGCGAGCGGGTCGGCGCTCTCGGGGTGACCGAGCCGGGCGCCGGCAGCGACGTGGCGGCGATCGCGACGCGCGCGGCGCGCGACGGCGGCGACTACGTCGTGAGCGGGTCGAAGACGTTCATCACGAACGCCACGACCTGCGACTGGGTGACGACCGCCGTGCGGACCGGAGAGCCGGGGCACGGGGGGATCTCCATTCTGCTGATTCCGGCCGACGCCCCCGGGTTCGTGCGCGGGCGGAGGCTGGAGAAGCTCGGCACGCATGCCTCGGACACCGGGGAGCTTTCCTTCGAGGAGTGCCGGGTGCCGGCGCGGAACCTCCTCGGCCCGGAGGGCGGCGGGTTCCGCCTGATCATGGAGGGGTTCGCCGGAGAGCGCCTGGTGCTCGCCGTGATGTGCGGCGCGCAGATGAGGGAGATGTGGGAGAAGGCGCGCGGCTACGGGCTCGAGCGGCAGGCGTTCGGGCGGCCGATCCTCGGGTTCCAGGCATGGCGCCACCGGCTGGCCGACGCGCTGGCGACCATCGAGGCGGCGGAGGCGCTGACCGAGCGCGCGCTCGATCTGTCGGTGCGCGGTGAGCGGTGCGAGAAGGAGATCTCGATGGCGAAGCTCTTCGCCGCCGAGGCGATGGTCGGGATCGCCCACGACTGCGCGCAGATCTTCGGCGGGTACGGCTACATGGAGGAGGTTCCGATCACGCGGCTCTACCGGGACTCGCTCGCGTTCAGCATCGGCGCCGGCACGAGCGAGATCATGCGGGAGATCATCGCGCGCGAGGCGGGTTTGCTGCCCAGGACGGAGGGGCGTTGAGCCCGAGCGCGCTCGTCGCCGGGGTCGGCGAGACGGGCCCGGCGCGCGCCGATCCGCGCTCGATCCCCGAGATGGTGCTCGACGCCGTCGAGCGCGCGATCGAGGACGCCGGGATCGGATTCGGAGGAATCGACGCCGTTGTGACGGCCTCGGCGGACCTGCTCGACGGCCTCACCGCGTCGAACGTCGCCGTGACGGAGGTCGTCGGGGCGGTGATGAAGCCCGAGACCAGGATCGCCGGCGATGGGTTGTGCGCCGCGATCCACGCCGCCTGCCAGATCCGGGCGGGGGCCTACCGGACGGTGCTCGTCGCAGCGCACGGGAAGGCCTCGATGGCGCGGTTCTGGGATCTCTCCGCGTGGGCGATGGATCCGGTGCACCTGCAGCCGCTCGGCGCGGACTTCCTGGTGTGCGCGGGCCTGCAGGCGGCCGCGCTCGCGGCGCGGGACTCCCGAGCGGAGGGTCGCTGGGCGGCGGCGGCGTCGGAACGGCGCGCGGCGGCGGAGCCGGGGGGCGGCGAGGCGCGCACGCCCGGGGAGATCCTCGGCTCTCCGCCCCTCGCCTCCCCGCTTCGCGAGGGGATGTGCGCCCCGCTCGCCGACGGCGCCTGCGCGGTGGTGCTGCGCGCCGTCGAGCCCGGAGCCGGGACCGGCGCGCAGGGGCCTCGGCGGCCGGTCCAGGTCGCCGGCTTCGGGCTCGACCTGGACGCGCACTCACCGGGGGATCGCGATCTCGCGATCTGGGGCGGGCTCGCAGGGGCTTGTGCGCGCGCCTACGCGCTCGCCGGCATCGACGCGGGAGCGCTCGATCTCGCCGAGCCGTCTTGCGTGTTTCCGCACGAGGAGGAGCTGTTCGCGCGCGCCGCGGGGATCGGACCCCGGACGGCGATGTCGACGGGCGGGGGGCTTTTCGGCGGGGCCGTGCCGGTCGCGGCGGGGCTCTCTCGGCTCGCGGCCGCGGCGCGCGCGCTGCGGGAGCCGGGGAACTCGCGATGGGGGATCGCGCACGGGACCTGGGGGCCCGCCGGTCAGGGGCAGGCGGTGGCCGTGCTCCGGGCCGGCGCCGGGGGGGCGGCGGCGTGAGGCGGGTCGCGGTGATCGGCACCGGCCAGACGATTCACGCCAGCCGGCGCCCGGACGTCTCTCAGCCCGAGATCGTGCGCGAGGCCGCCTCCCGCGCGCTGGAGGACGCCGGCGCGCGTCCGCGCGACCTCGACGCCGTCGTGCTCTCCAACATGGAGTTGTTCGAGGGGCGTGCCTTCCCGGAGATGTGGGTCGGCGAGGGCGCGTTCGCGCTCGGGCGCACGTGCCTGAAGGTCGCGACCGGCGGCACGTCGGGCACGAGCGCCTGCATCGCTGCGTTCCACCTCGTCGCCTCCGGCGCCTTCGACCTCGTTCTTGTCGTCGGGTTCGAGAAGCACTCCGAGGGTCACACGCAAACCGGCATGGCTCTCACGGACCCGTTCTGGGATCGCGCCGTCGCCTCGGGAGCGATCGGCAACTTCGCTCTGTCGATCTCGCAGTACGTGGCGGAGCGCGGGGTGACGGAACGGCAGGCGGCGCTCGTCGCCGTGAAGGCCCGCCGGAACGCGGCGCGCAACCCCTTCGCCCACCTGAAGATGCCCGGCCTCACGGTCGAGGAGGTGCTCTCCTCGCGGATGCTCGCTCACCCGGTGCACCTCCTCGACATGTGTCCGCAGTCCGACGGCGCCGCGGCGATCGTGGTCGCCGGCGAGGAGCGCGCCCGCGAGTTCTGCCCGGCGCCGGCGTGGGTGCGCGCGGCCGTCACCCGGCACGAGCAGCCCTACATCGGTGATATCGAGCGGCGCCTGGTGACGATGCGCGCCCTTCGGGACGCCGCGCGCGCCGCCTACGCCCAGGCGGGGATCGATGAGCCGCTCCGGGACCTCGACGTCGCTGAGATCTACGAGCCGGTGACCTACGCGGAGCTGGCGTGGTACGAGGCGCTCGGGTTCTGCCGCGCCGGCGAGGCGGGGCGGCTGATTGAGGAGGGCACGACGTCGCTCGGAGGGGAGCTGCCGGTAAACCCCTCGGGGGGTGTGCTCTCCTCCAATCCGGTCGGCGCCTCCGGGGTGATCCGGGTCGCCGAGGCGGCGCTCCAGATCCACGGGCGGGGAGGCGCGCGGCAGGTCCCTGGGGCGCGCACGACCCTCGCCACCGGGTACGGCGTGTACGCGTGGTCGGACGTGATCGTGCTGTCATCGGAGGCGCCGTGAGCCCGCTCGCGGTGTCGCTCGGGATGGACCTCTCCTGGCGCTACGCCCCCGGCGCGGCGATGGGGGAGTTCCTTGCCGGGCTGCGCAAGCGGCGGATCCTCGCGCTGCGCTGCGAAGGCTGCGGGCGCCGCTACCTCCCGCCGCGGCCGTTCTGCGGGGAGTGCCGGCGCCGGCCGTCGGGATGGGTGCCGGTCGCGCACGAGGGAACCCTGGAGGCCTGGACGGTCGTGCACCAGCCGATGCTCGACGGGCGGACCGGCAAGGCGCGCCCGTCGCCGTACGGGATGCTCGTGCGCCCCGACGGCGCCGACACCACGATCAACCACCTCCTTGTGGAACCCGGCCCGGTGAGACCCGCGATCGGACAGCGGGTTCACGCTGTCTGGGGGGAGACTCTTCGCGGCGCCGTGGACGACATCGAGGGCTTCCGCGCGATGTCGGTGCGCCTGCGCCCCTTCGAGCCGCGCGACCGGGATGCGGTCGCGGCGATCCTCACCCGCCACTTCGGCTCGCCGCGGATCGTGTCGCGCGGGGCGCTGCGCGACGGGGTTCAGGCTCCCGGTTTCGTCGCGGAGGAGGGCGGCGCGCCCTTCGGCCTCGCGATCTACGTGGACGGCGGGCAGGAGTGGGAGCTGCTCGCCGTGGCGCGCGAGCGGCCGGCGGAGTGCCTCGGCGCGGCGCTTCTGGACGCGGTCGTGCACCGCGCGATATCGGCGGGGGCGGAGCGGCTCGTCGCGACGACCACCGATGACAACGAGCCCGCGCTCGCCTTCTACGCGCGTCACGGATTCGAGGTCGTGGAGAGGCGCGCGGGCGCGATCGCCGGGTACCGGTCCCAGAAGCCCGAAATCCCTGAGACCGGCGTTGGGGGCCGGCCGATCCGGGACGAGATCGTGCTCTCGCGCGCGCTGCGCGCCCCGGCGAGGCAGACGGGCGCGCCGGGGCGCACAGGACCGGCGGGCGCTCCGGCGCCGCCGGGAACGGCGGGACCGGCGGGGGAGGCCTTGGAGGGCGCGATCAGGGTCCCGTTCCGCTACGCGGCCGGAGGCGTCTCGAGCCGGTTCCTCGCCGCTCTGCGCGACGAGGGGCGGATCCTCGGCGCGCGGTGCCCGGGCTGTGGTTGCGTCGTGTGTCCTGCGCGCTCGCTCTGCCCGCGCTGCGGCGGGGCGACCGCGGGGTTGGTCGGGGTGGGGCCGGGGGGGACCCTGCTGTGCGCGACCGAGGTCCCCGGAAGAGAGACCTTCGCGCTCGTGCGGCTCGACGGCGCCGGCACCTCGATGATGCACCACCTCCTGGGGAGCGTCGAGGAAGTCCGCCCGGGTGCGCGGGTTCGCGCGCGCTTCGCCGCCGAGCGCGCCGGCACCATCCTGGACATCGCGGGATTCGAGCCGGAAGGGGACTCATGACCGTTCGCACCGAGCGCATAGGGCACGTCCTCGCCGTCACGATCGACCGGCCGGAGGCGCGCAACGCGCTCAGCCCGGAGATGAGCCGCGCGCTCGCCGAGGCCTGGGCCTCCTTTCGCGATGACGGCGAGCTTCGAGCCGCGGTACTCACAGGGGCGGGGGACAAGGCCTTCTGCGCGGGGGCCGACCTGAAGCGGATCGGCGAGCATTACCGCTCCATGACGCCGGTTGAGCGGCTCGAGCGAGGCGAACAGGAGCCGGGGCTCGGCGGCCTCACCCGGAACCTCGACCCCGGCAAGCCGGTGATCGCGGCGGTGAACGGGGCCTGCCTGGCCGGAGGCCTCGAGCTGGCGCTCGCGTGCGATGTGCGCATCTGCGAGCCGCACGCGACCTTCGGGCTCCCGGAGGTGCGGTGGGGGATCATCCCGGGGGCCGGGGGCACCCAGCGCCTCCCGCGCGCGATCCCGGCGAGCGCCGCCATGGAGATCCTCTTGACCGGCGATCCCGTGGACGCGGCGACCGCGCTCCGGATCGGTTTGGTGAGCCGGATCGTGCCCGCCGGACGGTCGATGGACGAGGCGCTCGCGCTCGCCGAACGGATCGCGCGAAACGCTCCGCTCGCGGTCCGGGCGGCGCGCGCGGCCGCTCGTCGCGGGGCGGACCTGCCTCTGGAGGAGGCCCTGCGCTTGGAGCAGCGGCACGCGGAGCCGCTGCGGCAGACCGAGGACGCGGCGGAGGGGTTCAGGGCGTTCGCCGAGAAGCGGCCGCCCGAGTTCCGGGGGCGGTGAGCGAAATGGGCGTGACCACAAGGTGCGGGATCGAGGACGGAGCGTTTCGGATCACGCTCGCGCGTCCGGAGGTGCTGAACGCAATCGACGCACGGATGCTCACCGAGATCCGCGCGGCCGTCGCGGAGGCGGAGCGGGATCCGCGCGCGCGGGTGATCGTCGTCGGCTCGGCGTCGGACCGGGCCTTCTCGGCGGGGATCGACATCGCGTACGTGAAGGACCTGACCGGTTTCGAGGCCCGGGAGGTGGGGCGCGAGCTGCACCGCACGTTCCTCGCCCTCCGCACCTCGGAGAAGCCGGTGATCGCGGCGATAGACGGCCTCTGCCTCGGAGCGGGACTCGAGCTGGCGGTGTCGTGTGACGTCTGCATCGCGACCGACCGGTCGCGCTTCGGGCTGCCGAACATCAACCGGGGGATCCCGGCGATCGTCGAGGCGGCGATCCTGCCGGCGGCGATCGGCATCCAGGGCGCGCGCGAGATGGCCCTCACGGGGGAGTTCTGGGACGCGGCGAAGGCCGAGCGGCGCGGCCTGCTTCACGCGGTTGTGCCGGCCGAGGCCCTCGCGGCGGAGGTGGACCTCTGGCGCGCGCGCCTCGCCGCGAAGAGCCCGCAGGCGCTGGCGACCCAGAAGGAGATCATCCACAAGTGGATGACCACCGACCTCGAGGCGGCGATCGACTTCTCGATCAACACGGTGGTGCTGAACTTCGCCACGCGCGACCAGCGGGAGGGGATGGCGTCGTTTCTCGAGAAGCGCCCCACCGCGCGCGAGGGGAGCGGCGGCCGCGCCGGGCCTCCGCCGGAGCCCGGGAGGGAGTGAGCATGGACCGCGTCGTGGTCACGTGCGCCCTCACCGGCGCGCAGCAGGGCAAAGAGGCGAACCCGAACCTGCCGGAGAGCCCGGAGGACGTTGTGGCGCAGGGTCTCGTGGCATGGCGCGCCGGCGCGGCGATCCTGCACATCCACGCGCGCGATGCCGCCGGCCGCGCGACCTCCGATGTGGCGGTGTTCCGGCGGATCGTCGAGGGGCTGCGCGCCGCCGGCTGCGACGCGGTGCTGAACCTCACGACCGGCGGGGCCGTCGCCGGGATCGCGCTGGAGGAGCGTCTGCGGGTCGTGCCGGAGCTGCGCCCCGAGATCGCCTCGCTGAGCGCCGGGGGTGGCAGCCTGCTCGGCCGGTGGGACGAGCGCGCTGGGCGCTGGGTCCGGGACCGCTTCGTCCCGCTGTTCTCCTCGCACGAGGAACTCGAGCGAGCCGCCCGCCTCTTCCTGGACAACGGCGTGAAGCCCGAGCTGGAGATCTACCACGCCGGGATGCTCAACAACGTCCGCGCGCTCCTCGAGCGCGGCGCCCTCGCCGAGCCGCCGCTCGTGAACCTCGTGATGGGGATTCCCGGCGAGTGCACCGAGGCTTCCGTGCGGAACCTGGTGTTTCTGGTCGAGAGCCTGCCGCCGCGCGCGGTCTGGCTCGTGTCGGCAATCGGCGCGCGGAACCACTTCCGGATGCTCGGTGCGGCGGTGGCCATGGGCGGCCAGGTGCGCGTGGGGCTCGAGGACAGCATCCACATCGCCCCGGGCGAGCCGGCGCGCTCGAACGGGCAGATGGTGGAGAAGGCGGTGCGGATCCTGCGGGAGATGGGCGCCGAGCCGGCGAGCCCGGCGGAGGCGCGCGCGCGGTTCGGGACGCGCGGCGCCTGAGTCCGAAGGAGGATGAGGATGGGACGGGAACGGATCGCGATCGACGCCTGGGGAAGCTGGATCGGCCCGGAGGGAGCGAAGCGGTGGCCGCAGGAGTACCTGCACATCTTCCGGAAGTACCGGTCCCCGCGCGCGATCTTCGAAGGCATGCCGATCGAGCGGATGATCGAGGAGATGGACGGGGCCGGCGTGGACCGCTGCGTGCTCTCGGCCTTCTACCACAAGGACCTGCCGGTCGTGACGAACGAGGAGGTCGCTGAGGCGGTGGCGCGGCGCCCCGACCGCTTCGTCGGCTCGGGGACGGTGAACCCCTTGCGCAAGCCGATGGAGGTGGCGCGCGAGGTCGAGCGGCTCGTGCGCGACCTCGGGATGAAGGTGATCCGGCTGGAACCGTACATGTACGGTGACGGCACCACCGGCCTCCCGCCGACCGACAAGCACTACTGGCCCGTCTACGTGAAGTGCGCCGAACTCGGTGCGGCGGTCGCGATCCAGGTCGGCCACACCGGGCCTCTGCTTCCCTCCGAGTGCGGGCGTCCGATCTACCTCGACGAGGTCGCGCTCGCCTTCCCGGACCTCGTCATCCTCGGGTGCCACCTCGGGCAGCCGTGGCACGAGGAGATGATGACGCTTGCCTGGAAGCACCCGAACGTCTACGTCGAGACCTCGGCTCGGGCGCCGAAGCACTGGCCGGCGCCGTTCGTCGATTTCGCGCGGGGCTGGGGGCAGGACAAGGTGATCTGGGCGACCGACTACCCGCTGCTCTCCTTCGAACGCACCCTCGCCGAGCTGGAAGGGCTGCACTTCTCCGACGAGGTGTTCCGCAAGATCGTGCGCGAGAACGCGCTTCGAGCGCTCCGCCTGGAGGGGTGACGATGAACGGCACTGGAGGGCGCGGGCCGGCCGAGGAGGTGCTCGTTGAAACCGAAGGCGGGGTCGCCACGGTTACCCTCAACCGGCCGGAGCGTCTGAACGCGATCGCCCTTTCGACGCTGGAGGCCCTGATCGGCGCGCTCGACCGGGTCGCGTCGGAGCCGGAGGCGCGCGCGGTCATCCTCGCCGGGGCGGGGCGCTCGTTCTGCGCGGGCGCCGATCAAGCCGAGATGGTGCCGCGCGACCCGGGAGAATGGGAGAGGATCGTCGACCGGTACCTCGACCCCATCCGCCGGATCTCCGGCATGGGCAAGCCGGTGATCGCCCGGCTGAACGGCGACGTGGTCGGGGGCGGGCTCGGGCTGGCGATGGCCTGTGACGTGCGGGTCGCCGAGGAGGGCGCGCGCTTCTGCGCGCCGTTCGTTCGGATCGGGCTCGCCGGCTGCGACATGTCGGCGGGCTACTTCCTGCCGCGCCTCGTCGGGCTCGGGCGGGCGACCGAGATGATGATGTCGGGGCGGTTCGTGGGGGCGGAGGAGGCCGAGCGGGTCGGCCTCGTCACCCACGTGGTCCCCGCGGCGGAGCTGGACTCAGCGGTCGCGGCGCGCGCCACCGCCTTCGCGGCGGGACCGCCGCGCGCCCTCGCCTTCACCAAGCGCGCGATCCGGCGCTCGATCGACCGGGCGATGGAGGAGGAGTTCGACTACGAGGTGTTCGCGCAGGTTCAGTGCCTGCAGAGCGAGGATCATCGCGAGGGGCTCTCGGCGTTTCGCGAGAAGCGCGCGCCGCGCTACCGGGGGGCGTGATGGAGGCGGGACTCCACTCTCCGGAGGAGGCGCGCTGGCAGGAGGCGGTGCGCGCGTTCGCCGCGCGCGAGATCGCTCCGAGCGCCGCGCGATGGGACCGCGAGGGCCGCTACCCGCGCGAGCTGCTTGCGCGACTCGGGGCGATGGGATGGCTCGGCACCGGGTTCCCGGAGGCCGAGGGTGGAGCGGGCGGGGGGCCGGTCGAGTACGCGATCCTCTGCGCGGAACTCTCGCGCGGCTCGGCCGGCGTGGCGCTCGGCATCTACGTGCACACCGCGCTCGCGTGCTCCGCGGTGCTCTTGCTCGGTAGGGCGGAGCAGCGAGCGGCGATCCTGCCGGGGGCGCTGCGCGGGGAGCGGATCGGGTGCTGGGCCTACGCGGAGGCCGGAGCAGGATCGGACGCCGCGAGCGTGGCGACGCGGGCCAGGCGCGAGGCGGGAGGCTGGACGCTCGACGGCTCGAAGCTCTACATCACGAACGCGCCGTTCGCCGACTTCGCCGTCGTGGTCGCCTCTACCGCGCCGGAGCGCGGCTTGAAGGGCCTGTCCCTCTTCCTGGTCGAGCTGCCGCGCGACGGCTTCCGGCCGGGCCCGCCGATGGAGAAGCTCGGGATGGGCGCCGCCGAGTCGTCCGAGATCGTGCTGGAAGGCTGCCACGTGCCGGAGGGGGCGCTCCTCGGCCCGGAGGGCACCGGGTTCATCGAGGCGCTCCGCGTGCTCACGCTCGGCCGCATCGCGGCGGCGTCCTTTGCCGTCGGGCTCGGCCGCTCCGCCCTGGACCACGCGCTCGTCCACGCGCTCGCGCGGGTCCAGTTCGGCCGGCCGCTCGCCCGGCAGCAGTTCGTGCGCTTCACTCTCGCCGACATCGCCACTCGGCTCGAGGCGGCATGGCAGCTCACGCTCTCGGCGGCGCGGCTCGCGGCCGCCGGGGCGCCGCACGCGCGCGAAGCCTCGATGGCAAAGCTGTTCGCGACCGAGGCATGTACCTGGGCGTGTGAGCGGGCGTTGCACCTGCAAGGGGCGCAGG
>JACQXY010000014.1 GCA_016208485.1 Acidobacteriota bacterium | reverse complement strand
GTCTGGTACTGGGACGGAGGATGGCAGCTGGCGAACGCGAAGTACTGCGCGCGATGGACTTACCCGGACTGGACGCCGAACGGAGCCGGTCTGTACCAGTGCTGGCTGTATTGGAATGTGACTCCCGGGTTCTGGTGGACCGCCACGGCGGACTTCGTATCCGTGAGCAACCACTGGGCTCAGGTTGAGGGTGGGTTCAAGGCCGACCACCGGTGGGACTACGATTGGGCATCTGCTTCGGACTGCTGGTTCTACCACGGCGGGGTTCTATGGACCCGGGACTGCACGTGAGTGCAGGAGCGAAGGTTGGACACGCCGGACCGAGCAAGGAGGTAGTCATGAAGCGCGTGAGAATCCTAGGCGAGCGAAGGCCGACCAGGACTGCGCTCCTCGGGCTCGCCGCCGGAATGATGGTGTTGGGCGCGCTGCTGGTTGGGGGGGCGGGTCCCGGGTGGTCAGATGCCGACAGCATTCCGTGTGCCGAGGGTATCCCTGCCCCTTCCCTGCCGGCACCGCTTGATATCTTTCCCGCTCCCGAGGGTCCCCCGACGACCGCGGTTGCGGAGGTCTGGTCCCAGGTGCCGGGGGCGGATGCGGACACCGCACAGATAGCGTCCGTCGCCCCTGCTGAGACACCCGGGCGCTGCGGGACCGTGGAGAGCGGGACGAAGGTGACCCTGACCAACGGAGCGACCATCGTTCTCGCAGGCGCTCCCCGGGAAGTCCATCTGACCACGGTGATCGACGACTCCGGCAATCCGGTGCGCGTGCTCGTAGGGGCCTACTGAGCCACCTATGGACTGGCTCCTAGCGTGCTGGTCGAATCCTCGGGGGGTCTCGCGCCTCCCGAGGATTCGAACCCGCCGGTTGGCACGGGGGGTGGTTGTGGCGGCGGTCGCTCTCGGCGTCGCCCTTGCGATGGCGAGCTGCCGAGCCTCGGTGCGTGGGCAGGTCCCGGCCCGGCCGGCGGGCGGCTCGCGCGCGGAGGCGAAGCCGGTCTCCCGGGGGCAAGGTCATGCGACAGTCTGGATCACGGGCGGCCCCGGTCCTGTCGACCTGCGGGCGGCGACGGTGGTGTTCGGGCTGTCGGGGTTCGCCAGCCGTGAGCGTCAGGGTGCGCTCGCGAGCTTCGAGGCCCCGGGCCCGGGCCCGGACCCGATGTCGCTGAATGTCGTGGTGTTCCGCGCGTCGCAAGGCATGCAAGTGCGGCTGACCCGGGACGGGAAGGTGAGCATCGGCGACGTCGAGTTTCTGTGGCGGCGCGTGTCCTATGGCCTGAACCAACCGGAAGACTCATGCCTCCTATCGGTAGATCGCGCTGACCAGGACAAGCGGGCCCTGGCCGGCAACATCGATTGCGACCGGCTCACCGCAAGAGAGGGCGGGCACGTCGCCCTTCGGGCGACGTTCGCTGTGGTGGCACTGGAGGGCGATCAGGAGGGGTGAGTTCGTTGATCGGTATTGCGTGCACTCGGGTGTCTCGGGACGCCCGGTCGCGAGCCGGGCCGTCGCCCGGCGGCGCGCTGAGCGTGCTTGCCGGCATCCTCGCCGTGACGGGGCTGCCGTGGTCCGCGTGGGGGCTGCCGTCCTCATCCCCGGGTTCCGAGGTGGCGCCATCCTCGGCTGCTCGGCCGTCGTACCGCTGGGTAGTGCCCGACTCGAACCCGCGGGTTGTCTGCACGGGAGGAAATCTGCAAGGTACGCCGGTGGGGGCGTGGCTCCTCGCTTCCCGCCCTCTCCACTACGCCGCCCTCGATCCGGACACCCGGACCGTGCTCGACAACGTCTACGACGGGACCGCCTGCGCGGTGGAAGATGCTGGTGGTGTGCCCGTCGGGCCCACCGGTGCCTCGCCCGAGGATGCCGGGGTTCCCGTTGAGGGCGAAAGCTCAACGGTCCCGTTCGGGGCATGCACCACCTACCTGCCCTGCACCACGGCCTACGCGCGCCTTATCACCGAGTACCACCCTGGATGGTGGGGCCTGCAGGGAGAAGTGGCGCTCGAGTATGAGGCGTACTACGGCGAGGCGGTCGCATGGGCTGCCATCGCCACGCGCTTCGACGACAATGCGGGCAACGTCTGGTCCCTGACGCCCGAGACCTCTCTCGCGCCCGTGCAGTACGTGGACCACGTCGGGTATCGGACCCGGGCGCGCGGCGAGGCGACCTACACCTGGCTCGATCCGGACCCCGCCGTCACCGCGGCAAGGCTCCGAGATCACCAGACCCACGTTGGGTACAAGGCCCAATATGAGAAGCTCGGCAGGCCACCCGAGCCGAAGTGCTGGGCATCGGACTTCCGTACCGCCGTTGCCGAACCCGTACGTCTCGGCGGGTGGTGTGACCAGCCGTGACGGCGAAGACCTACCCCGCTGCCGCCCCCGGAGACGGGGGGCGAGCCCCGCTGGCGCGCTCTCTTGGGGGGGCGCTCGCCCCCAAGCGTCCACGCCCGCGCCGGAGGCTTGCGGCTACGAGCGCAGTCCTGATTGCGCTGCTTCCCGCGGCGGGCGCTACGGGTGCCAAGGCGACAATCCGCTACGGTCCGGTGGAGGCGGCCACAACCGGAGCCGGCGTACTCGCCTGGCGCGTGCGCGTCCCCGCCGGCATCGAAATCCGTCCCGACATCATGATGTGGACTCGCGCGAAGCGAGAGAACCTCGGCCGGATGTATCTCACCGGGTTCGCGGTGGCGCTTCGGGCCGACGGCACCCCGGTTCTCACGGACATGCGTGC
Source organism: Acidobacteriota bacterium (assembly GCA_016208485.1). Lineage (GTDB taxonomy): Bacteria > Actinomycetota > AC-67 > AC-67 > AC-67 > JACQXY01. The sequence goes on along the minus strand of JACQXY010000014.1, from coordinate 57,602 downwards.
GAGTGCCCAGATGACCATTGACCACGATGGGGAATCCACGGTTGTGGGAGCAGGCGGCGCTCGCGCGGAGACGCCGCTTGTTCGCCACCACCTCACGGAGGGAATGGGTAATGTGATCGGCATGGGGTTCGTCGGACCGGGTCCCTTCGCGGATCCTGTGGACCTGTACTTCGGGTTCTCCTCGAACGAGCCCATGCATGCCACCTTCTCGCTGGAAGCGGACGGCGACGTTCCCGAACCTGTCCTTCTCGCGGGGGGGCCCGACCGGGTGAGCGTCGTGCGGGTGACCGACATGGTGGCCGACTTCGCCGCCGATGGCCTGCCGGGTGCCGTCGCCCTCAACGCCCGCTGGAGCCGGGCGGCCGTGGGCCCGAGCCTTGTGATGGCGGTGCCGCTCTACAACGAGGGTCACTGGGGTCCCGGCGGGTCCATCTACATGCGGGAGGGATTCGGAGAGGTGCAGATCACGACCCCCGACGGGGAAACGACCTCGTACTGCAGCGCCTGGGTCGGTTGCGAGGACCATCAGCCGCGAAACGCGTATGTGGACCGTGCTGTTGGCCCGTACGACGTGCACGGCCACTATCCCATGGAATCGCCGGCGGTGGCCTTCGCAAGGGGCCGCCCCGGCACCTGGGAGGTGCGCATCCCCCGCCTGTTCGATCCGAAGGGACACATCTACCGCCTGTGGTTCGTGGACCTCGGATCCTGAGGGTTCCTGCGCGACCCGCCCGATAGATGGCCAGGCCGGCCTGCACGCCTTCATACGCGCCGTGCGCGCTGCCGCGCCTCACGGAGACGGACTGCCTCCATCGGCCTCGAAGGAGATCGACTCGACCACCCGGCGCGCGATCTCCTTGTCTTTCTCCGAGGCGCCGGGCCCTATCCACACGGTCACGAAGTATGCGTTTCCCCGGACGGTCACGGGGAGATCTAGCGAGGGCGGCGCCCCGTACTCGGCCGCTCCCTCGGGACCCCCGCCGTGCGACCCCGCCTGGTCGAGAGACAGCGGGAACGGCGTGTCGGGGGGAACGGATCGCCTGCCCGGCCCGCCGCGGACCATGAGACGGAACTCCACGGCCACGAGACTGGACGGCAGGCCCCGCATGTCCCACGCGCTGGTCCAGCCGTCCTTGATCGCCGGGTGATCGAAGACGTGATCGATGTTCGAGACAAGGGCGCCCCGCAGCCAGACCCTCCTCCGCTCGTCGAAACTCTGGGCGTGCCAGCCTGGCGGGTAAAGCATGGACCAACCGAGCTGCGCGTCCCGGTAGGTCCGCCAACCGGCCTCGCGCGGCGGCGCCGGGACCAGTATTCGGGGCGACTCCCGCGGGATTGCGAGCGCCGCGGCGACCGCGACCGCGACGGCAAGGACGGACGTGAGGCCGACGCGGCGCCGGTGATGGGCGCGGACGCGGGCCTCAAGGCGCGCCCACGCATCCGCGCGCGGGCGCACTTCGCCCGCGAGTCCCTGGAACGCCTCCCTGATCAGGCACTCGAGGCTCATGGCTCCCTCCGCTCCCCAAGAGACGCTCCGAGTCGCTTCAGCGCTCGCTCGATCCGCTTCTTCGCCGAGGCGAGGCTCACGCCGAGAGCGTCGGCGATCTCTTGGTCCTTCAAATCCTCTTCACCATCGTTATACGCCGGGGAGAGGGAAAAGGCGACAGCCCCGGAACGGTCGCGACGATTCCCCGTCTTGACCGGCTCGGGCCACCCCCTATAATCGCGACGTTCGCGCACCACCGGGCCGCCCGAAGGGCGGCCCACCGACATCTTGGGGGTCCTGTGGACGAGTCTGGGGACGGGCAGGTCTGCCCTGTGGAGGAACGCCCGATTCTGTGGACCCCGGCCCGGTCGCCTGGGGAGCGCGCGGTTGATTGTCGTAGGGGCCGGGTAGCGTGACGAGCTGATGGCTCAGGTCCGTCCGCTCCCGCGCGACTCGGCGCCCCCCGGTGGCCGAGTCCCCCCGCACAACCTCGAGGCCGAGGAATCGGTCCTCGGGTCCATGCTCCTGTCCAAGGCGGCGGTCGGCGAGGCGCTCGAGATCCTGCGGCCGGAAGATTTCTACCGCGAGGCGCACGGGTCTATCTGCGAGGCGGTTCGCGACCTCTTCGGCCACGGGGAGCCGATCGACGCGATCACCGTCGCTGAGGAGCTTCGGCGGCGCGGGGTCCTCGAGCAGGTCGGCGGGGCCCCCTTCATCCACACGCTCGTTTCGGGCGTGCCACTCCGCCGCCTGATCGACGCGGCGACCCAGATCGCCCAGGAGTGCTACGAGGTTCCCGAGGACATCGAGGAGGCCGTCAACCGCGCCGAGGAGCTGGTCTTCGCCGTCGCGGCGCGCCGGATCCACCAGGATTTCCGGCCGCTTCGGGATCTGCTCAGCGATGCCATGGAGCACATCGATCGCCTGGCGACGCGCCAATCGGACGTCACCGGCGTGCCGACCGGTTTCGCCGATCTCGACCGGCTCCTGTCGGGCCTGCAGCCGGCGAACCTGATACTCGTGGCGGCAAGACCGTCAATGGGCAAGAGCAGTCTCGTGGTCAATATGGCGCAGCACATCGCTGCCAACGAGCGCATCCCGGTCGCCATCTTCTCGCTCGAGATGAGCTGGATGGAGATTGTGCAGCGCATGATCTGCGGCGAGGCCCGCGTCGATACGGTCAAGATCCGCTCCGGCCACATGGGCGAGGCCGAGTGGGGGCGTGTCTCTCACGCCGTCGGCCGCCTTGCGGAGGCTCCGCTCTACATCGACGACACCCCGTCGATCACGATGGGGGAGATCCGCGCGAAGTGCCGGCGTCTGAAGAGCAAGCACGGGCTCGGGCTCGTCGTCGTGGACTACATCCAGCTCATGACCTCTCCGCGGCGGACCGAGAACCGCGTCCAGGAGGTCTCCGACATCTCACGCTCGCTCAAGATCCTCGCGAAGGAGCTGGACCTGCCGGTCGTGGCGGTGTCTCAGCTCTCGCGCCAGCCCGAGCAGGCGGGGCGCGGCAGCCGGCGCCCCAGGCTCGCGGACCTACGCGAATCGGGGGCGCTTGAGCAGGATGCCGACGTCGTGATGTTCGTCTACCGCGAGGAGAAGTACGACCCGGATACGCCGAAGAAGGGCGAGGCCGAGATCATCGTGGAGAAGCACCGGAACGGCCCGACCGACACGATCAACCTTGCCTTCCTCGGCCAGTACACCAAGTTCGAGAACCTCGCGCGCGTGTAGCGGGGCGCGCGCCCGGCGGAGCACCCCTGCGGGACGTACTCCCAGCCGGCCCCGGCCGCCGACATCTCCGCCGCCACGGCCAGGGCGAGATCGAACCAGTAGTAGGTCTGCAAGTAGAGTTTGCCCATGGCGAGCCGCCTCCTGCCGGGCGATGGTACCGGAGCGCCCGAGCGTGCCCGCTCCCGCGAGATCATCCGCCGGCTCGCGCGGGCCTACGGCGCCGGCCACCCGGCGCGCCCCTCTCCGGTCCGCCTTTTCCCGGCCCGACGGGACCCGCTCGACGAGCTGATCTTCACCGTCCTGTCCCAGAGCACGAGCGACACCAATCGCGACCGGGCCTGGGACGGCCTGCGCTCCCGCTTTCCGACGTGGGAGGCCGCCGCGCACACCCGAACCCCGGCGCTCGCTCGCGCGATCGCCCCAGGCGGACTCGCGAACACCAAGGCTCCGCGCATCAAGGCGATCCTTCGGGAGATCGAGCGGCGCGAAGGGGGTCTCTCGCTCGCGCGGCTGGGTGGGCTGACCGACTCCGAGGTCCGCGAGTACCTCTGCTCGCTGCCGGGTGTCGGGCCGAAGACGGCCGCCTGCGTGCTCGCCTTCTCGCTCGGGCGCCCGGCCCTTCCGGTGGACACCCACGTACACCGCGCGGCGCGCCGGCTCGGGCTCGTGGCGCCGCGTGCGAGCGCGGAGCGGACGGAGGAGGCGCTCGAGATGCTCGTTCCGCCGGCCGGCCGGGTTGAGGCGCACCTGAACCTGATCGCGCACGGGCGGACCGTTTGCCGCGCGCCGCAGCCTCTCTGCCGGGAATGCCCCCTGCTCGACCTCTGCCCCTCGGCGCCGGGGTTTCTCGGGGACGGGGGAAACCCCGGGACCGGGGGGAACTCCCACGCCGCGCCACCCGTCCAACTGACGCAGGGGACCCGCCGGGAGCGGGCCGACCGAAGGAGGGAGTCATGAGCGTTTTCAGATCCCGGTGGTTCGTCCGAGTGTCGGTCGGGCTCGCCTTCCTGCTCCTCGCCGGGTTCGCCGTCGGCCAGTTCGTCCACGACCGGCAACCGTCCGCGATTCCGACGGCCGGCGGCGACGTGACCGTTCAGTTTGGCCGGGGGCCCGCTGGCGAGTTCGCCCCCGGGGCTCCGGCGGGCCGCTCCGTGACCGGCCCACAGGGGTCCATGGCCGGCGGAGCGGGCACCGCCGCAGACACCGCCGTCTCGGGCGGGGCGTCGCTGTCCGGGATCCCGCCGCTCGGCGATCGCATCATCAAGACCGCCGACCTGAGCGTGGACGTCAAGAAGAGGACCTTCGACCAGGCCTGGAGCCGCGCGTTCAACATCGCCGCGCGCTACGACGGGTACGTGGTCTCGTCGAGCCGCGGCACCCCGGGGCCGGTGCCCATTCCCTTCGAGCGGAAGAGCCGGGACGAGACGCCGCTGTTCGGCGACATCACCATGCGCGTGCCGGCGGAGCGATTCGAGGCGGCGCTGAACGATCTGCGGCGGCTCGGCGAGGTCCGGTCGGACATGACCTCCTCGCAGGACGTCACCGAGGAGTACGTGGATCTCGAGAGCCGGCTGCGGAACCTGCGCGCGCAAGAGGCGGTTCTCCTGAAGCTCATGGCCCGCTCGAAGACGATCGAGGACACGATCATCGTCCAGCAGCAGCTCTCTTCGATCCAGGGACAGATCGAGGAGATCACCGGACGCCTGCGGTTCCTGCGCTCGCAGACTCAGTTCAGCACGGTCTCCGTGCATCTGGCGGAGCCGGGAGCGGTGGTGGGCGAGGACCCGGCCGGCCCGTCCTTCACCAAGGCGTGGCGCACCGCGCTCGACGGTCTGGAGCGCATCGGAACGGCCGCGATGATCGGAGTGCTGTGGGTCGCTCCGTTCGTGGTGCTTCTCGCGATCGTCTTCGGGTGGCGGAGGCGGGGGCGCTCGGCGCCGGTCGCCTGAGAGCCGCTAGATTGTTGGGGGCCCCGCGTTGGTCGGGGCCCCCAACGTCATGCGATCGCGAACCGGGTACGCCGAGCTGGTTGCCTGCGGCCTCGTCTGGGGCTCGGTCGGGGTGTTCGTGAAGAAGGCGAGCGCCTCGGCCCCGACCATCGTGTTCTTCCGGCTCCTGATCGGGTTCGCCGCGATCATCGCCTGGTTCGCCGTGCGCCGGCGCCTCTCTGCCCTTCGGACGGGCCCGCGGCCGGCGCTGCTCGTCTCCGCCGGCCTGCTGCTCGCGGCGCACTGGGCCATGTTCTTCGAGGCCTACAAGCGGCTCGACGTCGCCCCGACCATCTTGATCGTGTACCTCGGACCGGTGCTGGTGGCCCTCGGCGCCCCGCTCGTGCTCGGAGAGCCTCTGGAGCGCCGCACCTTCGTGTCGCTCGCGCTCTCGGTCGCCGGCATCGCGCTCATCGCCGTGCCGCAGGCCGACCGGCTCGACCGCGCGGGGCTCGCGCTCGCGGTGGGAGCCGGTCTGAGCTTCGCCGCGCTGGTGCTCGTGGCGAAGAAGCTCACCGGCATCTACGACCCGCAGGCCGTGCTCGCGTGGCAGACCGGCGTCGCGACCATCGCGCTCTCCCCGGCGCTCCTGTCGGCGCGCGCATCCGAGATCGCGGCCTCCGCGCCCTGGCTCGTCACGCTCGGCCTCGTGCACACCGGCGCGGCCGGCATCCTCTACTTCCGCGGCCTCTCCGCGGTGAAAGCGCAGCACGTGAGCATCCTCGTCTACCTCGAGCCGGCGACGGCCGTGCTCTACGCCTGGGCCTTCCTGCGCGAGACGCCGACCCCGTTGACCCTTCTCGGCGGGGCGCTCATCCTCGCGGCGGGGCTCCTGGTCGTGCTCGCTCGTCCGGAGGTGGGCGCTCCCGCGGGGCTGCCGGAGCCGCGGGACCCGCGCCCGGCGCGGGAGGCGCTCCCGTGATCCCCCTCCCGCAGATACTCGCGGAGCTGGTGATGGCGCTCGGCGGGGCGCTCCTTGCGGCGAACGCTTGGGTGCTCCTGCGGCCCCGGCTGAAGCCCGGCGCGCAGCCACCCGCGCGCCGCCCGCGCGCTGTTGTGAATGGGCTGATCGGTCTCGTTGTGCTCGCCTGGGGCGCGGGGTCGTTCTTCGCGCGGTGACGGGCCCGCCGGGCGGACTCCACCGGCGCCACCGGACTCGTGCGCCGCGGCGTACCCAACCGCCGACGCCTGCCGGGGACCTGAACGAGCCAGATCCCAGACAACCTGGTCCCCTGCGCCGGCGGCACCGCTCTGCCGGACGTGCAACGAATCCGGAAAGAGGTCTCGCAGCGACTCGACAAGCCGCTCCGACAGAGGCTCGTCGAAGAGCAGGCGCACGTGTTCAGGCAGCGGGGACGCCGAGGGTTCGGCGCTCGCGTTCTGCCGCGTACGCCAAACAAGCCCGGATGTCGTCGCGCTGCAGTTGTGGGAACTCCGCCAACAGCTCGTCTTCCGACATCCCTGCGGCCAGGTAACCGAGGACGTCGCCGACGGTGATCCGGGTGCCGCGGACGCACGGCTTGCCGAATCTCACCGCGGAATCGATGCCGATGCGCTCGAGAAGGCTCATGCCAGGCAGTGTAGGGCACGTTCAATGCCCCGGCAACGGCCTCAACTCCGAGGGTCGGGAGCCAGAAGGCGGCGTGGCCGCGCGCCTGCCGAACCCCGTCGGGAGGGTCGTCGGAGGGCCAGTCGAGCAAGCAAGAATCCACGGGGCCGGGTGGAGGCGGAAGTGGAGCGGATGAGGGGAATCGGACCCCCGTCTAGAGCTTGGGAAGCTCTCGTTCTGCCATTGAACTACATCCGCGCGTGCGCCCCGTGAGTATACCGAAGCCCTCCCGGCGTCCGGAGCCCGGCCCGGACGCCGGGCGCCTCTGGGGTGAGCGGGGGGTGGGACGGGGAAGGGGCGCGCGAGGCGGGCGCGGGAGCAGGAATCCGGCGCCGGCGCGTCGAAGTCTCCCGGGAGCTGCCGTCCCAGGGGAGGAAGCCGTGAACCGACGCCGCATCGCCCTGCTCGCTGCCTCCGTCGCCGCGCTCGGGAGCCTGTCTGTCGCGCGCGCCGACATCGTCAAGCACACCGACGTCCGCTTCACGATGAGCGACGGCGTCCAGGTCGCCGCCGACGTCTACCTGCCGGCCGGGCCGGGCCCGTTCCCGTGCCTGGTCGAGCTGACCCCGTACCGCAAGGAGTCTCGGGCCGCCGAGGGCGCTTCCTACCTGCCCGGCGAGGGGTTCGGCCTGATCGAGGTGGACGCGCGCGGCACCGGCGGCTCGGCCGGCGAGTACGACATCGTGTTCTCGATGCGCGAGCAGCGCGACGCCGCCGAGGTCATCGAGCAGGTCGCGACGACCGGGATCCCCGGCGTCGGCCAGGCTTGCCTGCCGGCGGTCGGGATGTACGGGGGCTCCTACTCAGGGATCATCCAGTACCTGGTCGCGTCTCTCCCGGCGCCGTACTACCCGGAGCATCTGGCCGCGATCGCGCCGCAGCGCGCGTTCGGAGACCTCTACCGCGACATCGTCTACCACGGCGGCATGGCGATCGGCTCCTTCGGCCAGATCTGGTCGGCCGGTACCCAGGCCTACTACACCGAGCCGCCGACCGACGTGACCACCCCGGTGGGACAGGCGGCCTGGACCGACCACCTCACCAAGAACGACCCGATCCTCCAGGCCTACCTCGCCACCCCCTACATCGACGGCGTCTTCACCTCCGACAACACCGAGCCGGCGTTCACCCAGCGGCTCTACCTCGACTCCTCGATCCTCGCGCGCATCGAGAACCTCAAGGTGCCGGCGCTTCACCTCGCCGGCTGGTTCGACGCGTTCACGCGCGGGCAGATGCTCACGTTCCAGAAGGCGCTCGAGCAGGAGCGCGCGGACCCGTCGGCGCGCGGGCCGAACTTCCTGATCGTCGGGCCCTGGAACCACTCAAACACCCACTTCATCAACCCGGACCAGGGGTTCAAGCAGCGCCTGGCGGACTGGTACCGCACCTGGCTCGTCGGCGGTGCCCAGCCGGGGTGGATGACGGGTCCGAGGGTCAACTACTACCTCATGGGGACCGGCGCCCTCCTCGATGCGACCGGCGAGTGGCGCGACGCCGACTCCTGGCCGCTCCCCGGCCTTACATACGAGCGCTACTACCTCCACACGAACGGGGCGCTCTCTGCGACCGCGCCGCTCGGACCGGAGCCCGCGGATTCCTACGTCTACGATCCGGCGGCCGGCACCGGCGAGCTGGTCTCGCGGTGGGACAACGCCGCCGTCCCGACCCAGCTGAGCTGGGACCAGCGGACCGACGAGCCGAAGGGGCTTTCCTACACCGTCACCTTCGACCGGGCGGCGCGCGTGGCCGGCACGATCAACCTGCACCTGCGCGCGACGACGATCGGCCTTCCGGGCCGCCCGCGCGTGAACGGGGTGGACGGTGGTCTCACGCAGCTCACCCCGCCGTACCTCGACACCGATTTCGTGGTGAAGATCTCGGACGTCGCGCCGGCCGGTACGGCGACGCTCATCACGCAGGGCTACCTGCGCGCCTCGCACCGCGACCTCGACCTCGCGGCGAGCGAAGTGGCGCCGAACGGCGACGTGCTGCGCGCCCAGCACTTCGACGACAGCGGTCACGTGAGCCCGCCGCTCGAGGGCGCCGACACGACCTACGACATCGAGATCTGGCCGACGGCGAAGACGTTCCAGGCCGGCCACGGACTCCGGCTCGACATCTACTCGGCCGACACGCCGGGGCACCTGACGCTGCTCGAGCCGGTGATCAACACGGTGCTTCACTCCGCCGGAGCCGAGAGCTACCTGACGGTGCCGGTGCTTCCGATCTAGCCGAAGAGGAGGAGGGATCATGCGTCGCCTGTATCCGCTCATCGGGGTCCTGCTCGTGGGGGTCCTCGTCGCGCCGGCCGTCGCGCCGGCCCACGGCCCACGGTTCACCGTCGATTCGCCCTTCATCCGCGACCGCTTCGGGCGCGCGGTGTTCTTCCACGGCGTGAACGCGGTCTGGAAGATCGACCGGCCGGACCTGAAGGGCCGGTACTACCCACCGTCTTCGGAGTACCCGCCCGAGTTCTCGGTGGGCCTCGCGGAGAGCTACTTCGACGGGCGGGACGCGGCACTGCTCCAGGACCTCGGCCTGAACACCGTGCGGCTCGGGATCATCTGGAAGGGACTCGAGCCGAAGAAGGACTCGTTCGACAAGGACTACCTCGACCGGATCGAAGACATCACGCGCGTCCTCGGCAGCCACGGGATCGCCGTGATGCTCGACTTCCACCAGGACATGGCGAACGAGCGGTTCCAGGGCGAGGGATGGCCGGACTGGGCAACCCACACCGAGATCGTCCCCAATCAGGAGGTCCCCGCCGCCACGATCCCGACCGGGGATCTCAGCAAGGTCCCCGACCAGATGGCGCAGTTCGGGTTCCCGGTCAACTACTTCACCCCGCCGGTGCAGCGCGCCTTCGACAACCTGTGGCAGAACAACTTCGGGCTCTGGGCCGAGTACCGGGACGCCTGGCGCCACGTCGCCGAGCGCTTCCGCGACACACCGAACGTGGTCGGCTACGACCTGCTGAACGAGCCCTGGCCGATCACCCCCTGGGAGTCCTGCGCGCAGACCGAGGGCTGCCCGGTGTTCGATACCCAGTTCCTGCAGCCGTTCTACGAGTCGGTGATCACCGGCATCCGCGCCGCGGATCCCGACGGGATCGTCTGGTGGGAACCGCACGTCGTGGACAACGACGGCGCGGCGAACAACGTCGGGCTCCTGAAGCCGATCTACGACCCGGGCGCGAACCAGGGGATCGCGTTCCACACTTACTGCCTGCTCGGAGGCCAGTTCGTCCCCGGCCTCACGCGCGAGGCCGATCCCGAGTGCCCGATCGGCGAGGAGTACACGTTCCGCCAGCAGGCTGAGGCCGCCGAGCGGAACGGCTCGGGGCTGTTTCTGACGGAGTTCGGGGCCTCCCAGGAGACCGGCGACATCGGGCGGGTCGCCGACATGGCCGACCACTCCATGGTGAACTGGCACTACTGGCACTACGGCAACTGGTTCGACCCGACCGGCAACCCGCCGCACGAGGGGATCTTCGACAACGATCTCGACCGCTCCTCGCTCCGGCCTGCGAGGGCAGACGTGCTCTCGCGCACCTACCCGCAGGCCGTCGCCGGCACGCCGGCGTCGTTCTTCTTCGACTCGAGCACGAAGAGGTTCACGCTCGAGTTCGAGGCCGACCCGTCGATCGGCCAGCCGACGGTGATCTTCGTTCCGGTCGCGCGGCACTACGGCGGCGCCTACGCGGTGAGCGTGATCGGCCCCGCGACGGTGACGTCGCTCGACAACGCGCCGTACCTCACGCTCACGAGTACCGGCGCAGGAACCGTGACGGTGACGGTGACGAAGGTGTAGGGCTCAGCGCTTCTTCGGCCGCCCGGGGCGCGCGCTCCGGGCGGCCTTCTTCTCCGGTGCCGGCACGGCGCCGCCCGCCTTGCGGGCTCGGGTGCGCGCGGCCTTCGCGTCCTGGAAGTCCAGATAGAACTTCGACGGGGTCGGCCCGCGCTGGCCCTGATACTTCCCGGTCATCGAGTACGGGCGCTCCGCCGGCGAGGTCATCTGGAACACGCAGAGCTGTCCGATCTTCATGCCGGGATAGATCGTGATCGGAAGGTTGGCGACGTTCGACAGCTCGAGCGTGAGGTAGCCGCTCCAACCCGCATCGACGAAGCCCGCGGTTGAATGGATGAGGAGCCCGAGCCGCCCGAGCGAGGACTTGCCTTCGAGGCGCGCGACGAGGTCCACGGGGAGGGTCACCTTCTCGAGCGTGCTCCCGAGCACGAACTCGCCCGGGTGCAGGATGAACGGCTCGTCGGGGGAGACCTCGACCAGCTCGGTGAGATCCTCCATCGGCTTGCGCACGTCGATGTAGGGCGCGCGGCTGTTGGCGAACACGCGGAACTGGCTGTCGCAGTGCAGGTCGATGCTCGACGGCTGGATCGCGCGCTCGTCGAACGGCTCGATGACGAGACGCCCGGCGGCGATCTCCTTGCGGAGGTCGACGTCCGACAGGATCACGTGACTTCCTCCCCGGGGAAGGCTCGAAAGCGTCGCAAATATTAGCCGAGGCCCGTGGTGGACCGGCGCCCGCGCTCGTCGCCCACGATCCCGCCGAGGGAGAGGGCGGTGAGCGCCAGCCCGAGCGCGAGCCCCACCAGGTGCAGCGCGTACGGGACCCCCGGGAGATGGCCGCGCGCCATCCCGAGAAAGAGGCCGGTGCTGTTTGCGACCGCGAACCCGCTCGCGAGCGCGGCGAGGACGGCGAGCGGGAGGCGCCGGTCGCGGGCCGCCCACTGCCAGGATCCGGCCCCGGCGAGCCAGAGCGCGCCCACGGCCGCGAGGACCGCGAGAGAGCGGCCGTCCGGCGGGCGCGCGGGGTCGAGGTAGGAGAGCCCGGCCGCGAGGCAAACCGCGGCGGAGCCCCAGGACAACGCGAAGAGAGCCGGCCGGCCGGCGATCACGGGACCAGTGTCGCCGCAGTCCGGCGCGCGCGCTATGCCCATTCGGGCAGCCGTGGCCGGGTCTCGCCGGCCGAGAGACATTCCGCTCGCCGTGTTCTCGTATGGACCGGCTATCGCCTGCGAGCGCGGATCGGTACGAGAACCGGGTAGGAGCAATCCGAAGGGGCGGGGACGGGTGTTCAGCGGTCGGGGCAGCGCGCTAGGCGCGCCCGAGGATCGTGACCGAGCACACGGCGCCCGGGCCGCCGAGGTTGTGCGCGAGGCCGAGCTCGGGGTCGCGCACCTGCACGCCCTCCGCGCGCCCCTGGAGCTGGCGCGTCACCTCGGCGATCATTCGGCACCCGGTCGCCCCGATCGGGTGACCGAAGCTCTTGAGACCCCCCGAAGGGTTCACCGGCAGGTCGCCGTCCGGGGCCGGGTGACCCTCGGCGATGAAGCGCGCGCCGCCGCCCTTGGAGCAGAAGCCGAGGTCCTCGTAGTTCAGCAGCTCGGTGATCGTGAAGCAGTCGTGCACCTCGGCGAAGGAGATCTGGCGCGCGGGATCGGTGATGCCGGCCTCCTCGTAGGCCATGCGCGCGGCGATCTGAGTCGCCGGGAACCCGAGGTAGTCGAAGCTCGGCTTGTACATGGGCGCGGCCGTGGTGACGGCGATCGCGTTCGCCTTCGCCACGACGTAGTCGTCCTTGTGATTCAAGCGCTTGGCGATCTCGGGGCGCGTGACGATAACGGCGGCGGCGCCGTCGGACACCGCGCAGCAGTCGAGCCGGCCGAGGGGGTCCGAGATCATCGGAGCCCCGATGGCGTCCTCCATCGTGATCTCCCGGCGGAAGTGGGCCTTCGGATGCTTGGCGCCGTTGGCGTGGTTCTTGACGGCGACGCGCGCGAAGTCCTCCTTCGTGAAGCCGAAAACCTCCATGCATCGCGTCGCGGCCATCGCGAAGAGCGCCGGCGCCGAGGCCGCCGGCAGGAAGGGATGTGCGCCCTCGCGCACGTTCGGCAGCCCGCGCGTCCCCTGGTCGGTGATCTTCTCCACCCCGCAGGCCAGAACGATGTCGTAGACGCCGGCCGCGACCGCGAAGCAAGCGTTGCGGAAGGCGTCCATGCCGCTCGTGCAGTAGTTCTCCACGCGCGTCGCGGGGATTCCGTACAGCCGCAGCGGATCGGCCGCCGCGGTGCCGGCGAGGCCGGTGAACGGGTAGTAGACGCCGACCCAGATGGCCTGGATCTCGCTCTTGTCGATGCCGGCGTCCCGGCACGCCTCGTCCACGGCCTCGCAGAGGAGGTCCTCTTGGTCCTTCTCCCAGTGCTCGGTGAACCGCGTCGCGCCGACCCCCGCGACGGCCACCCGGTCCCTGATTCCCGGCATCCAGGCCTCCTACGCCGGCGCGCTGCCCTGCGGGGCGACTCGCGCCGCGCGCGCCTTCCAGTAGTAGTTCTTGAACCCGGCTCCCTCATGGATCTTCCGGAAGGTGAGCTCCACCGGCATGCCGATCCGCACGGCGCGCGGATCCGCGTCGGTCACCTCGAGGAAGATCCGCCCGCCGCCGTCGAGATCGACGACCGCACGCGGCACCGGCGTCTCGAGGTACTCGCCGCCGGCCAGATGGTCGAGGGTAAAGGTGAAGACGGCGCCGCGGCGCGCGAGCTTCGCCGGCTCCATCCGGTCGAAGGCGAAGCACTCGATGCAGGAGCGGTTCGCGGGGAACTGGACGACACCGCAGGCGGTGCAGCGCACCCCGTAGAGCGGGAGCGCCTGCGCGCGGTCGCGCCAGTAGGTGACGGTCGAGGAGCGCGGGTCGCTCGCGTCGGAGGGCAGCAGACGCCGGAACCGGAGGTAGGACTCGTAGGAGGGGAGCATCCTCTTGGATGCGATGAGGCCGGCGACGCTCGCGGCCGGGCGCGCGGCCTCGACCCCGCTTGAGACCCGCAGGACGAGCGCGTCGGCTCCCTCTCCCTGCCCGGCCAGGACGATGTGCTCGCCGGGGGCGGCTTCGTCCAGGGCCGCGCAGAGCGCGAGCGGCGCGTGCGCCGCGCCGAGGTTGCCCACCTGGGCGAGCAGCGGATCCCGGCCGCCGGCGAGACCGGCGCGCTTGGCGGCTTGAGACCAGGCCCGGGAGTCCGGCGCGTAGGCCGCGAAGCGAGAGACCGCGTCGGGCGTGATCCCGGCCGCGGCGAGCGCCTCGCGCACGGCGCGCTCGACCGGGCGCAGGTAGCCGTACTCCGTCTCGAGCTTCGGCTCGAAGCTGCGCACGTACGGGTCGCCGGTCCTGCGCCACGGGCCGGTGAAGTCCTCGGCGACGCTCGCCTCGCCTGTGACCTCGGCAACGGGGCGTGAGCCGACGATGAGCGCCGCCGCGCCGTCGCCGAAGAGCTGCTCCATGGTGGTTGCCGGCTCGGCGGGGCGCGCGTCGGCGGCGACGACGAGCGCCTTGCGCGCGGTCCCGGCGCGCACCGCGCCGAGAGCGGCGCGGAGCGCCGTGGTTCCCGCGCGGAGCGTCCCGGTCACGTCGGCGGTCAGGACGCCGGAGCGATCGAGGACGGCCGCAATCGTCGCGGCGCCCTGTTTCTCCGCGTACGGCGCGGTCGTGGTCGCAAAGAAGATCGCGTCGATCTCACCGGCATCCCCGCCGGTGCACGCGAGCGCGGCCTCGATTCCCATGGTGAGGGAGTCCTCGTCCCCGGCGCAGACGGAGCGCTCGCCGGGGACCGAAGGAGTGTCCCAGGCGCGCCCGAGCACCGCGCGCGCAAGCCGCCAGGCGGGGACGTACCCGCCCCAGCGTTCGACGCCTGCCACCGGCTCCCCGGTCATGAAGGCATTGTCCTCGCCGCGGACCCGCGCCGGCAAGCCGAGACCGGTGGGCGGACGCGGCGCCTCGTGCGAAAGTGATTCGTCAGCGGGGCAGGAGACCGGGGGTCGCGCGCCGAAACCAGTGGGTGGATGGGCACTTCGCGGTTGATCCGGCGCAGCCTCTGCGGCCTTTTCATGGCGTTGGGCGTGGCGGGAGCCCTGCTGCCGGCCGGTGCGACGGCATTGCCGGCCCCCGATGCCTTGAGGCTCGTCGCCATCCGGCTGCCGAGTTCCGCCTCCGTGCGGCTCCTGGGCGGCTTCGATCTGGCGGAGGCCGCGCGCCCGGGCGAGGTCGACGCTGTCCTTCATCCCGGCGACGCCGGCCGACTGCGCGCGCTCGGCTTCCGCTGGCGCACCCTCGTCTCCGACCTCGAGGCCTTGGACCGGGCCTCGCTCGCCGCGGGCGCCGGGGGTTCGCGCGCAGCGGCGGCGCCCGGCGAGCGCGCGGACTACCGCCGGCTTCCCGACTACGAGAGCGATCTGCGGGCCCTCGCGGACGCCTATTCGGACAAGGCCAGGCTGATCGAGCTGCCCGAGCCGACGCTCGAGGGCCGAGCGGTGTACGGCATCGAGATCGCGGCCGGGGTGGACCGGGAGGACGGCCGTCCGGTGTTCTACATGGACGGCGTGCACCATGCGCGCGAGTGGCCGGCCGGCGAACTCACCATCATGTTCGCCTACGACCTGCTCGAGAGATACGGCACCGACACGGACGTGAAGGCGATCGTCGATCACGTCCGCACCATCCTCGTTCCCGTCGTGAACCCCGATGGGTTCGACACCTCGCGGGAGTCCCTCGTCCCGCCCGTGCTGCCCTACCCGTTCGGGCTGGTGGACTTCCAGGGGTACTGGCGCAAGAACCGGCGCGGGGTCGTCGACGTGGTTCTCCCCGTCGCGGGGAAGAACCCTATCGCCCACGGGGTGGACCCGAACCGCAACTACGCCTTCCGGTGGGGCGGAGACGGCTCGTCGGACTTCCAGCTCAGCGAGATCGCCCGCGGGAGCGCGCCGTTCAGCGAGCCCGAGAGCCGCAACGTCCGCGGGATCGTGCTCTCCCACGCCGTGACCGCGATGATCACCAACCACACCTACGGCAACCTGATCCTGCGACCGTGGGGGCACACGTGGAGGCCGGCCCCGGACGAGGGTCTCCTCAAGTCTCTGGGCGACGAAATGGTTTTGCTCAACGGGTACACCTCCCAGCCGGGCATCGCGCTGTATCCGACGACGGGGACCACCGAGGACTGGGCCTACGCGGCGACCGGATCGATCGCCTACACGCTCGAGCACGGCGACGACGACCAGTTCTTCCACCCACCGTATCGGGAGATCCCGTCGATGTACGAGCGAACCCGCCGCGCCTTCATGCTCCTCGCGAAGGCCGCGGCGGACCCGCAGTGGCACGGGCGCCTGGAGGGCCGCGCCGTGGATGGGGATGGGGAGCCGGTCGAGGCGGACCTCCGGGTCACCAAGTGGATCGGGACCCCGGTGTGGAGTGGCGATTCCGTGGCCGAGAAGATCGACATCGGCGCGCGCGCGGGCACCGACGGCCGCTTTTCGGTGCACGTGAATCCGAGTTCCAGACCGATCACGGACCTGGGGGACCCGGGAGAGGTCGAGTCCTACGTGTTCACGGTGAGCGCGCCGGGGTTCGCGCCGCGCGCTTTCCCTGTGATCATCGACCGTGGTGAGACCGTGTCGCTCGGCGACGTCGTGCTGCAGCCGGCCTGATCGGGCGCAAGGACGGCCGCCGGCCTGATCGGGCGCAAGCGCCATCGCCCAGCGGGCGGTGCCGTCAGTTCGCCGACTCGTGCGCGCGGACCCGGGCCCAGCGCTCCGCGGCTTGGGAGTAGGAGGCGGCCGCGCCGTCGTTGTCGCCCCGCTCGAGAGCCCTCAGGGCGTCCCAGATATCGCGCGCGGTGGTGTCCTCCCCGATCTCCCCGGCGCCGAGGAGCCCGGCGACCTCGCCGTACTCGAGCACGATCCTCGAGTCCTCGTGGAATTCCTCGAGCCACTCGGCGAGGTCCTCGAGAAGCCCGATGACCGTCGAGGACGGGAGGCGCGCACCGAGCACGTGCAGCGCCCGCGCCGCCCGCCGGCGCGCCGCGGCGATCGCCGTCTCGTACCGGATGCTCGGGCGCCCACCGAACGGGACCAGCCGGCGCTCGGACGGATCGAACAGGACGAACCAGCGAAGCGGCACCTCCCAGGCGCTCTGGAGGATGTGGGTTCGCCACCCGGGATGCTCCACGTGGAGGCACCGCAATTCCGTGAGCGCGCGCTCGAACTCCTCTTCCGGCAGGAATGCCGGCGCGGCCTCGTCGGGGATCGAGCCGCGGAACGCGACGATTGAGGCGAGCAGGCGGAGCCGGGTGCGGTGCGGGCAGGCGAAGATCTTCCCGTCGCGGGCGAGCAGGTCGGCCTCGTCGTGATCGGCGACGGCCGTGGCGATGGCACCCCCGAGGCCGGCCTCCCGGGACAGGATGACGGTTCGCTGCGTGGTCCCGTGGCGGCCGCGGGAGGCGCACTGCTCCCAGCGGGCCCGCTCGACGTCGTCGAACGCCGCCAGCGGCTCGAAGGCCTTCAGGGACGCGGTCGGGATCATCCTGACCGGATTATAGGGGGCCCTTCGCGCGAGTCCAGCGGCTCCCGCGCGCCCGCCGGGCCGTTCTCCGCCTCGGCGCGCCCGGGCGACCCCGACCTGCGACGCGCCCGCGCATGCCGAAGAGCGCTCGCGGTTTTCGGCGCGGAGGTGCAGGCGAATGCGTTTGAGGTTCATCCCCAGAGAGAAGACCTTCTACTCGCGGAGCTGGGTCGCGCGATTGGAGGGCGGGTTCGTGGTCGTGCGCACCTCGGGGAACGCTACCGTGAAGCAAGATCCGCGCCCGAGCTCACTCGTGACGTGCACGCGCGCGCCGTGGCTTTCCGCGACGTGGCGGACGATCGCGAGCCCCAGTCCTGTGCCGCCGGTCTCGCGCGAGCGCGCGCGGTCCACACGCTGGAACCGCTCGAAGATCCGCGGGACATCGGCCTCCGGAATCCCGACGCCGGTGTCGGAGACCTCGAGCGTGACGCCACCGTTCGCTGAGACGCGCACGTCGATACGCCCGCTGGCGGTGTAACGCACCGCGTTGTCGAGAAGGTTCCGCACGAGCAGCCCGAGATCCTCGGCGTCGCCGGGTACCACCGCGGACCCGATCGTCTCGACGCGCAGCGCGAGGCCCTTCGCCTCGGCGGCCTCCCGGAACGCCTCCGCCTCGCGGCGGACCACCCCGGCGAGGTCCACCTCCTCACGCGCGGCAGCGTGACGCTGCTCGAGCCGCGCCAGATCGAGCAGGTCGCGCACCATGTGCGCGAGACGCTGCGCCTCACGCACGAGCGCCTCGGCGAAGCGGGGCACCGCGTCGGGGTCGGTGCCCGCGGCCGCGGCGATCGTCTCCGCCGCCGCGAGGATCGATGCGACCGGTGTCTTCAGCTCGTGCGACGCGTTGGCGACGAAGTCGCGGCGCATGAGATCGAGCCGCCGCTCCTTCGTCACGTCCTGCACGACGGCGAGCATGCGCTGGTCCGGCAGGCGTACGACCATCGTGCGGAGGTCGCGCCGCTCGGGGAAATGAAGGGTGAACTCGAACGCGCCGGGTTCGGCCAGTTGCGTCGGCATCCGGGTCAACCGGTTGGCGCCGAGGAGTCGCGCTGCCGCGCGGTTCGCGTAGAGAAGGTCGCCGCCGGAGGCCGCGAGGAGCACGCCTTCGCCCATCGTCGACAGGATCTCCTCGCGGAGCGTGGTCTCCGCGCGAAGCTGGTCGATGCGGGACGCGAGGTCGGAGGCCAGGCCGTTCACAGCCTCTGCGAGCGCACGCGTCTCATGGGGTCCGGACGGATCGATTCGCCGACGCTCTCCGTGCATGACTTCGAGCATTTGCCGGCCCATACGGCGGAGCGGTCGCGCGAGCGAGAGGGCGAGGAGCGCGGAGACGACGATCGCGACGCCGGCCATGGCGGTCGAGACCACAAGGATCGCGAGCAGCACGTCATGCCGTTCCTGTTCCACCGCCGCCGTCGCTGGGAGAGCGGCCCGAACGATCATGTCGTTGTTCGGTGGCAAAGCCACATAGAGGAAGGGTCCACCGAGCATGTCGCTGACGCGCTCGTCGGATCCGACGTCGCCGGCGAGTGCGCCGCGGATCTCCGGACGGCCGGCATGGTTCTCCATGGTCGCGGGATCGTGCTCCGAGTCGGCGAGGACGACGCCGTCGCCGGCGACGACGGTGAAGCGGGTCCCCGAGGCCTCGCCGATCGCACGGATCGCGTCCTGAAGCCGTTGGTCCGAGAGGCCGGCGATCGACGCGTTCGCGAGGCGCGCCTCGGCGACGAGGCGGCGTTCCAGCGCGCGCATCGCGCGGCGCTCAAGGAGGCGACCGCATGCTACGCCGGCGACCGCCAGCGCGCCAAGCGTGACGGCCAGTTGCGCGGCGAGCAGCCGGGAGAGGAGTCCGCGGCTTCTCATCGCCTCGTGTGGGCGTATCGAATGGAAATGCCGTGGCGCACGAGATGATTCCATCAGAATTCCTGACGGAATGCCCGTCCGGTCGGGGAGAGGTCCCGGCTCCCCGCCCGGGAGCTATCCCCCGCCGCGTGGGATGGCTCGCTTGCGTCTCGGGGACGCGGAAGGCTACGCGGCCACTGCCGCGCTCGAAAGGAGCGCGCGGACGGCCGTGATCGCCGTCTCCACCCCCTCGCGATACGCGACCGGGTAGTCGAAGAGGTACGCGCGTGCTTCCAGGTCCTCCTCGAGCCGCTCCAGCAACTCGTCCAGCCTCTCATCCATCGCTGCACCACCTCCCACCGGCACGATGGCCGGCTCATGTGACGCGCGGGTTTCCGCGACGTAGGGGATTGGGGAATCCTGATACACACTCGGGCGTGAGACCCGCGATCGTCTCGCGCGCTCGCTGTGCTCGAGATGCCGGAGGAGGATCTCGGCAGTCGCACGATTGGTGGCGAGCGCAACGCCCAGGAGGTCGCACGGTGGTCTCCCGATGACGCTCCGAGATTCGCGTGAGCTCGAACTTTCGCGAGTCGTCCGCAACACCAGGGCGAGGGGCGTCCCTTGGAGTCTCGGTGGCCTGATTCGTCGTACCGTCCCCATCGCACGTCAGGGTAGCGACCTCATGTTGCTGGCTGGTTCCGAAGAGGTTACGTCTCTGCGAACGTTCGGTGTTCTCTCTTCAACGGTCGGGTGCATGGCCTTGCTCCCGCGCCACCATGTATGCGGATTGTGAACACGAGCAGAACATCGGCGGAACATGCGGCGCGTCTGGGAGGGCCGGATTCCCACGACCGCGATGAGCCAGGTACGCACCTACGCTCCGGCGGGATGTTCGATCTCAGGGTGCGACGCGTCCGTGAACTCCTCGAACATGCCCGTGATGAGGAAAGCGATCTGCTCCCCGACGTCGACGGCGTGGTCTCCGACGCGCTCGATCTGCCGGGAGATCACGTGCATGCGGATACCCCACTCGAGGGAACGCCGGTCGCCGGAGGTCTCGAGGACGGCCTCGAGCATTCCGCGGTTGAGGCGGTCGAGCGGGTCGTCCATGCCCGGAAGCTTCCGGCACAGCTCGAGGTCGCGCCGGGCGAACGCGTCCATCGAGGCGGCCACCATGCGCAGCGCGATGCCGCCCATCTCCTCGAGGTGCGCCAGGACGGTGGGGTTCCGGGGAAGTCCGGCCGTGAGCTTCGTGATCTTGGCGATGTTGACGCCCATGTCCGCGATGCGCTCGAGATGGAGATTGATGTGCAGCAGCGAGGTCAACAAGCGGAGGTCCGACGCCACCGGCGTCTGGAGCGCGAAGAGGTCGAGGATCCGATGCTCGACGTCGAGGTAGAGGGCGTCGATCTCGTCGTCACTCGCAACGACGGCGTCGCATGAAGCGCCGTCGCCGGACGCAAGCGCCTTGAGGGCGCGCTCCAGCTGGGCCGCGGCGGCCACCCCCATCCGAAGGACCTCGTCCTCGAGCTTCCGCATGGACTCGTGGAAGTGGAGACGCGCTTCGGGCATCAGCCGAACCTCCCTGTGATGTAGTCTTCGGTGCGGGTGTCGGACGGCCGGGTGAAGATCCCCTCGGTGCGGCCGTACTCGACCAACACGCCGGTTCGGTGCTCGTCCTCCGCCACCTCCGCGGTCAGGAACGCGGTCATGTCCGAGGTCCGCGCCGCCTGCTGCATGTTGTGCGTCACGATCACGATCGAGTATCGGCTCCTCAAGTCGCGCATCAGGTCCTCGATCTTCGCGGTGGCGATCGGATCGAGCGCCGAGCACGGCTCATCCATCAGGATCACATCCGGCTCGACGGCGATCGCGCGGGCGATGCACAGCCGCTGCTGCTGGCCGCCGGAGAGTGCGTAGGCGTTCTGCTTGAGATCCCGCTTGACCTCGTCCCAGAGCGCGGCATCCCGGATGGCCTTCTCGACGCGGCCGGGGATGTCGTCGGTGATGCCGTGCACCCTGAGCCCGAAGGCGACGTTGTCGAAGATTGACTTGGGGAACGGGTTGGGCTTCTGGAACACCATTCCGATCCGCCGGCGGACCTCAACCGGGTCGACCTCCGCATCGTACAGATCCTCGCCGTGGTAGAGGACCTGCCCTGACACGCTGGCCTCGGGGATGAGGTCGTTCATCCGGTTGAACGTTCGGATCAGCGTGCTCTTTCCGCAGCCCGAGGGTCCGATGATGGCAGTGATCTGCCGGGCCTCGACGTCCAGGGTCACGTCGCGGACGGCCACCTTCGAACCGTACGCGACCGATACGCCCTCGAGGCGAAAAACGATCTCGCGAACCTCCGGTAGCTCGGCAGTGCTGGAACGCTGGGTCTCGATTCGCATGCCCGAGATATTGCCACTCCTGGGCAGCTCTTTCACGACCGGGTCGGAGATGGCCATGGCGTCATCGTCTCCAGGGCTGGCGATGGGAATTCACCACCGCTTCTCATAGCGATTGCGCATGAAGACGGCGACCGCGTTCATGAGCATGAGCACGCCGAGCAAGAGGATGATCCCGGCCGCGGCTGCCCGGTGATATCCTGCCTGCGGCCTGCTGATCCAGTTGAAGATCAAGATGGGCATCGCCGAGAACCGGTCGAGCGGCCCCGGCACGAAGTTGACATACGTCAGGGCACCCAGCGTGATCAGCGGAGCGGCTTCGCCGATCGCTCGCGACAGGCCCAGGATCACCCCGGTCAGGATCCCGGGCATCGCGGCGGGGAGCGTCTGGTCTCGCACGGCCTGCCACTGGGTCGCCCCCACGGCGAGCGCTCCCTCGCGGATGGAGGGCGGCACCGCCCGGACGGCCTCCCGTCCGGCGACGATGATGACCGGCAGGATCAAGAGCACGAGGGTCAGCGCTCCGGCGAGGATGCTCCGGCCCATGTGCATGAAGCGAACGAACACGGCGAGACCGAGCAGCCCGTAGATGACGGAGGGCACAGCGGCGAGATTCGCCACGTTGACCTCGATGAACCGCGTGAGCCGGTTCTTGGGGGCAAACTCCTCCAGGTACACGGCGGCTCCGACGCCGAGCGGGAAGGAGAAGACGGCGACGAAAAGCATGAGCCACAGCGTGCCGATGAGCGCCGGCTTGATCCCCGCACGGTCGGGGAAACGCGAGTCGAGGCTGTTGACGAAGCTCCCATCGAGCCGTCCGGCGCCGTCCCTGACCACATCGATCAGCAGGATCAGCAGCGCGAGCAGCCCGACGAGCAGGCAAAGCATCAACAAGAGGGTGAATGCCAGCGAGCGCAGAGAGCGCTCTGCGCGCTTGCCCGTGGCGAGCGGCCGCCGAGTCGCTTCAGCGATCGCCGTCATTCGTACCGTTCCCGGAATCGACGGACGATACTGGTCGAGATGATGTTCAAGGTCAGGGTCATGACGAACAGGGTTGAACCCAGAGCGAAGATCGTCTTGTAGGCGATGCTCGTCTGTGGGGTGTCGCCGAGCGACGCTTGGACGATGTACGCGGTCATCGTTTGCATTCCCTGTCTGACGTCGGCCGTGAGGTTGGGTTGCCCTCCGGCCATGATCGTGACGATCATCGTCTCCCCGACGGCGCGCGACAGCGCAAGAATGACCGCCGCGGCGATGCCGGACAACGCCGCCGGGACGACGACCTTCGTCGCGACGGTGCGCTTCGTCGCACCCATCCCGTACGCCGCCTCACGCAAGCTCCGCGGCACCGCTCGCATCGCGTCCTCGGAGATCGAGGCGACCACAGGGATGATCGCGATTCCGACGACGATTCCTGCGGCCAGCGCGTTGAAGACCTGCGTGCCGGGCACGAGAGGCTGTATCAGCTCGGGCGTGACGAACAGGAGACCGAAGTAGCCGAAGACCACGGTCGGGATGCCCGCCAGGACCTCGAGCGTCGGCTTGATGATCTTCCGCGTCTTCGGGCGCGCGTACTCCGAGAGGTAGATGGCCGCGCCGAGCCCGAGCGGTGTGGCGACCGCCACGGCGATACCGGCGATGACGAGCGTGGCCGCCACCAGGGGCAGTACACCGAACGACGAAGGACTGAAGGTCGGTGCCCATCTGGTGCCCGTCAGGAAGTCGAGGATCGGTACCGCGCGGAAGAACTCGACCGTCTCGAAGGCCAGAGACAGGATGATACCGACGGTGGTAGCGACCGAGACGACACCGCACGCGAGGAGCGCGCCCTTGATGACGCGCTCCCCGGTGCGGCGCCGATGGAGCCTGAGCGACGTCGTCGCCATCCGGCCCGAAGGATACCGCTAGGCCGACGCCGACGACCAGGCCTGCTTCGATGCGGTGAAGTCGCTCTCGTGCAGCGGGATGTACCCGACGCTCGACAGCAGCTCGTTCACGTTCTCGAAGTAGTAGTCGATGAACGCCTTCACCTGAGGCTTGGCGATCGCGGCCTTCGACACGTAGATGAACAGCGGACGGGAAAGCGGCTTGTAGGAGCCGTCGTTGATCGTTGACTCGGACGGCTTCACCCCTGGCGGCCGACCACCCTCAGGGACGATTCCGATGAGCTTCAGTTTGCTGGTGTTCTGTACGTAGTAGGCGTAGCCGAAGTAGCCGAGCGCGTTCGCGTCTCCCGCGATCCCCTGGACGAGCACGTTGTCGTCCTCGCTCGCGGTGTAGTCGGAGCGGCTGGCCCCCTCCTCGCCGTTGATCTCGTCGGTGAAGTAGTCGAAGGTCCCGGAGTCCGTCCCCGCCCCGTAGAGCTTCAGCGGCTTGTCCGGAAACCCGGCTCGTACCTGACTCCAGTTGTTGACCCTGCTGCCCGGTGCCCAGATCTTGTTGAGCTCGGCGAGGGTGAGGTACTCCACGAAGTTGTTCCGCGGGTTCACCATGACCGAGAGGCCGTCGGTCGCGACTTCCAGCTCGAGGTACTCCACCCCGTTCTTCGCGCACAGCGCCTTCTCTTCGTCCTTGATCGGCCTGGACGCGTCCGAGATGTCCGTCCTGTCTGAGGCCTGGTCGGAGCAGAACTTCTTGAACCCACCGCCGGTCCCGGAGATACCGACCGAGATCTTCACGCCGGTCGCGCCGGCCCTCTGGAACTCCTCGGCCACCGCGGACGTAATGGGGCCGACCGTGCTCGAGCCATCGGCCACAAGGTCCCCGGAGAGGTTCTTGAGCGCGTCGTTCGTCACTCCGCCCGCGTCGTTCCCGCCGCATGCCGCGGCTACGATGGCAAGCAAGGTCAACATCGCCACCGAGACTGCGATCTTCCTCCCGTTCACCTTTCCTCCCTCCAACTTGTTTTCTCCCTCCTGCGCCGCCCTCCGCGCCCGCGCCGGCGAGCCGAGGCCTCGGAAACAGGCTTCCGTGAGCCCCCGCCCCTCGGGAGGCATCGGAGTCCGATCGTAGCCGCGTGGGAGGCGAGGTGGTGGACCGGAGGTGAACTCGGCGTGAACTCCATGGCCGCCTAGGGCTCGAACTTGTATCCGAGCCCACGGACCGTCCGGAGATGGCGAGGGTTCGCCGGTTCACCCTCGATCTTGTGCCGGAGGCGCCGGATGTGGACGTCCAAGGTTCGCGTGTCGCCGAAGTAGTCGGGGCCCCACACCTCGGCGATCAGTTGGTCGCGAGTGCAGAGCCGTCCGACGCGTCGGAGGAGCATCTCCAGCAGGAGGAACTCCTTCGGCGGCAGCGCAACGGGGACGCCCCGACTCCGAGCCACGTGCCGCTCGACGTCGATCTCGACGGGCCCCGCCGCCAGCACGTTGGATGAGATGGCCGGCTGCCGGTGCTCGCTGCCGGCGCGGCGCAACAGCGCCCTGACGCGCGCCACCAGCTCTCGCATGCCGAACGGCTTGGTCACGTAGTCGTCGGCGCCCATCTCGAGCGTGAGCACCTTGTCCACCTCCGAGTCTTTGGCACTCATGACGATGATCGGGGTGGATCCACGCTCGCGGATGGCGCGGCACACGTCGACCCCGGGTAATCCGGGCAGCATGAGGTCGAGGAGCACGAGGTCGATCCCGCCGCGTTCGAACCGCTCGACGGTATCCCGGCCGTCGCCGACCACCGTGCACGAGTAGCCTTCACGCTCGAGCCCGTATCGGACGGCATCTGCGAGAGACAGATCGTCCTCGACGATCAAGACCTGCGGCGCACTCATTCGGCTCACCGAGAGCGTGAGCGGAATCGAGGCGCGTGTGGTGGAATGCATGTGAACTCACCGTGAATCGAGGGCGACGGGAACGGGCCATGACGAAACCCAAGATCCTGGTCATCGAGGACGACCCCACGATGGCCGAGATGGTCGCCTACAACCTCCGCAGGCAGGATATCGAGGTCGTCGTGGCGACCGACGGAGGGGTGGGCTTGCGGGAGGCGAGAGATCGCGGCGTGTCCCTCGTCGTTCTCGACCTCATGCTGCCGGTCATGGACGGCCTCCAGATCGCGCGGGAGCTGCGTACCACCCGGCCCGACGTCCCCATCATCATGCTGACGGCGCGCTCGGAGGACGAGTCGAAGCTGCGGGGCTTCGAAGCGGGCGCCGACGACTACGTGACGAAGCCGTTTGGCATGGAAGAGCTCCTCGCGCGCGTCAAGGCTCTGCTTCGACGATCGCGAGTGCATGTGCGCACAGTCGCTCCACCGGACGCGATCTCATTCGGCGACTTGCGTCTGGCGGTGCAGGACCAGCGCGCCTGGGTCCGCGAGGAGGAGCTCACCCTGCGGCCGAAGGAGTTCGCGCTCATCGCCACGCTCGCGGCGGAGCCGGGAAAGCTGTTCACGCGCGTCGAGCTCGCGGAGCGCCTGTGGGGATACTCCTACCTGGGGGAGACACGCACGATCGACACGCACGTGAAGAACCTCCGCCGCAAGGTGGAGGATGGATCCGCGTACCGGTACGTCGAGACCGTGCGCGGCGCGGGCTACCGCTTCCGCGTGCGCCCCAAGAAGCCTGCCTGTGGAGGCGATGCGGCGAGGTGACGGCCTCGGGCGAACTCGGCCGGGAGTCGCGGTTCGTGGTGTCTCTTCCCGTGTAGCCCCGTCCCGACCGGCGCCGGGCCGGTACGATGGGGGAATGCAGGAGCAGATCCCCGGGACGGGCGCGCGCCGCCGGCGCCCGTATTCGAGCGGCGATGCCGACCTCGACGAGCGGCTCCGCGCCCTCGTCGAGGACCTCGCGGCCGAGGACCGCGATCTCGCGTTCGAGATCCTCGCCACCGCCGCGCGCCTGGCGCGCGACCCGGTGAGTCGGCTCGACCGCAAGCTCGCCAACTCGGCTCTCAAGGAGATGCGCTACGCCTTCAGCGTCTTCTCCCGTTACCGGAGGGAGCGCAAGGTCACCATGTTCGGGTCGGCCCGGGTCGAGCGGGGCTCTCCCGAGTACGAGGTGGCCCGCGAGTTCGCGCGAAGGATCGCCGCGCGCGGGTGGATGGTCGTCACCGGCGCCGGGCCGGGAGTGATGGAAGCCGGCAACCTGGGCGCCGGCGCGGACCGTTCGTTCGGGATCAACATCGTCCTGCCGTTCGAGGCCAAGCCGAACGTGTTCATCACCGGCGACCGGAAGCTCATCAACTTCAAGTACTTCTTCACCCGCAAGCTGATGTTCGTGAAGGAGGCCGACGCGTTCGTGCTCCTGCCGGGAGGATGGGGCACCCTCGACGAGACCTTCGAGCTGCTCACGCTCACCCAGACCGGCAAGAGCGACCTCCATCCGATCGTGCTCCTCGACACTCCCGGCGGCACCTACTGGCGGGCGTTCGAGCGTTTCGTGCGCGAGGATCTCGCCGGGCGGGGGTTCGTGGACGACGAGGACTTGCGCCTCCTCCGCTTCGTCGACGATCCCGAGGAGGCGGTTCGCGAGATCGAGACTTTCTACCGCGTGTATCACTCGCAGCGCTACGTCGGCGGGCGGCTCGTCCTGCGCCTGAACGCGATGCCTCCCGAGGATGCGCTGCGTGAGCTGTCCGAGGAGTTCGCCGAGATGCTCTCCGGGCCGATCGTCCCGGTCGAGGCGTCTCCCGCGGAGGTGCGCGACGACGACGTGCCCGACCTGCCGAGAGTTGCGCTGCCGTTCGACCGAATGCACTTCGGGATGCTGCGCCGGCTGGTGGACCGGCTGAACGCGCTGCCGATCCCCGAGGAGTCGCTCCGGAAGGCCGAGCCCGCGCCGGAGAAGCGCCTTCCGGGGCAGGAATCGGCCGACGTCGTTCCCGACCCACCGTCGCAGTAGACTGGCGCGCGGCATGGAGGTCTTCTCCTCGCTTTCCGGCGAGTTCGAGCAGGTTCTCTTCGCGCACGAGCCCGAGTGCGGTCTGCGCGCGATCATCGCCGTCTACACGACCGCCCCCGGCCCGGCGATCGGCGGAACCCGCATCTACCCGTTCCCCTCGGAGGATGCGGCATTCCGCGACGCCCTGAGGCTCGCGAAGGCGATGGCCTACAAGGCCGCGGCGGCGGGGCTGGAGGCCGGCGGCGGAAAGGCCGTCTTGATCGCGGACCCGCGCCGGGACAAGACCCCCGAGCTTCTCCGGGCCTACGGGCGCGCGGTGGACCGCCTCGGCGGCGCCTACATCACGACGGCCGACGCCGGTAGCACCGTGGTCGACCTCGACATCGTCGCGGAGACCACGCGCTTCGTCACCGGCACGTCGCGCGGCTCCGGCGACCCGTCGCCGGTGACCGCGCACGGGATCTGGCACGGGATGCGCGCGGTGGCCGAGGAGGCGTTCGGCGAGCCGTCGCTCTCGGGGCGTCACGTCGTTCAGCAGGGCACCGGCAAGGTCGGCTCGGCGCTCGCGCGGCTGCTTGCCGCCGAAGGAGTTCGCCTCACGCTCGCCGACGTCGATCGCGCGGCGGTCGAGGCGCTGGCGAAGGAGCTGGGCGCCGAGGTGGTTCCCCCGGAGGAGGCCCTGTCCATCCCGTGCGACCTGCTCGCGCCGTGCGCGCTCGGCCCTGTTGTGACCGCGGCGACCATCGGAGGCTTCAAGTGCCGCGCGATCGCCGGCGCAGCGAACAACCAGCTCGAGCGCCCCGAGCACGCCCGCGCGCTCGCCGACGCGGGGATCCTGTACGCGCCGGACTTCGTGATCAACGCCGGCGGCTTGATCAACGTGGAGGACGAGCTGCACGGCTACGACCGCGCGCGCGCGCTCGCCCGGGCCGAGGGGATCCCCGGCACGTTGCGCGAGGTGTTCCGGCGCGCGCGGGACGATGGCGTAACCCCGTCCGAGGCGGCCGACCGGATGGCCGGCGAGCGCATCGCGGAGGCCGAGCGCCGCCGGCGCGCCGCCCGCTGACCCCCGGCCCGGCTTCGACGGCGTCTCCGCCACCCTGGATCTTCGCCGGGCTCTTGACCGGGCAAGTCCGAGGTGGTTCACTTTAAGATGAAGAGAGTGAGGGAGCATATGAGTGATATGCAAAGCAGGTTGAAGGGCCTGCTCGGGAAGCCGGTGCTGGACGCCCCCGGCGCCGAGATCGCGGCCGAGGCGGCGCGCATCCTTCGCGACCTGATGCGCCTCGAGCAGCAGGCCGAGGAGTTGCTCGGCCGGCGGGCCGGGAGCTCGGCGACGGTCGCGGAGGGGGCTCCCCGCTACGGCGGCGCGGGCAGCTTCGAAGGGCTGGCCCTGCACGACGCCGCCCGGCGCGTGCTCGCCGCAGCCGGCGCCCCGCTGCACGTTCGGGACCTCGGCGCGCGCATCAAGGCGTCGGGGTGGCGGCATCCGCGCTCGTCGCACGCTCGCCCGGACCAGATCGAGTTCCAGCTCGCGGCGCGCCTGCCCCGCTATCCGGCCGTCTTTCGCCGCGTCGCTCCGAACACGTTCGGCCTTGCCGAGTGGGGCGACGTCGCCCCTCCGCGCCATCCCAAGCCGCGCCTCGATGCCGTGCGCGGTCGCGGACCTCGCCTGGCGCGGCGGATCGCCGATGAGCCGGACCTGATCTTCACGGAGGCCGCTTCGTGGCCCTCGTCCTAGACACGAGCGCCCTGTTCGCCGCGCACGTCTCCGACGAGGAT
Source organism: Acidobacteriota bacterium (assembly GCA_016208485.1). Taxonomy (GTDB): domain Bacteria; phylum Actinomycetota; class AC-67; order AC-67; family AC-67; genus JACQXY01. The sequence continues at coordinate 28,515 of JACQXY010000014.1, read as the reverse complement.
GAGCATTCGGCCTGCCGGGCGCTGATCGAGGACGCGGCGGAGCCGCTCGTGATCCCGGCTCCGGTGTTCGTGGAGCTCGAGTACCTGTTCCGCAGGCGAGCCACGATGCGCGCGTGGCTCGATTTCGCGGAGGACGTCGCCGCCGGCGCCTTTACCGTCTACCCGCTCGACGGCGCCGCCGTTCTGGCCGCGGCGCGCATGCAAGAGAGGTACCACGACCTCCCGCTCGGCTTCGTGGATGCCGCCGTCTTCATCGCCTGCGCCGCGCTCGGGGAGGACAAGGTGGCGACGCTCGACCGCCGGCACTTCTCGATCCTGCGCACCGAGGGAGGCCGCGCGCTCGATCTCCTGCCCGCGATCTGAGTGCTCCGGCCTAGCGACCCCCTCCCTCCACGCGCGCCGGCCGCTCGACGGTGGGAGCTACCAGCTCGGCGAGCCTCTCGACCGAGCGCTCGATCTCCTCGACGCGGTCGTCCTCGGCCCGGATCTGGTCGGCCATCAGCAGGCTTCCTCCGGTGACGGCGAGGATGAGCGCGCCGAGCCCGGCGCTCGCGAGGTAGGGGATCTGCCGCGCGATGGACGGCTCGACGCTGATCTTCAAGTACCCGACGATCGCCACGACCGTGGCCGAGGCTATGAGAGCTGCGCCGGCGGCGAGCCGCCAGCGGCGTGGTTGCTTGGGCATGGCATCCTCCTGGTCCGGCGGCGGGATCTCGGGGACGGTGAAGCGCCTCCGGCGGCGCGGGCGCGTGAAGCCAAGCGCGGCGGGAAGGGCGACCGCGGCGCCGACGAGGCCGACGCTCCCGAGGCCGTATGCGGCCGGGAGCGATTGCGCGACGGTCGGCCGGGGGACCGCCGGAGCCGGCGCGGGTTCCGCGGAAGGGACGGCCGGAGACGGTCTCGGCGGGAGCTCGAAGTCGGGGATGCTCGGAGTGAACGGGGCCGGCGGAACGGAGGGGGGAGTCTCCGGAGGTCGCGTCTCGCTCTTTGTGGGAGTGGGCGACGGCGTCGGGGAGGGCGTGGGGGTCTCCGTGGGGGTGGGCGAGGGAGTCGGGGACTGGCCGGGGACCGGCGGGACGGTGACCGGAGGGGTGGGAACCGGAGGCACCTGCGCCGCCACCGGCCCGGCGAAGAGCAACCCGAGCGCCAGTCCGATCGCCGCCGACGCGCCGCCGGCGCCCGCGATCGCGGCGGGGGCGAAGAGGCGCGGCCTACGCACGGCCGCCGCCCCCCGTGCCGAGATAGGCTTCGCGGAGCCGGGCCGACATGTCGCGCACCTCCGACGGGCCGGCCTCCGCCTTGATCTCGCCCTTCTCCAGGACGTAGACGCGGTGTGCCAGCTCGAGCGCGAGCACGTTCTGCTCCACGAGCAGGACCGAGATCCCGAGCTCGGCGTTCACGCGTCGGATGAGGTCGAAGGCGACCTCGGTCATCGAGGGCGACAGGCCCATCGAGGCTTCGTCGACGAGCAGCATCTTCGGCTCGGACATCAGCGCGCGCGCGAGCGCGAGCATCTGCTGCTCGCCCCCCGAGAGCGTCCCGGCGAGCTGCGCCTGCCGGTCGCCCAGGACCGGGAAGGTTGAGAAAGCGCGCTCCATCGCGCGGCCGATCCGCGCGCGGTCGCGCCCGACGACCCACCCGCCGAGTTCGAGGTTCTGACGCACAGTCAGTTCCCGAAGCATCCCGCGCCCCTCCGGCACGAGCGCGAGGCCGCGCGCCACGAGGGCCTCCGGGGAGAGGCGCGTCACCTCGGCGTCCTCGAACAGGACCTTGCCTCGAAACGGCTTGAGGAGCCCGACGATCGCCTTCATCGTCGTCGTCTTTCCGGCGCCGTTCGATCCCATGAGCGCGACGACCTCCCCCTTGGGGACGCGAAGCGAGATGCCGTGCAGCACCACCAACCGCCCGTAGCCGGCCACGAGCCCTTCGACGGCGAGCACCGGTCCTTCGCGCGCGGCCTCGTTCATCGCGCTACCCGAGGAGTGACGACGGCGCTCGCCGTGGGCGCCACGCCCGAGCGCCCCATGAAGGATTCGACGACCTTGGGATCGGAGGTGACCCGGGCCGGAGGCCCATGCGCGATCAGGCGGCCGGACTCCAGGCAGTAGAGGTAGTCGGTCACGCGCGCGATGAGCGGCACGTGGTGCTCGATCACGAGCAGGGTGAGCCCCAGCTCCGCGCGCAGCGCCATGAACTGATCGCCGAGCGCGCGCGCCTCTTCGGGAGCGAGGCCGGCGGATGCCTCGTCGAGCATCAGCAGGTCCGGGCCGGCCGCGACGGCTGCGGCGATCTCGCAGCGGCGCATGACCCCGTAGGGAAGGTCCCCGACCCGGTGACCGGCGAGATCCTCGAGCCCGAAGATCGCGAGGGCGGCGCGCGCGCGGCGCCGGAGCTGCCGCTCGGTTCCCGGCGTTCCCCCGAAGCCGAGGATCCCCACGCCCGCCGGATACGAGGCGATCCAGTGTTGGGCGAGCAGCAGATTCTGCTCCACCGTCTCCGCCGTCAGCAGCCCCATCTGCTGCCAGGTGCGCGCCACTCCGAATCGCGGGCGGCTTGATCCGGCCGAGGCGAGGACCTCCCGGCCCTTGAACCGGACCGAGCCCGCCGCCGGGACGAAACCGCCGACGGCGTTGAAGAACGTCGTCTTCCCCGCGCCGTTGGCTCCGATCAGCCCGACGATCTCCCCGCGGCGCACCTCGAGATCCACTGCGTCCAGGGCCTGCACCCCACCGAAGCGCACGGAGACGCCGCTCGCGTCCAGGTGGGCGGGGGAGGGCATGCGGAGCGACAGAGGGCGCGGCACTCGCCGAAGGAACCGGGCTTCCTTCGCGCGCGTGGCGACCTGCTCGGGCCGGACTGCGGATGCGTCGGCTCCCATCTCGACGGCGGCGCCGGAGCGCGCGCCGAACAGGCGGTTCCCGATCCGCTCCAAGAGCTGGCCGAGCCCTCCCGGCAGCGCGCGGAGGATCACGACGAGCATCCACGCCGCGATGAGCGGCGCGCGGCGCCCCGGGTCGAGGTTGAGGCTGCCGATCGTCTTCGGGAGCAGCTCGGGCAGCGCGAGGAGAAATGTCGAGGACGCGAGCACGCCGATGCGCGAGCCGACCCCGCCGACGATGACGATCACCACGAGGTTGAGCGACAGGTAGATGTTGAAGGACGATGGGGTCGCTCGCCCGACGACGTAGGTGAACATCGCGCCGGCGAGCCCGGCAACCGCGCCGCTTACGGTGTATGCGAGCAGCTTCGCCTGCCCAGGCTCCACGCCGAACGAGGGCGCGCGCGGCTCGCCGTCGCGCACCGCGACGAAGGCGCGCCCGGCCTTGGTCCCGCGAACGCGGACATCGACCCAGTAGGCCAGGGCGAGCGCGCCGAAGGCGAGATAGTACACGGCGCGGTCGCTCTCGAACGGCACCGGCCGGTCGACGCCGATCCCTCCGGCGCCGCCCGAGAACCACTGCTGTCCGAACAGGAACTTCTCCGCCATGACCCCGAAGGCGAGCGTGGTGACGGCGACCTGCAGGCCGCGGATCCGCAGGCTCGGCAGGCCGGTCACGGCGGCGACGAGCGCTCCCGCCGCGACGGCTCCGAGCACGGCGACCGGGAGCGGCGCGTGGCGCGAGGCGAGGTTCAGGGCGACGAACGCGCCGACGCCGACGAAGGCGCCTTGCCCGAGAGACATCTGCCCCGCCTGCCCGACGAGCGTGCTCAGGCTCATCGCGCCGGTCGTCTTCACCAGCACCACGGCGATCGCGAATGCCTTCGCCGGAATCGCGACCGGCAGGAGCGCCGCCGCGGCAACGGCGACCAGTCCGAGCAGCCTCCGAGGGTCCGCACGGCGGGGGCGATCAGGCCGTGGCACCGAAGATCCCCCGCGGGCGCACGACCAAGGTGGCGAGGATGAGGCCGAACACCACCACGTCGGTTGCGCCGCCGGTGGCGACGTAGCCGCGCGTGAGCGACTCGGCCACCCCGACGATGAGGCTCCCGACGATGGCCCCCTGCGGCGAATCCAGCCCGCCGATGATGGCGCCGGCGAGCGCGCGCACGAGGAAGAGGGTCTGGTGGAAGGGGATCAGCGCGCCGAACTGCGGGACCAGGATCGCTGCTGCCAACCCGGACAGGATCCCGCCGATCGCCCAGGAGAACCGGTACACGCGCGCGACGGGGACGCCGAGCACCCGCGCCACGTTGGGGTCGGCGGTCGCGGCGAGGACGGCGAGGCCGAAGCGAGTGCGCGAGAAGAACAGGTACAGCCCGAGCGCCGTGGCCCCGGCGAGCGCGAGCGCGGTCAAGTTATTCGCCGACAGGACCGCCCCGCCGATCGAGACGGTGGAGGTGCCCACCGATGATGGGAACGACTTGATGTTGATCCCCCAGATCTGACCCTCGGTGTAGGTGAGCGCGAGGGCGATTCCGAGGGTCATGACTGCCCCCGCGAGCGGCGGGCGTCCCTCGAGCGGGCGGATCGCGAGCCGCTCGACGGCCGCTCCGAGCCCGCCGGCGATGAGGATCCCAACGGCGGCCGCCAGCGGCACGGCCAGACCGTGGTCGTGCAGCGTCCACGCGACGAAGATCCCGAAGGCGCCGATCTCTCCCTGCGCGAACGACAGGATCTTCGAGCCCTTGTAGACGAGCACGAGGCCGACGCTCATGAGCGCGTACGCCGCCCCGCTGGCGAGCCCGGTCAGGATGTACGCGAGCATCGTCTCTCCCGCTCGGGCTCTAGAACGAGCTCCGGAACGCCCCGACCTGCTCCCAGTGGTCCTGGCGGGGCGCGGTGAGGCGGAACTCCATGATCGAGGACGATCCCACTCGAACTCCCGGTCCGAAGCGCAGGGGCGCCCAGGTCTTCGGCGTCACGTTCAAGGACTGGAAGGCGGACCGGAAGGTGTTGTACCCGAGGTCGCGTCCGGCGGCTCTCAGCGCCGAGTGCAGCACCTCGCCGACCCCCCAGCCGACGAGCCCGATGTCGTCCGCCGCCTGAGGGGCGTGCGCCTTGTTCCAGGCCGCCTTGTACTCGTCGGCCGCCGGGCTCGACAGGGACACCCACGGCGAGAACACCCGCGCGCCGTCGAGCGCCCCGTTCGAGTTCCCGACCTGGGCCACCGTGTTGAAGTTCCAGGAGATCGAGTTGCCGAACCAGACCGGGTGGTAGTCGTTCGTCTGTGATTGCTGGGCGATCTTGATCATCGGGGTCGGGGCGCCGTAGAACCACACGACCTCGGCGTTGGCGTTCTTGAGCTTCGTGATGGTCGCCGAGAAGTCGTTCCCCTGCCCGTCGACCTGTGCTTCGGCGACCAGGGAGATGCCTTTCTCCTTGAGCCGCGCCTTGAGAGCGGCGACGCCGGGCACGAGGTCGGGCACGTCCTCCCGTACGACCGAGTAGCGCTTGCCGGCGAGGTCCCCCTTGGTGAGGTAGTCGGCGATCAGGCGTCCCTGCGCGCGGTGGTCGATCGTGATCGCGAATGTGCTCGTCTGGTCCGAGCCGGGATCCATCGGCGAGGTCGCCGGTCCCTGGATGAGCACGTTGGGGATTCCCTTGGAGTTCAGGAAACGACCCACCGTCGCCTCGACCTCGAGCCGGTCGAGGGTCACGAAGGTGAAGGCCTCCTGCGTGATGCACTCGCGCGCGCGCGCGAGCGCGGTCGCCGAGTCCGACGTCGTGTCCTGGATGATGAGCTTCACGTTGCGCCCGTGGACGCCGCCCTTCGTCCCTAGGTCGTCCCAGTAGAGGTTCGCCCCGTCCCTCCAGTTCGTTGGGATCGGGGCCGCCCCGGAGAGCGGAACCAGGTAGCAGACCTTGATCTCGGAGTTGCTCACGCCCGGATGAGGCCCGGGCCCTGCCGGCGCGCCTCCGCCCCCGGAGCCGCCTCCACCGGAACCTCCGCCCGACCCGCCTCCACCGGAACCTCCGCCTGACCCGCCTCCGCCTCCGCTGGGAGTGATGCTCGCAAGGGTCGAGCCGGGCGTGGGCGCGAGGCTGCTCCCCGGGATGCCGATGTCGCTGCCGGGGGTGGGCGCCGGGGTCTGCCCGGGCGCAAGCGCGAACTCCGCGTTCGCGCTTGCGGCCTCATCGGCGGTGAAGCGCGCGCCGCACGAGGTCGCGAGGATCGCGACCGCCCCGAAGAGCGCGCCTGCGCGGGCATGGGCGGCGACTCTGGATCGGGGGGCGCCGTTCACGTTGCCCACGGTAGCACCCGGATTCGCCCGCGCTCCATTCGCCGGGGGGTGGCGCTCGCCGCGCGGGAACGCTCTTGCTCTAGCAGGAGCCGCCGGGTTCCCCGACGCACGTGCCGGCGCCGGGCGGGCGTCCGATCTGCCGGACGAAGATCGGCGAGCCGGAATCGACGTCGATGATCTCGCCCGACCCCTGTCCTTCCTCGGGCTCCTCGTTCGAATGGACGTTGATGGTCTTGTTCGGTCCCTGCTCCGTCTCCGTGTAGACGTACGCCGCGGTTGGTTGGCATGTCGGGCAGGGTTGGGAGACGTGGGCAGCCGGGGTCCTGACTGTGGCCGTCACCGGTCCATGTCCGAGCTGCCTTGGAAGGCGCCGGGCCGGCTCGGGTAGGCTACGGCTCGCCATGCAGGCCGTTGAGAAGAAGGTCCGGCAGATCTTGCGCAACGCGGGCCAGAAGGCCCCGCCGACCGACCTCGCGCGCGTGCTCGCGTACCTCCGTCTCCATCACGAGCGCCCGTGGCACCTGAACACCGACGTTTGGGAGGGGCTTGCGCGCCCGGCGCGGGGACGGACGCGAATCAAGGGACAGGAGCAGGCCCTCACGACGCGGGGGCGCTGGCGGCTCGCGCACGAGATCGGCCACCACGTCCTGCACGGCGCCGAGCCGCGCCTGCGGGGCGGCTCCTGGGACTCCCACGAGCTGGAGCTGGAGGCCGACCTCTTCGCGGCGGCGCTGCTCGTGCCGCCGCCCTGGCTCGAGCGCGCGGTTCGCGAGGACGAGGACGCCCATCCCTATCTCGATCTCGACTCGCTCGCGCAGGCGTTCCGGGTGGGGCCGCGCGTGATGGAGAAGCGTCTCCGGCAGCTCGGGCTGTTGAGAGGCGAGGTCCTCGGGCGGATGTGAGGGGATGAAGGGCGTCGTCGATCCCGGATCCCTGCCGACCGAGGCCGTCCAGATCCTCACCCCCGACGGGACGATCGCCCCCGATGCCGACCGCGCGATCGACCTCAAGGAGGAGGATCTCCGCGAGATCTACCGGCTGATGGTCCTCACCCGGCGCTGCGACGAGGAGTCCACGAACCTCCAGCGCCAGGGCGAGCTGGGCGTCTACTGCCCGTGTCTCGGCCAGGAGGCCGCGCAGATCGGGAGCGCCTACGCGCTCGAGCCGACGGACTGGATCTTCCCCTCCTACCGGGAACTCGGCCCGGCGCTCTTGCGGGGGATCGATCCGGCCGACATCCTCCATATGTTCCGGGGGACATGGCACGGCGGAACATGGGACTTCCGCAAACACCGCTTCGCGCCGTACTGCGTGCCGGTGGGGACCCAGCCGCTGCACGCCGCCGGCTTCGGCATCGCCGCGAAGCTCGACCGGTCCGACGTGGTCGTGATCGTCTACTTCGGCGACGGCGCGACGAGCGAGGGGGATTTCCACGAGGGCTGCAACTTCGCCGGGGTCTGGCGCGCGCCGGTCGTCTTCTTCTGCCAGAACAACCAGTACGCGATCTCGCTCCCGACCGCGCGCCAGACCGCCGCGCCGACGATCGCCTCCAAGGCGCTCGGCTACGGCTTCCCCGGCGTGCGCGTCGACGGAAACGACGTGCTCGCCGTTCACGCGGTGACCAAGGAGGCGGTGCGCCGCGCGCGCGAAGGGGGCGGTCCGACCCTGATCGAGGCGATGACCTTCCGGATGGGACCTCACTCGACCGCCGATGATCCCACGCGCTACCGGGGCGCCGAGGAGGTCGAGAGCTGGAAGCGGCTGGATCCGATCCACCGCTTCGCCGCGTATCTCGAACGGGAAAGTCTCCTGACCGGCGACTTCGTCGCGCGCTGCGCCGGCGAGGCGGACGAGGCCGCCGCGCGCCTGCGAGAGGCGATCGTCGGAGCCGGACCGCCTCCGGCGGAGCAGCTCTTCGAGCACGTGTACGCGGTTCGCCCGCCCGTGCTCGAGCGGCAGCTCGAGCGTCTCCGACGGCTCCAGGCGCGCGGCGGGGAGGGCTAGGGATGCCGACCATCACGCTCGCCCAGGCCCTGAACGAGGCCCTCCGCCACTCGATGCGCAAGGACCCGCGGGTGATCGTGCTCGGCGAGGACGTCGGCCGGCTCGGCGGGGTGTTCCGGATCACCGACAAGCTGCAGCAGGAGTTCGGCGAGGATCGGGTGCTCGACACGCCGCTCGCGGAGTCGGGGATCGTCGGGGCGTCCGTGGGGCTCGCGATCTACGGGTTCAAGCCCGTGGCCGAGATGCAGTTCGACGGGTTCACCTACCCCGCGTTCGAGGAGATCGTGAGCCACTGCGCGAAGTTCCGCTCGCGCACGCGCGGCATCCTTCCGCTCCCGATCGTCATCCGCATCCCCTACGGCGGCGGGATCGGCGCCGTCGAGCACCACTCGGAGAGCCCGGAGGCCTACTTCGCGCACACCGCGGGCCTCAAGGTCGTCAGCCCGTCGAACCCGGCCGACGCGTTCTCGCTCCTCGTCGAGTCGATCGAGGACCCCGACCCGGTGATCTTCCTCGAGCCGAAGCGGCGGTATTGGATTCGCGCCGAGGTCGACCTGCCCGTCGCGAACGGCCTGCCGCTCGGGAGGGCGCGGGTCGCGCGCGAGGGGACCGATGCGACGATCATCACCTACGGTCCGTGCGTGCGCACGGCCGAGGAGGCGGCCGAGGAGGCGGCGGCAGACGGTGTCTCCTGCGAGGTGATCGACCTCCGCTCGCTCGTGCCGCTCGACCTCGAGACGGTGAAGGCGAGCGTGCGGAAGACCGGGCGCGCGGTGGTGGTCCACGAGGCTCAGGTGACCGGCGGCTTCGGGGCCGAACTCGCCGCGCGCATCATGGAGGATGATTTCCTGTCGCTGCAGGCGCCGGTCCTGCGGGTGGGCGGCTACGACATCCCGTACCCGCCGGCGAAGCTCGAGGACCTGTACCTGCCCGATCTCGACCGCGTGCTCGATGCGGTGGACGCGGTGCTCAACTACTGATCCGCGGGGGATGCTCATGGCCGAGGAGACGCGCGAGTTCCGGCTGCCGGATCTGGGCGAGGGCCTGACGGAGGCGGAGATCGTCTCGTGGCGCGTGAAGGTGGGCGACCGCGTCGCGCTCAACCAGCCGCTCGTCGAGGTCGAGACCGAGAAGGCGCTCGTCGAGATCCCCTCTCCGTTTGCCGGCGTGGTGCGGACCCTTCACGGCGCCGAAGGCGACCGGGTCGAGGTGGGGTCCGTGCTCGTCACGTTCCTCGCCGAGGCCGGGGCAGGATCCGGCCCGAAGAGAACCGAAGTGCTCGTCGGCTACGGGCCGGAGGAGGGCGGCGGGCGCCGCCGGCGCGGCCCGATCGGGCGGCGCGGTGCGGAAGCCCCCGCCGAGGTTCCGCCGGCGCCCACCGCCGACGCGCCCGCGGGGCGTGCCGCCGCGCTCGCGACCCCGCCGGTCCGCAAGCTCGCGCGCGATCTCGGCGTCGACATCGACTCGGTTCGCGGCACCGGGCCGGGCGGCCGGGTGACGCGCGAGGACGTGACGGCCGCCTCGAAGGCGCCGCCGGCCCCCGCCGCCGCGCCGCCCCGCGCCGCCTCCCCCGCGGGTCCACGGCGGGAGGGCGCGGCCGGACCGATCGAGGAGCGGATCCCGGTGCGTGCGATCCGCCGCTCGATCGCCGCGAAGATGGTCAAGAGCTACACGTCCATCCCGCACGTCACCGAATGGCTCGCGGTTGACGCGACGGATCTCATGGCCCTGCGCGCGGAGCTGCTGCGGGCCCCGGAGGTGCAGGCGAGCGGGCTCTCCCCGCTCGCGATCGTGGTGAAGGCCCTCACGGTCGCGCTCCTCCACCACCCGTGGGTCAACTCCTCCTGGGACGAGGACTCCGGAGAGATCGTCGTGAAGCGCGCCTACCACGTGGGGATCGCGAGCGACACCGACCGGGGGCTCTTGGTCCCGGTGATTCGCGATGCCGACCGCCTGAGCATCTTCGAGCTTGCCGCGGAGATTCGCCGGCTCGTCGCGGCGGCACGGGACGCATCGATCGGCCCGGCCGACTTGCTCGGCTCGACGATCACCGTGACCAATGTCGGTTCGTTCGGGATGGAGTCGGGGACTCCGATCATCAACCATCCGGAGTGCGCCGTCCTCTCGCTCGGCGCGATCGTGAAGCGTCCGTGGGTCGTGGGCGGGGAGATCCTCGCACGCGACGTGGTCACGCTTGCGCTCACCTTCGACCACCGGATCGTGGACGGCGCCGAGGCCGGCCGGTTCCTCCGGCGCCTCGGCGATCTGGTCGAGCACCCCGCGCGCCTGCTCGGGATGTTGTAGCGGCCGCCGCAATACCCTCCGCGCGGTCGAGATCTACGTTTCGGCCGGTCCCGAATCTTGGAGAAGACAGGATGACCGGCGGATTCCATGGACGCGGTCGAAGTGGTCGTCGAACGTCGCGATCTCGTCGAGACCGAGGCGCTCCATGAGCGCCGCGTGATAGGCGTCGGCAAAGGGCAGGCCATGCTCGACGTAGAGCCCGAAGACCTTTCGGAGGCGCCGTTTTCCCGGTAGCACGAGCGCGGGAAGCTCGATGAGGGGCAGGAGCGCGTCACGGATCTCTTCCCGCGGCACTCCGTAGTGCCTCTGGAGCGTGAAGACCGTCTCGAAGACCACCGTGTCCGAGGTTCGCGCGCGAACGTCCCCGCTCTCCACGTGCGCCAGGAACGCCGTGGCCTTGGGGCTCTGCTCCGGGTGATCCTGGAGGAGATGCCGGAGCAGGACGTTGGTGTCGAGAAAGACGAGGCTCATCCGCCGCCGGACCGGTGGACCGCCTCCGCCGCCACGGCCCGCTCGGCCGCCTCGCGAAGGGTTTCCGCGCTCTCGGGCGCGGCCCGGAGGTAGCGGGCGAGCACCCCGGCTGTTGTCCCAACTCTGGTCGACTGGACGCGCTTGATATGGATCGAGTCGCCCTCGACGACGAATGCCACGGCGTCATGCGCGACCACGCCGAGAAGGTGGCGGATCGGTTTGGGGATGGTCACCTGCCCCTTTCGGGTAAGGCGAGATCTGAATTCCGGTATCGGCTCGGTTGCACCATTCATTTCAGGGATATCCTACCTTGGTAAGTCTAGTATGGCAAGTGTTTGCAAGTAATGCCGATGCCAGTATCCCCGCCGCCTGACCACATCGCGGCGACCTGTCTCCCGCCCGCGCTTGCCGGATCGGCCTGACCACATCTGTTCGGATCTTGGAATGCTCTGACGCGCGCTACAGGCCGGCCGGGACGAGCACGGAGCAGCTCGCTTCGTGCGCTGTGGGGCCCGCCGGCCCGGATGCGGGCTCGACGGTCCCGTGCGCGAGCGCCGAGGCGCGCCCCAGCTCGTTCGCCCCGGAGGAGCAGGTGCTTGAGAGGTCGTAGGCGACGGTCGCGAAGTCGAACGACGATCCGATGCCGAGGCTCTCGCCCGTCACGTAGAGTCGGGACCCGTCCCGGCTGAGGGCGAGACCCGCGGGCTCGTCCCACGCGCTCCCCGGGCCGTCGTAGCGCGCCGTCCAGACTTGCCGCCCGGTCGCGGCGTCGTATCCGACGGTCGCGAAGTCCCAGCCCGTCCCCGACCCGATGCTCTGGCCGGTGAGGAAGACGCGCGCTCCGTCTGGGGTCGCGACGATCGAGTGCGCCTCGTCCCACGCGCTCCCCGGCCCGTCGTAGCGCGCGACCCAGAGCTGCTCGCCGGTCGCCGCGTCGTAGGCAACCGTCCCGTAGTCGTAGGCGGTCCCGGACCCGAAGCTCCCACCGGTCACGAACACCCCCCGACCCGATGCTCTGGCCGGTGAGGAAGACGCGCGCTCCGTCTGGGGTCGCGACGATCGAGTGCGCCTCGTCCCACGCGCTCCCCGGCCCGTCGTAGCGCGCGACCCAGACCTGCGCCCCCGTCGCCGCGTCGTAGGCCACGGTCGCGAAGTCGGCGCTCGTTGGGCCGCCCCAGCTTCCGCCGGCGACGTACACCCGGGCGCCGTCGGGGCTCACGAGGACTCCGTACGGCTGGTCCCAGTCGTTGCCGGGGCCGTTGTACCGTGCGACCCAGAGCTGAGATCCCGACGCGGCGTCGTAGGCGACGGTCGCGAAATCGTCGAGCGTGCCGGTCCCGACCGAGCGGCCGGTGACGAAAACGCGCGCGCCGTTCGGGCTCACGGCGACGGAGGCGGCCCCGTCCCAGCCGGCACCGGGGCCGTTGTCGTAGCGTGCAGCCCAGATCTGGGATCCGGTCGCCGCGTCGTACGCGATGGTCGCGAAGTCCACGTTCGAGCCCGAACTCGCGCTCGCGCCCGCCGCGTACACGCGGCCTCCGTCCGGGCTCACGGCGAGCGCGTAGGCGCCGTCGAACCCACGGGCGGGACCGTCGTAGCGCGCGGCCCAGATCTCCCCCCCGGTCGCCGCGCTGTACGCCACGGTCGCAAGACCGTCCGAGGTGCCTGAGCCGGGGCTGCGCCCGGCGACGAACACCCGGGAGCCGTCGTAGCTCGTGGTGACGGGATAGGAGACGTCCCAGCCGTTTCCGGTGCCGTTGTACCGGGCCACCCACGCCACGGGGCCCGGCGGTATCGCGGCACCGGCCGTGCCGATCGGGGCCGAGAGGAACGCAAGGAAGAGACCGGCGGCGACGATGGAACGGGTCTTGCGCGCGGCGGGCGTTGTGAGCGTCATCCCTACCCCTATCCGATCGGGAGCCGGTTGCCGTTGAACGGCACGTCTCCCGGCACGAGCTGCACGCTTGTCAGGGTCGAGTGGGCGTGCATGTAGGCGAGCTCCCTGGACAGGTCGCCGGCCGCGTTGAAGACGCCTCTGGGAAGGCCGACGTTCAGCGTGCTCAGGACTCCGAGGGCGTTGCCTCCGGCGTCGAGGAAGGGGCTACCCGAATCTCCGGGGACCCCAGGGGACGCAGTCGAGACCGCGTGGCTCCAGCCGGCTCCGCCGTCGCCGAGGCTCACCCCTTTCTTGGGGCTGAGCAGGGTGAGCCCGAGGCGCAGCGAGGAGTTGCCGTAGCTGTAGACGTAGTCGCCGAGCGCCGTCCCCGTGGTGTTGAGTCCTGCCGGCCCGCCCCACACGGGGATAGAGGGATTCACCGCGGCCAGGTCGGCGGGATCGAGCTGGACCAAGGCGAGGTCGTTGAACTGGCAGGTGTTTGCGTCCGCCTCGTGTAGAGCCTGCATGGTGAGCCAGGAGTTGTAGACCATGACGCCCGGGTTGGAGGCGCCTCCGACCTGAACCTGGCTGCCGACGGGAAGGGAGGGCGAGGTGCAGCCGTTGGTCGCCGTGCTGCCACCCGTCCCGGTGCAATGGGCGGCCTGACCGATGTAGACGTTCGTCCCGTCGCCGAATACGAAGTTCGCCGTGCACTGGCTCCCGTTGCTGTAGGTCTGCACTCCCGGGTGGACGGCCGCTGTCGCAGCCGGAGCCCAGGGAGGGGGCGCGGCCGCGGACGGAGAGGCCGCCACGGTGAGAAGGGCGAACAGAAGGGCCAGGACGATCGCGGGGCTGCGCGGCAGTCGGGTGTCGAAAGACGGATGCATGCTCTTCCTTTCTCGTAGGGCCCAGCCGGGGCCGACCCGGCGGAGTATGCCCGATTCTCTGACAGGGGAAGGCAAGCGGTTGTCAAAGAAACGGCAATGGTTTGCTCCGAACCTCTTGTGAGGAGTGATCGTGCGCTCAGCGGATCGGCCAGATCACCTCGGTCCGGTACTCGGCCGGATCGGAGATCTGCGGCGGGCCGGCGAGGTAGATCTCGCGCGGTGGACCGGCCGACTCGTGGCCGCGCGCCTGCATCCACGCCTGGAGCGCCCGGTACGCACGGTGGACATGCTCGTAGGGCCCGGCGTGCAGCGTGACGGCGGCCGGGCCGCCGTCGAGCCGGCGCGACGTGATGCGCCCCTCGCCCGCAACCGTCCCGGCGATCGGCACGCCGATCTCGATGTCGATCGCCTCCTCGTTGAACTCGGGGTCGTGGTAGATGGACATCGGGGGGCCCGCCGGCACGACTCCGGAGCGGCCCAGGTAGGAGAAGATCTCCATGAAGGCCCGCTCGTGCGCCGGGCCGATCTCGGGGAGCGACACAGTGGTGCGCACGCTCGCGATCTGCGCCGCCGCGATCTCCCTCATGCTCACGTTGCCGTCCATCAGGCCCTCCTTCCGGTCGGCCAGAACTCAGGCGGGGAAGTCGATTGGGTCGGCGACGCTTATCGGCGCCGGCGCGGCGTCCTCTTGTGCGGCCTCCGCGCGCATCTCCCCGTCGGCCGCCGCCTCGCCGGCGCGCGCCCGCCGCCTCGGCAGCGAGAACGTGAAGATCGAGCCGCGACCCTGATTCGACTCGGCCCAGACGCGGCCGCCGTGCGCCTCCACCAGCCCGCGCACGATGTAGAGACCGAGGCCGACGCTCCCGCGCCCACGCCCGCCTCCGGACGCCTGGCGGAAACGGTCGAAGATGTGCGGCAAGTCCTCCTCGGCGATCCCGATCCCCTCGTCGGACACCGAGACGCGCACCTCGCCGCAGCCGTCGGCGACCTCGATGGCGATGGTGCCGTCCGCGCGCGAGTACTTGAGCGCGTTGTCGAGCAGGTTGCTCAGGATGTGCTCGATCGCGATCGGGTCCCCGTAGATTCCGAGGTCTTGGACCGGGACGGACACGGAGATCGAGTGCTCGCGCGCAACGGAGCGCATCTGGGTGACGACGGTGTCGATGAGTCCGGCGAGGTCCAGGTGCTCGCGGCGGAGCCGGCCGGCGCCGGCCTCGATCCGGGACGACTGGAGCAGCTCCTCGATCAGTCGCAGGATCCGCTCGCCCTGGCGCGACATGATCCCGAAGAACTCCTCGCGCTGCTCGGCGGGTAGCGTGTCCCCGCGCCGCCGCAGGATGGTCATGTACCCGAGGAGTGAGGTGAGCGGCGTCTTCAGCTCGTGGGTGATCGTCGCGATGAAGTCGGTCTTCATCCGGTCGAGTTCCGCGAGGCGCCGGACGCTCTCGCGCTCGTGGGCGTAGGCGCGCACGTTCGCCAGCGCGACCGCCGCTTGGTCGGCGACGAGACCGAGCAGACGGCGCTCGTACTCGCCGAGCGCCGGGCCGCCGCCCCCCGCCCAGAGGACGCCGAGCGCTCGGTCCTGGGCGATGAGCGGGACGGCGAGGCTCGGGCCGGGGCCGGCCCAGGCCACCTCGGGTCCGGGCTCGATCCTCGTGCCCCCACGCGAGAAGGCGGCCGAGGGCAGGGGCCCGCCCTCGATCGGGATCTCCGAGACCGGCTCCTCGGGAGGCGGTCCGAACGCGGCCCGAGGCCGGAGGACGCCTTCGTCCGGGTCGGCGATGAGGACGGCCGCGCGCGGAGCCCCGACCAGTCCACCGGCCGAGCGCGCGATGGCCTGGAGCATCTCGTCCTCGTCGAGGATGTCCCGGAGCCCGTCCGACACCTCCGCGAGGGCCGAGAGTTCGCGGAGCCGCGCCTCGAGCGACTCGACCCGCCCGCGTTCCTCGACGAGCATCTTCGTGAACCGCTGGAAGTGCCTCTCGCGCTCGATCGCGTAGGCGATGAACCCGAGCGCGAGGAGCAGGAACACGAACCGCAGCGCCGAGAGGTTCGCGAGGTCGCCGAGCGCCGCCGGGAGGGAGTCGGACCAGTAGGAGACGACGACCACGGCGAGAGAGAATGCGATGAGGATCACGAACGCCGTGCGCCAGAGGCTCCGCCGTGCCCGCTCGATCGTCTCGAGAGAGGCTTCCACCTTCCGGTGCCGCGGCGCGCTCATCCTTCGATCCTCGCTCCCTCGCCGGCGGCGATCTCTCCCACGAGGAACGCGCGCTCGCCACGGGTCTCGAGCAGCGCGATCGCCTCGGGCGCCGAGCCGCGGGGGACCACGACGGCCATCCCGAGCCCGCAGTTGAACGTCCCGGTCATCTCCGCGCGCGTGAGCCCCCCGATCCGGCGCAGGTGCTCGAAGATCGGAGGCTCCGGCCAGGACCCCGCGCGCAGGACCGCGGCGAGTCCGGGGGGCACCGCGCGCGCCACGTTCGCCTCGATCCCGCCCCCCGTGACGTGGGCGGCAGCATGCACTTCCGTCTTCTCGATGAGCGCAAGGAGCGCCGGCGCGTAGATCCGGGTCGGGCGCATCAGCTCCTCGCCGAGCGTGCGGCCGAGCGCCGGGACCTCCTCGGAGAGATCGAGGTCGTGGTCGAGGATCAGCTTCCGCACGAGCGAGTAGCCGTTCGAGTGCAGCCCGCTCGAGGCGAGCCCGACGACGGCGTCTCCCTCGAGCACGCGCGTGGGGCCGAGCATGCGCTCGCGCTCGACGATTCCCACGGCGAACCCCGCCAGGTCGTACTCGTCCTCCCCCATCACGCCCGGGTGCTCGGCCGTCTCGCCGCCGACGAGCGCGCATCCGGCCGCGCGGCAGCCCTCGGCGATGCCGCCGACGATCTCGGCGACGCGCTCGGGGACCAGGCGCCCGCACGCGAGGTAATCGAGGAAGAACAGCGGCTCGGCGCCCTGGCAGACGAGGTCGTCCACTACCCCGGCGACGAGGTCGAGCCCCACGGTGTCGTGGCGGCCGAGCGTCTGGGCGATCGCCAGCTTCGTGCCGACCCCGTCGGTCGCCGAGACGAGCACCGGCTCCGCAAGTCCCGCGAGGCGCGGGGCGAACGCGGCCGCGAACCCCCCGATGTCGCCGAGGACCTCCGGCCGGGTGGCGGCGCGCGCACGCTCCCGGATCATCTCGACGGCGAGTTCCCCGGCGGCGACGTCCACGCCGGCGGCGCGGTAGGCGGCGCCGGGCGCGCGTTCGTGCGCCACGGCTAGCGCTCCTCGAGGACCAGCTTCGGCGCCTCGGTGTCCTCGGGGATCGAGATCGGGTAGATGCCGTCGAAGCACGCGCGGCAGAAGTGGTCGGGTGGGCTCCCGGTCGCCTTCACGAGCGAGGCGAGCGACAGGTAGGCGAGGGAGTCGGCGCCGACGTACTGGCGGATCTCCTCGACGGCAAGGTCGCTCGCGACCAGCTCCGCGCGCGTGGCCATGTCGATCCCGTAGAAGCAGGGCCAGCGGATCGGCGGGCAGGTGATCCGGAGGTGCACCTCGCGGGCGCCGGATTCCCGGAGCATCCGCACGAGCTGCCGCGTCGTGTTGCCCCGCACGATGGAGTCGTCCACGACCACGAGTCGCCGGTCGCGGATCGCCTCGTGCAGCGGGTTCAGCTTCAGGCGGATCCCGAGCTGGCGGATCGTCTGGGTCGGCTGGATGAACGTGCGCCCGACGTACCGGTTCTTCACGATCCCTTCCCCGTAGGGGATCCCGGAGATCTCCGCGAAACCGCCGGCCGCCGCCGGACCGGTGTCCGGCACGCCGATCACGAGGTCGGCCTCGGCGGGGGACTCCTGGGCGAGCAGGCGCCCCAGCTCGCGGCGCACCTCGTGGACGTTGCGGCCGTACAGGACCGAGTCGGGGCGGGCGAGGTAGACGAACTCGAAGAGGCAGAGCTTCGGGTCCGGCTTCGCGAAGATCCGGGAGCGCAGGCCGCGCTCGTCGATCGTCACCAGCTCGCCGGGCTCGACGTCGCGCACGTACGAGGCGCCGACGATGTCGAGCGCGCACGTCTCGCTCGCAAGGATCCATCCGCCCCCTGCGAGGCGCCCCACCACGAGCGGCCTCACCCCGTAGGGATCGCGCGCGCCGTAGACGGTCCGCTCGTCCATCGCGAGGAACGAGTAGGCGCCCCGAAGCTGCGGCATCGTCTCGGCGATCGCATCCTCGAGGTCGTCGGCCGGGTGCTCGGCGAGCAGCGAGGCCACGATGTCGGAGTCGGTAGTCGCGCGCGGCCCGGGGCCGCGGTGCTTCACGCGCGCCGCCAGCTCGCGCGTGTTGGTCAGGTTCCCGTTGTGGCCGAGCGCCACACCGCTGCCGCGCGCCGCCGGTTTGAAGGAGGGCTGCGCGTTCTCCCAACGACTCGACCCGGTCGTCGAGTAGCGGACGTGCCCGATCCCGAGGTGTCCCTGGAGGGGGGCGAGGCGGCGCTCGGTGAAGATCTGGGCGACGAGGCCCATGTCCTTGTCGACCAGGATCCCCGTGCCGTCGGCGACCGCGATCCCGGCGGATTCCTGTCCGCGGTGCTGCAGCGCGTACAGGCCGAAGAAGGTTAGCCTCGCGATTTCCTCCCCCGGCGCCCAGACGCCGAAGAGGCCGCATTCCTCACGGGGAGACTCGGTGCCCATCGTGGGTCAGTCTAACATCTGGGCGCGCCCCGAGTGAGGTCGCGCTACGCGCCGAGCATGGCGGGGAGCGCGCCCTCGAAGGCGCGCGCGAGCGCCGCGGTCTCGATCCGGAGCACCCCGCGGATCTCGAGCGCCGCGCCTCCGGTCTCGCCGAGCGCCGCCGCCGGGACTCCCGCGGCGCGCGCGGTCCTGAGAACGTCGTCGAGGCGCTCGGGCGCGCAGGTGACCACGGCGCGGGTCGCCGACTCGGAGAAGAGCCAGGCGTGCGGCGCGAGATCCGTCGCCGGGTCGAGGATCGCCCCGATGCCCGAGGCGATCGCGCACTCGGCGAGGGTCACCCCGAGCCCGCCCTGCGAACAGTCGTGGGCGCTCTCGATCAGCTCCCGCTCCGCCAGGGAGGCGAGGAGATCGACCAGCCGGCTCTCCGCCTCGAGGTCGAGCGACGGGGGAGCGCCGCCGGCGAACCCGTGAGTCGCCCAGGCCCACTCCGAGCCGCCCAGCTCCGCGCGCGTCTCGCCGAGAAGCGCCACGGCGCGCCCCGCGCCCCACGCGATCCCGAGCGCGCGCGAGGCATCCTCGATCACGCCGAGCATCCCGATCACCGGCGTCGGGTGGATGTTCTCGCCCTCGGTCTGGTTGTAGAAGCTCACGTTTCCGCCGGTGACCGGCGTGGCGAGCGCGCGGCACGCCTCGCCCATGCCGGCGACGGCCTCGGCGAACTGCCACATCACGCCCGGGTCCTCGGGGTTGCCGAAGTTGAGGCAGTTGGTGACTGAGACCGGGCGCGCGCCCGAGCAGGCGACGTTGCGCGCGGCCTCGGCCACGGCGTGCGCGGCGCCGAGGCGCGGGTCGAGCAGGCAGTACCGGGCGTTCCCGTCTGTGGAGAGCGCGAGCGCCCTGCCGGTGCCGGGCACGCGGAGCACGGCGGCGTCCCCGCCGGGGCCGGCGAGCGTGCCGTGCTGCACCAGGGAGTCGTACTGCTCGAACACCCAGCGCTTCGAGCAGATGTTCGGAGAGGCGAGCAGGTCGAGCAGGGCCGCGCCGAGGTCGTCGGGCGCCGGGAGCGCGAGAGGATCGCGCGCGCGCAGCTCGTCGAGCCACTCCGGCCGGCGCGCCGGCCTGTGGTAGGTCGGGCCCTCGTCGGCGAGCGAGCGCGCCGGCGCGCGCGCGACGACCTCGCCCCGGCGGTTCACCACCAGGTCGCCCTCGGTCACCTTGCCGACCGCGACCGCCGTGACTCCCCAGCGCGCGCAGACCGCCACGGCCTCGGCCACGTCCTCCGGCGCGACGATCGCGAGCATCCGTTCCTGCGACTCCGAGGTGAGGATCTCGAACGGCTCCATGTCGTCCTCGCGAAGCGGGACCTGGTCCAGGTCGACCTCCATCCCGAGAGCCGCGCGCGACGCGGTCTCGCTGGTCGCGCAGCACAGCCCCGCGCCGCCGAGGTCCTGAAGCCCGATCAAGAGGCCGCGCTCGGCCAGCTCCAGGCAGGCCTCGATCGCGATCTTCTCGGCGAAGGGGTCGCCGACCTGGACGCTCGGGCGTTTCGCCTCGGCCTCGGAGTCGAAGGGGCGGCTGGCGAGCACGCTCACCCCGCCGATCCCGTCGCGGCCGGTCTTGTTGCCGAAGAGGAGCGCGACCGCGCCGACGCGCTCGGCGCGCGCGCGGATCACCCGGTCGGCGCGCCCGATCCCGAGGCAGAGCACGTTCACGAGGGGATTGCCCCGGTAGCACGGATCGAACTGGACCTCGCCGCCGACCGTCGGGATGCCGATCGAGTTGCCGTACTGGGAGATGCCGGCGACGACGCCGCCGAGGAGCCAGCGGTTCCGCCACTCGTCGAGGGCGCCGAAGCGGAGCGGGTCGAGGATCGCGATCGGACGCGCTCCGGTCGAGACGATGTCGCGGACGATCCCGCCGACCCCGGTCGCCGCGCCCTGCACCGGCTCCACGAGGCTCGGATGGTTGTGCGACTCGATCTTGAACACCGCGACGAGGCCGTCGCCGATGTCGACGACGCCGGCGTTCTCGCCGGGGCCCATCACGACGCGCGGCCCCTCGGTCGGGAGCGTCTTCAGATAGATCTTGGAGGACTTGTAGGAGCAGTGCTCCGACCACATCGCCGCGTACATCGCGATCTCGGCCTTGGTCGGCTCGCGCCCGAGCGTGGCGACGATGCGCTCGTGCTCGTCGGCCGTGAGGCCGAGCGACTCGGCAAGATCGAGCGAGGCCGTCACGGGCGCCGCGGAGGGGTCGCCTGCCGGACGGTCACGGCTCGCGCGGCGGAGGCGCCGCCCCGATCGTCGCGCCGCACTCGCCGCAGTAGAACATGGTCACGCTCGCGTGTCGCTCGGCTCCTTCCTCGGTCACCTCCATAGTCTTGCACGCGAGGTGGTCTTCGAGCGAAGCGGAGCAGCGCGGGCAGGCCGGCGATGCCGGCGCGCCGGGGCTCGCCGAGGGAACGCCCCGGCCGGCAGGCTCTTCGGGATCTTGCGCGAGCAGCTCGAGTGTCCGGTTCCGCACCCCCTGCAGGTCGGCGCCGAGGCGCGAGAGGACCTGGATTCCGACGCCCTCGCCCTCGCGGATGAGGCCGAGGAGGAGGTGCCCGGTGCCGAGGGAACCGTGACCGAGATGCAGAGCCTCGCGCAGGGACAGCTCGAGGACCTTCCGCGCGCGCGGCGTGAAGGGGATGTGGCCGGTCGCCGGGTCTCTGCCTCGTCCGATGATCTCCTCGACCTGCCGGCGAGTCGCCTCGAGCGAGATGCCGAGCGACTCGAGCGCCTTCGCCGCGACCCCCTCGCCCTCATGGACCAGCCCGAGCAGGACGTGCTCGGTCCCGATGTAGTTGTCGTTGAGCATCCGGGCCTCTTCCTGTGCGAGGACGACGGCCCGGCGCGCCCGATCGTTGAAGCGTTCGAACAAGAACTCAGGACTCCTCGGGCGCGATGAGGGTGTCGATTGTCGCCCCGCAGGCCCGGCAGAACACGAACAGAGTCGACGCCTTGCCCTTGCCCTCGTGCTCGGGAACCTCCATGATCCGGTAGGCGGCGTTCTCCTCGAGCGGCGCGCGGCAGGACGGGCACGCGGGGCCCTTGCCGGCGATTGCCTCCGCGACCCGGCGAGCCACGACGGCATGAGTCTGCCCGACCGCGACGGAGGCCTCGCCCAGGCCGGCCGAGAGCGCCTGGACGACCTTCTCGCGCGCCTTCTCGTATGTCACGCCGAGCCGCGCGAGCGCCTGAGGTGCGACCCCCTCTCCCTCGGCGAGCAGGCCGAGGAGGATGTGCTCGGTCCCGATGTAGTTGTGGCCGAGCTTGAGCGCTTGGCGGAGGGACTGCTCCATGACCTTCTTGGCGCGCCGCGTGAATGGGATGTGGCCGCTCTGCCCTTTCTCGCCGGGGGCTACCATCGAGAGCACCTCGGACCGAATCCGGTCGGGGGTTGCCCCCATCGAGGCGAGGACCTTCGCTCCGATCCCCTGGGTCTCCCGGATGAGCCCGAGCAGGACGTGCTCGGTCCCGATGTGGTCGTGACGCAGAAGGCGCGACTCCTCTTGGGCGTGCAGGACTACTTGGCCCGCGCGGTCGGTGAACCGCTCGAACATCTCCCCTCCCCTCCGGGCGGCTTCGGACCGGGGTCGCCGGTCAGCGCCGCGCGAGCTTCTGCAGGACCCGTTTGTTGCGCTCGATGGAGGCGCGCAGCAGGTCCTGGAAAGACCGGTCCTTGAGGCGCGATTCGATGTGCTCTGCGACCGCCCTGCGGATCACCTCCGCGACGGGCACCCCCTCGACCTGCGCGACCGCCTCCAGCTCCTCGGCCTGGTCGCCGGGGAGTCGCACGGTCATGGCCTTCGTCTCCACCGCGCGCCGACGCTATCACTCAGGCCGCGGTGGTGTCAAGGTGCGTGATACCGTGACACCGCGCTACCGTGCAGGCGACGCTCGGCTCAGGCGCGCGCGCCGGCGAGCGACTCGATCAGCGAGCCGAGCACGAGCGCCCCGTCGGCCGAGCCGGCCCCGACGGCCGGATCCACCGCGTGCTCGGGATGAGGCATCATGCCGAGCACGTTCCCGGCCTCGTTGCACACCCCGGCTATGCCGTCGAGCGAACCGTTTGGGTTCCCGGCCGCGCTCACCTCACCCGAAGGCGTGCAGTAGCGGAAGACGACCTGCCCGCGCGCCTCCATGGTCGCGAGCGTCGCGCGATCGGTGATGTAGCGTCCCTCGCCGTGCTTGATCGGGATCGTGAGCACCCGGCCCCGCGCCGTTCGCCGGGTGAAGACGGTCGATGGATTCTCCACGCGGATCGGCTGCGGGCGGCAGATGAACTTGAGGCCGCCGTTGCGCGCGAGCGCGCCGGGGAGCAGCCCCGCCTCGCAGAGGACCTGGAAGCCGTTGCAGATCCCGAGGACCGGGCCGCCCGAGCGCGCGAACTCCTCGACCTCGGCCATCACGGGGGCGAAGCGCGCGATGGCCCCGCAGCGAAGGTAGTCGCCGTAGGAGAACCCGCCGGGCAGGATCACCGCGTCGGCGCCGCGCAGGTCGCGGTCGCCGTGCCAGAGCAGCTCCGCCGAGCCGCCGAGCCGCTCGATCGCCCAGACGGCGTCGCGCTCGTCGTTTGATCCGGGGAATTGGACGACGCCGATCTTCACGCGCCCATCGTACCGGGCCACCGCCGGGCCTGGGAGATGGGCCTTCTCGGGCGCGGGTAGGTTTCACCAGTCGGTCGCGCAGGCGGTGTCCCGCGAAGCCGTCGGGCGGGCCGGCATCGCCAAGCGCGCCGGCGCGCTCCTGTTTCGACACTCGCTTGCCACCTGTATCCAGGAAGACGGGTTCGACCCGAAGCCTCAGGCCGGCCAGGGCCCGCGGCCGGACCGAGCCTCTGGCGCGCGGTTTGGCCTGCGCGGCGCGCGAGCGTAGCGAGATCCGCATGTGCAGGAGTCAACCCGGCGCGGTTCCCGGTAGCTGTCCTTGCCCGCGCCTATGCTTGATCCGTGGAGTTCGAGTGGGATCCAGCGAAAGCGGTCGAGAACGAACGCAAGCACGATGTCTCGTTCGACGAGGCCGCGACGGTGTTCGGCGACGCCTTGTCGTTGACGATCCCGGATCCCGGTCATTCGGATCAGGAGGATCGGTTCGTCCTCCTCGGTGAGTCCTTCCGCGGACGCTTCTTGGTGGTCGTCCACACAGTCAGGGAGGACCGGATCCGGATTATCGGCGCTAGAATGGCCACCAGGACGGAACGGCGCGGGTACGAGGAACATGCCTGACGACGACGAGATGCGCGAGGAGTACGATTTCTCCGCTGGTGTGCGCGGCAAGTACGCGCAGCGCTTCGACGCAGGTTCCAACGTGGTCGTCCTCGATCCGGATGTCGCCGCAGAGTTCAAGACGCGGCAGGCAGTCAACGAGGCTCTGCGCGATGCTCTCGCTCGCAAGCGAAACGAGCAGGCTGCGGGTTAACTCGCGCGCGCAACAGACGCCGCTTCTCGGCGCCGCTGACGCACAGGGTCGTCAACCCGACCGGGCTGCGCTGTCGCTACGTTCCGGCCCCTACGCGCGCGCGGCGCGCGCGCGGCGCAGCAGGCCGAGGGTCACGAGGAACAGGGACGCGTCGAGGAGCGCTCCGCCCAGGTACCCGATCCGCCCGGTCCGCTTCCAGTAGGACGCCTGCGCCGCCGCCGAGGCCGCTTTGGCCGTGAGCAGCGTGCAGGTGAGCGGAGTGCGCGCCTCCGGTTTCATCGCCGCGAGCGCTGACGCCGCGGTGATGGTCGCCATGTAGCCGCTGCCGCCCAGGCTGTGCCACAGGCCCTTGGAAGGGTCCGCCTCCCCGTCCGCGCTCGCCTCTTCCGGACCGCGCAGGCCGAGCGTGCGCTCGGCGATGCCAGGGAAAAGGCTGAAGATGATCGCGCCGCCCCCGTACATCGCAGTCGAGAACCAGAGCCACCGCCGGAGCTTCCGCTCGGCCGTCCCCTCGCGCGCCTCCATGTCGGACCTCCTGTTCCGCGGCTCTCCGGCAGTCTACTGCTCCGGGACCGGACCCCCGGGCTCGGGTTCCCGCGCGTACCCCGCCGCCTCGAGCGCCGCGAGCGCCTCCGCCTCGCCCATGCCGACCAGCTCGGCGGCCTCGTCGCAGCCGCGCTGCCAGAACTCCTTGGGGATCAGCTCCCGGCAGGCGGCAAGCTCGGCCTCGCGCGCGCGAAGCTCCTGCCGCGCGCCGAGCGGCTCGCCTGCGTGGGCGAGGTGCCAGGCCTCGTGGACGATCACCGGCGCGATCGTGACCGTCGGGGTCTGGCTGCGGGCGAACTTGACGTTCAGCCAGATCCGGCGCGCGGCGCGGTCGGCGGTGGACTCGACGCCGGTGCGGCCGAAGACGGCGGCGAAGCGGATCGTCGCGCCGCGCAGTCCCGCGAGCGCCTCGCGCAGCAGCGGCGCGACGGACGGGCCGGTCAGATCGCAGAGCGGACGCATGCCGGCGGCGATGCGAGCCATCCCGGCGGCGCCGCTCTCGACCGTTGTCTCGGCGAGGAGCGGGCACGGGGGCGCGAATGCGGCCGGGGTATCGACCGGCGCCGGCTTCAGCCGGAGCACGTCGTGGGAGAGGGGGCCACTCGGCGGCGGGCGGCGCTCGGCAAGCCGCGGCGGCGTGACGGAGGGCGGGCGGACGAGCAAGACCGCGGCGAGCGAGAGAGCCCCCGCCGCGAGAGCGAGGAACAGGGCCATGAGGGGCGCCGGCATTGAGCGCAGGAAGCCTCGCGGCGAGGCCGCCTCCGGGGGGCCGGGAGGTTGCTCCTCCATCTAGGGTCCCGGGGCAAGGATCCGCAGCATCGCTCGGCCCCCCGCCCACCTGATTGCCCGGTCCCCCGCCCGAATCATCGCTCGGCCCCTCGCTGAGGACCGGCGGGGACGCCGGACGAGCCTGCTGCCCCAAGGCGTTCTCTTGTCGTCTCTGCATCAAATACGAGCACTTCTCGACAAGAGAACCGATCGGGGGGGCAGCGACACGGCGCTGAATGAGTCGAGTGGGTCGACACGGTCCGTGGGTCGAGCGGCACGCTCAACGCGTCTCCAACTCAGCTCTACGCCGAGCCGTTCTCGATCCGGTAGGTGAAGTCCTCGATCACGGGGTTCGAGAGGAAGCGGCGCGCCATCTCCTCGACGCGCGCGGCTACTTCCTCGCGCGAGGGTGCCTCGACCTCGACCTCGATGTGCTTGCCGATCCGCACCCCCGATACGCCTTCGAAGCCGAGCGACGGGAGGTTTCGCTCGACTGTGGTCCCCTGCGGGTCGAGGATCCCCTGCTTCAGCATGATGTCGAGCGACACGCGCGCTTTCATCGCCTCACTCCCCCAGCCACTCGGCGAACCGGCGCCCGCTCAGGCGCTCGTAGGCTTCGACGTACTTCTCGCGGGTGCGCGCGACGACCTCGTCCGGCAGCTCCGGGCCCGGCGGGGTGTGGTCCCAGCCGGTCGAGTCGAGCCAGTCCCGCACGTACTGCTTGTCGAACGAGGGCTGCGCCGTTCCCGGTGCGTACTCCGCCGCCGGCCAGAAGCGGCTCGAATCGGGGGTCAGGGCCTCGTCCACCAGGATGATCTCCCCGCCGGCGGAGCCGAACTCGAACTTCGTGTCGGCGATCAGGATCCCGCGCGCCTCCGCGCGCTCCGACGCGAAGGCGTAGAGCGCGAGCGTGTCGCGACGCAGGGTCTCCATCGTCTCGCGACCGGCGATCTCGCACGCGCGCTCGAATGGGACGTTCTCGTCGTGTCCGGCCTCGGCTTTCGTGGCCGGCGTGAAGACCGGCTCGGGCAACCGGTCGGACTCGCGGAGCCCGCCGGGCAGCGCGATCCCGCAGACCGCGCCGGTCGCGCGGTACTCCTTCCAGGCCGAGCCCGAGAGGTAGCCGCGCGCGACGCACTCGATCGGGACCACCTCGGCGGGGCGCACGAGCATCGAGCGACCGCGGAGCCTCTCGGCGTGTCGCTTCGCCTCCGGCGGGAAATCGTCGGCGTTCGTTGTGATCAGGTGGTTTCGCACGATGTCGCGCGTCTCGGCGAACCAGTGGGCCGAGAGCCCGGTCAGCACCGCGCCCTTGTTCGGGATCGGGGTCGGCAGCACCACGTCGTAGGCGGAGATGCGGTCGGTCGCGACCATGAGGATGCCCGCCTCGGTCCGGTACATGTCCCGAACCTTGCCGCGCTTGATCAGTTCGAGCCCTTCGAGCCCCACCGCTGCACCTCCGTCGCCGGAAGGATATCGCAGCCGGACGGGCCTCGATGCTCGGGGCCCCATGCCGGTAGCATGGAGGGACGCGGGAGCTCGGAGGCGCCGGGCTGAGAGGGTGGCCGACCCCCCACCGACCGCAGGAACCTGACCCGGCGAATCCTCCATGCGCGCTCCGCGGTGGCAGGAAGAAGAGTGCGCGCATGGAGGGTTCGTAATTCCGGCGGAGGGAGGACCATGAGCCCGGCCAATCGCTCTAGTCGCGCGCGGAAGGTCTACGTGACCGGGTCGCGCCCGGACCTTCGCGTTCCCGCGCGCGAAGTGGTGCTGTCGCCGACCCCCGAGCGGTACGGCTCGGGCGAGAATCCCCCGCTCCGTCTGTACGACCCGAGCGGCCCGTACACCGATCCCGAGGTCGCGACCGACGTCCGGCTCGGGATCTCCCCTCTCCGCCGCCCCTGGATTCTCGAGCGCGGCGACGTGGAAGAGCACGAGGGACGCTCGCTCGCGATCCCGGTGCCCGGGTTCGAGGGCGAGCGGCGCCGGCCGCTCCGCGCGCGGCTGGGGCGCGCTCCGACCCAGATGCGCTACGCGCGCGACGGCATCGTCACCCCCGAGATGGAGTTCGCCGCGATCCGCGAGGGAGTGGACCCGGGCGTCGTGCGCGCGGAGGTCGCCGCCGGCCGGGCGATCATTCCCGCGAACGTGAACCATCCGGAGAGCGAGCCGATGGTGATCGGGCGGCAATTCCTGGTCAAGATCAACGCGAACATCGGCAACTCCGCCTTGGTGTCCTCGATCGAGGACGAGGTCCCGAAGATGACCTGGGCGATCCGGTGGGGCGCCGACACCGTCATGGACCTCTCGACCGGCCGCGACATCCACGCGACCAGGGAGTGGATCGTGCGGAACTCCCCCGTCCCGATCGGCACCGTGCCGATCTACCAGGCGCTCGAGAAGGTCGACGGGCGCGCGGAGGACCTCACTTGGGAGATCTACCGAGATACCGTCGTCGAGCAGGCCGAGCAGGGGGTGGACTACTTCACCGTCCACGCCGGCGTGCTGCTCCGCTACGTGCCGCTGACGGCGCGCCGGATCACCGGCATCGTGTCGCGCGGCGGCTCGATCATGGCCGCCTGGTGCCTCGCGCACCACCGGGAGAGCTTCCTCTACGAGCACTTCGAAGAGCTGTGCGAGATCATGCGCTCCTACGACGTCGCGTTCTCGCTCGGCGACGGGCTGCGGCCGGGCTCCATCGCCGACGCGAACGACGAGGCGCAGCTCGGCGAGCTGCGAACCCTCGGCGAGCTGACCGAGGTGGCCTGGCGCCACGACGTCCAGGTGATGATCGAGGGACCCGGGCACGTCCCGATGCACAAGATCGCCGAGAACGTCGAACTGCAGCGGGAGTGGTGCCACGACGCGCCCTTCTACACGCTCGGCCCGATCGTGACCGACGTCGCGCCGGGCTACGACCACATAACGTCGGCGATCGGCGCCGCGATCATCGGATCCCGTGGGACCGCGCTCCTCTGCTACGTCACCCCGAAGGAGCACCTCGGTCTCCCGGACCGCGAGGACGTCAAGGCCGGTGTGATCGCCTACAAGATCGCGGCGCACGCCGCCGACCTCGCCAAAGGGCACCCGCGCGCGCGCGAGTGGGACGCCGCGCTCTCCAAGGCCCGCTTCGAGTTTCGCTGGGAGGACCAGTTCGACCTCTCGCTCGACCCCGATACCGCGCGCGCCTATCACGACGCGACGCTTCCGGAGGAGCCGGCGAAGAAGGCGCTCTTCTGCTCGATGTGCGGCCCGAAGTTCTGCGCCATGAAGATCACGCAGGACGTGCGCGATTACGCGGCGAAGCTCAACGATCCGAATTCGATCGGCATGAGCGCCAG
>JACQXY010000013.1 GCA_016208485.1 Acidobacteriota bacterium | reverse complement strand
GTGCTCCGGCTGATGCCGCGGTTTCTGGCCGAGGCCGGCCTCGTCGTCACGATCGGGCTCGCCTTCGCGCCGTCGATCCTGCGCAGCGCGGCGGAGGTGCGGGACGCGCAGCGCCTCAGGGGCCACCGCGCGCGGGGGATCCGCGGCGCGGTGCCTCTCGTTGTCCCCGTGCTCGCCGGCGCCCTCGAGCGTGCCGTGACTCTTGCCGAGTCGATGGAGTCGCGCGGGTACGGGCGTGTGGCGGATGGGCTGCACCGAGACGAGGCGCTCGCGCGCGCGGGCGTGCTCGCGTCTCTCATCTCGCTTGCGACGGGTCTCGGTCTGGTGGTCTTCGGGCGTGGACCGCTTGCCCTTCGGTGGGTGATGCTCGGCGCGGCGGCGGCCGGGACCGGCGCGAGCCTGAGAGCGCTCTCCCGCCTGGTGCCGCGCACGCGCTTCCGCCCCGAGCGCCTCGACGGCTTCGACGGCGCGCTCGCCGCCGGCTCGGTCGCGGTGGCCGCGGCCGTCGCGGCTGCGGCGCGCGGTCCGGGTGGACGCTGGTACGCCTATCCGAGCGTCTCCTGGCCGGTGCTCGACGCCGGCACGGTCGCGCTCGCCGCGTGCGTGGCTCTGCCGGTCGCGCTTGCCGCGGCGCGGGCCGCGCGCCTCGCGCGGGCCTCGCGGAGGGCGATCGTCCCGCAGGGGGCGCGCGCGTGATCTCGGTCGAGGCGCTCGGCTACCGGTACCCGGGGGCCGCGGCGCCGGCTCTTCGGGGCCTCTCCTTCGAGGTGGGCGACGGCGAGATGCTGCTCGTCGCCGGGAACTCGGGCTCCGGCAAGTCCACGCTCGCGCGCGCGCTCGTGGGGCTCGTCCCACACTTCCACGGCGGGGAGATGTCGGGGCGCGTGACCGTGTGCGGGCAGGACACGCGCGGCACCCCGCCGCGCGCGCTCGCCGGAGTCTGCGGCTTCGTCTCCCAAGACCCGGAGTCGCAGGCCGTGGTGGATCGGGTGGAGGACGAGATCGCGTTCACGATGGAGAACCTCGGGCTCGACCCGACGCTGATGCGGAAGCGCATGGAGGAGACCCTCGACGCGCTCGGGCTCGCCCCGCTCCGGGAGCGGGCGCTCGCGACGCTCTCTGGGGGGGAGCGCCAGCGGGTCGCGATCGCCGCGGTGCTCGCCGCGCAGCCGAGGGCGCTCGTGCTCGACGAGCCGACGAGCCAGCTCGACCCTCAGTCGGCCGAGGAGGTTATCGGCGTCCTCGCGCGCCTGAACGCCGATCTCGGCCTCACGGTTGTGCTCGTGGAGCACCGTCTCGAGCGGGTCGTGCAGATCGCCGACCGCATGTTCGTGCTCGGGGGCGACGGCGGTCTCCTGGCCGGTCCGGTGCGCGACGTGCTCGAGCGCTCGCCGGTCGCGCCGCCGCTCGCAGTGCTCGCGCGCGCGCTCGGCTGGCGGCCGCTCCCGCTCACGATCAGGGAGGGGCGCGCGTTCGCTGCGCCGCTGCGGTCCTCGCTACGGCCGCGGGCGAACGGGCACCCGGTTCCGGGCGAGGAACTCGTGCGCGCGGAGGGTCTGCGCGTGGCGCTCGGGGGTCGGGAGGTGCTTCGGGGGATCGACCTGTCGGTCGCGGCGGGGGAGACCGTGGCGATCGTGGGGCGCAACGGCTCGGGCAAGACCACGCTCCTGCGTTCCCTCGTCGGGCTCGTCCGCCCGCTCGCCGGACGCGCGATCATCGCCGGGAGCGACACCGCGCGCGTGGCGGTGGAGCTCACGGCGCGCGCGGCAGGGTACCTGCCGCAGGATCCCGGGTCGCTGCTGTTCAAGGAGAGCGTTCGGGACGAGATCGCGTTCACCATCGCGGGACGCGGCCTTCGCGCGCGGCCCGAGGAAGTGCTGGCCGAACACGGGATCGAGGCCTTCGCCGGTCGCGATCCGCGCGACCTGTCGGCCGGCGAGCGGTTGCGAGTCGCGCTCGCCGCCGCGACGGCCGGAACGCGCGTGTGGCTCCTGGACGAGCCGACGCGGGGGATCGACTACGCGGGCAAGGGGCGGCTCGCGGCCGATCTCGCGCGCCGGCGCGCCGAGGGGAAGGCCGTCCTGCTCGTCACCCACGACGTGGAGCTGATCGCTCAGTGCGCGACGCGGGTGGTCCTGCTCGCCGAGGGCACCGTCGTGCTGGACGGCCCGGTGCGCGAGGTGCTGGGGGAGTCGGCCTTGTTCAGCTCGCAGATGAACAAGATCTGGGGCGACCGGCGGATCCTCACGCCGTCCGACGCCCTGGCCGCGCTCGAGCCCGGCGCGCTCATCGGCGGGGTGCAATGAGCGCGCGGGACACCGGCTCGCTCGCTCGCTCGCTGTCGTTCGGGCTCGGGGCGACGACCCACGTGCTCGGCGCGGCGGCCTTCCTGTATCCGTTCTTCCTCCCGCGGCGCCCGGGCGGCGGCGAGACGGCCGCGCACGCGTCGGAGGCGCCGGTGCTCTTCGGCCTTCTCGCGGCGCTCGCGCTGGCGGTCGCGGTCGCGGAGATGCGCCGGGGAGCGCTCGATGCCCGCCGGATCGCGCTCCTCGGAGTCCTCTCGGGCATGAACGCCGTGCTGCGCCTGCCTGGGAGCGTCGGCGGCGCGAGCCCGATGTTCCTGCTCCCCATCCTGTGCGGATACGTCTTCGGAGCGGGGTTCGGCTTCATGCTCGGGGCGTGGAGCATGGCCGTCTCCGGCGTCCTCACCGGAGGCGTCGGACCCTGGCTGCCGTTCCAGATGTGGGCGATGGGGTGGGTCGGTGCCGGGGGGAGCCTCGCGCGGCCTTTCCGGTCCTGGGGGGGGCTGCCCGCGCTCGCGGCCTACTCGTGGGCGGCCGGGATGCTGTTCGGCGCGGTGATGAACCTCTGGTCCTGGCCGTTCCTGTCGGGAGGGTCCCCCGAGATGTCCTGGCAGGCCGGCATAGGGACGGCCGAAGCCCTCCGCCGGTACTGGCGGTTCTACGTCGTCACCTCTCTTGCTTGGGATGGAGCCAGGGCCACCGGGAATGTAGTGCTCATGCTGGTTCTCGGACGGCCGGTGATCAGGCTGCTCGAGCGTTTTCGCGCGCGCCTCGGGCGGGCCGCCCCCGTGCTGGATTCGGAGAGTGAAACGCCCACTTTCGGAGGAGCTGCCCGGCATGGTAGTGTTCTGGGAAGGATCTCGTCCTGACTCGGTCTCGAGAAGGAGGCGGCGATGCGACGTTGGATGATGGGGCTCCTCGCTCTGATTGCGGTCATCGGGCTTCTTCCGGCGGCGGCAGTGCCCCCGGCCGCAGGAGGGGCGCTCGCGTCGAAGAACGTGGACCTCGTGGCGAACATCCCGGACGCGCCGGTGATCGGCGGCCGCATCCTCGGCGACTACATGTACGTCACGGGCTGGCAGGGCCTGCGGATCTACGACATCGCGACCGCCGGCGTTGTCGCGGGCGCCGCGGCCGCCGGCATCCCCGTCCTCGTCGGCGCGCTCGAGCTTCCGCACTTCGAGAACGAGGACGTGGACACGAACGGTGAGATCCTGCTGATCTCGGCCGACTTCGCGTTCCGCTACCCGAGAGGCTTGCTGTACGTGATCGACGTGACCAACAAGAACGCGCCGCTCGTGAAGGGCGCCATGGTGATCCCCAAGGGCTACGGCCACACGGCGACGTGCATCAACGGATGCACCCATGCCTGGCTGACCGGTGACTCCGGTGTCCTCATCGTCGACCTCACGGACCCCGCCGCTCCGAAGGAGGCTGGGCGCCTGGCGAGCCTCGGCTTCACCCACGACGTCGAGCAGGACTCGGCGGGCATCGCGTGGGTGACCAACGAGACCGGCATCTGGGGATACAAGACCGCCGATCCCGTCAACCCCACTCTCTGGGCGCAGGGCCCGATGTCCACGTCGTTCATCTTCCACAACGCCCTCCGGCCGAACGCGAGCGAGTGGAAGAAGCGCGCGCTGGGCGACACCGGTCGAGACCCGAAGTACCCGGGCGAGCTTCTCCTCATCAGCGAGGAGGACTGGATGGCGCTCACGAACGGGCTCTGCGCGGGCGACGGCGACTTCGTGACGGCCTCGGTCGTCCAGTACGCGGGTGAGAGCGAGCCGGTCGTCACCGAGCTCGACCGCCTCTCGCTCGGGAACGGCCTCGACCGGCCCACCGAGAAGAAGCCCTACGGGGTCGTCTCCTGCTCGGCGCACTACTTCAGCGTCCGGGGGAACGTCGCGGCCATCGGGTGGTACGAGCAGGGGACGCGGTTCTTCGACTTCAGCGATCCCTACGACATCCAGGAGGCCGGCTACTTCATGCCGGCCGTCACGGAGGTCTGGGCAACCACCTACAACTCCGGTGCGGACGTCTTCTACACGTTCGACCCCGCGCGCGGGATCGACGTCCTCCGGCTGACCGCCTGACTCGGTCCCGCGGGCGCTCCCGGGCGTAGGATGGGGGGCGTCATGGATGGCTCCGACGGAGGCGGCGCGCCGGTTCGGCCGAGCGCGGAGCAGGCGCGCGACGCGCTCTCGGCGGTCGTGGACCCGGAGCTTGGGCTGCCGATAACCGATCTCGGCCTCGTCTACGACGTGCAGGTGGACGACGACGGGGTCGTGAAGGTCGTCTACACGCTCACGACGGTTGGGTGCCCGATCGGACCGATGATCGAGCAGCAGATGCGGCAGATCCTCGCGACCCTCCCCGGGGTCGCGAGCGTGGAGGCGACCATGGTGTTCTCGCCCCCGTGGACGCCGGACCTGATGAGCGAGGACGCGAGAGCCGCGCTCGGCATCTTCTAGAGCGCCGTGGTGGCCGGCAAGCGCTCGACCCTCGGTTCCGCTCCGATCGCCGGGACGGTTCTCGCGACGATGGCCTGTCTCGGGGCGGCCTTCCTCCCGTGGCTGCGCGCCGGGGGCGCGCGGCGCGACGCGTTCGGGCTGGCCTCGGCGGCCGCGACCGTGGGGGCTCTCGAGGGATGGCCCCTGCGCCTTGTGAGGACGATCGTGGCGCTCCTTCCCCTTCTCGTCGCCGCGACCTGGACGGCGGGGGCGTTGCGCCGGCCGGTGGGCGTGGCTAGCCTGGGCGCGGCAATCGGTATCCTGTCGTTCGTCGCCGGTTTGCTCGTCTCCGTCTCCATTCGCGTCGAGGCCGGTCCGGTCGCGGGGATGGGCGCGGGGGCAGCCGCCGTCGCCGGGTCGGCATGGCTGATCCGGCACGAGAGGGGGGCACGTGATGGACGAGGAGACAGGTAGCCCACAGGATGGCGGGCCGGACAGCGCGCTCGGGGAGCAAGCCCCGCTCGCGCAGCCGGTCCCGGGAGAGTTGCCCCCGCGGCCTCGGGCCTCCTTCCTCCACACGGCGGTGATCGTTGGTGTCGTGGCCATGGCAATCGCCGGGCTGTTCGCGTTCCGCTCGCTCCGGAGCGCCGAGGGCGCGAACTCGCCGGAGGACGCCGTCCGGCATCTGTTCGAGGCTGTTGCCGCCGAGGACGTCCTCGCCACGCTGGAGGCGCTTGCCCCCGAGGAGCGTGACCTGCTGAAGGGACGGGTGGTCGAGATCGGCAGGGAGCTCGGGCGGCTCGGAGTCCTTGCCGGGGGTCTCGACCTCTCGAGGATTGCCGGATTGGACGCTTCCTTCGAGGGGCTCCGGTTCTCGAGCGAGGAGGTGGCGGACGGCTTGGCCGGCGTCCGGATCGTCGGCGGGACCTCCCGCCTCGCCGTGCGGCCGGGGGAGCTCCCGCTCGGGGGCTTCATGCGCGATGTCGCCGGCTCGTGGCTCCGGACGACTCCGGCCCCTCAGACGGGCGATCTCTCCGGCGTCGGGGGATTGGTCGCGGCGGTTCGCCGGGACGGTCGCTGGTACGTGAGCCTCTGGTACTCGGTGGCCGAAAACGCCCGGCGGGACGCGGGTGCGCCCGTCCCCGCGCTCGGCCGGGGCATCACCGCTCGCGGCGCTCCTTCACCCGAGGGGGCGGTGGAGGATCTCCTTCGCGCGGCCGCGGCTCTGGACGTGCGGCGCCTCATCGAGCTGATGCCGCCCGACGAGGCCGCCGCCCTCCACGATTACGCGCCGCTCTTCATCAATGACGTCGAGGGGGCCGCCGCCCAGGCAAGGGGGCAGTTCCGCGCGCGGATCTCCTCGCTGGGCCTGTCGTCGCGCGCCGCCGGAGATGAGGCGCTCGTGAAGATCGATCGGATCGCCTTCCAGGTCGAAGGGGCCGACGGGTCGTCCATCGCCAGCTACGACGGCAGGTGCCTCCGGGTGGCGGAGGGAATGGTCTTCCCCTTCATGCCGGGCAACGTCGTTTGCGAGGATTCTCGGCCGCCGCTTCCCCCCGTCCCGGAGGCCCTCGGGCGGAAAGCCGATCTCGGGATCGTGGTCGTGCGCCGGGGCGGCCTTTGGTACGTGAGCCCGACTCGTACGTGGCTCGACGGTATGCTCGCGATGCTTCGGGTTCTCCGGCCGCGCGACCTCGAGCAGGTTCGGGACTTCGTGCGGGAGTTCGCACCCGGATTCGCGGCGCAGCCGGCCTCGCCGGAGCCGAGGCGGTAGCGCCGCCGTTGTTCAGTCGAGCCGCAGGACGTTCTTTGTGTGGGGGGGGAGCGAGTCTCGGATGCGCTCGGCTTCGTCGTCGGAACACGGCCGCACCAGCCGAGCGGTGCGCCCCTCCAGGCGGGCCCACCAGTAGTCGCCCAGCTCATCCAGGATCAGCGAGTCGCCGTCGGCGCCCCCCGAGGCGAGCAGGATCCACCCGCGCTGCCCGCCCGATGCCACGATCCCCCATGCGGGCTCCCCATGCCGGGCCGCCCGCCCGTCATCTCCGCTCACGCTCGACCCCTCCACCCGCGCATAACGGACCGTCCTCCCATCCGTTGCAGGCGGTCCTCTCCGCTCCGGGCGACGCCGGTCTCAGCCCGGCAATCCGCCGCAGCGCGTCAATCGGAGCGAGGACCACCGAACTTGAAGCGACCGCGAGGTAGGCCGGGTAACGGGCAGAGAGCAAATTGGTCTCCACGAGGCTCGACAGGAATCCGACTCACTTGATAGGATTCCAATCGACGTGGGCGAACGGCAGGGGAGCGAGGCGGAATGGTGACCCAGGCCTCCGAGCTCGGGCTCGGCAAGGGCTACCGCTACGGCTGGCACGATGAGGGCCTGCTTTCGGTCAATGTTCCGAAGCGGGGGCTCTCTCGGGGGGTCGTCGAGGAGATCTCGCGAATCAAGGGCGAGCCGGAGTGGATGACCCGGTTGCGCCTGAAGGCATACGAGCACTTCCTCAGGCGACCCATGCCGGCGTGGGGAGGCAAGCTCGGCGAGATCGACTTCGACAACATCTACTACTACGTCAAGCCGATCGAGGAGCAGGTGAAGTCCTGGGAGGACCTGCCGGCCGACATCCGGAACACCTACGTGAAACTCGGCATCCCCGAGGCAGAGCGCGAGTTCCTCGGCGGCGTCACAGCGCAGTACGAGTGTCTCCGCGGTGACGCTCTCGTGTGGACGGGCGGGGGGATGCGCCCGATCAAGTCCGTCGAGCCCGGCGACGAAGTCTTCTCGCTCTCCGGCAAGGAGATCGTCCGCGCCCGCGTCACCGGCAAGCGGTCCTCGGGAGAGAAGGAGGTCTTCGAGATCCGCGCGCGCGGGCGAACGATCGTGGCCTCTGCAAACCACCCGTTCCTCGCCCTGCGTGACCGGCGCCGACCGGGCAAGATTCGGGCGCCGCAGCGCGCCGAGTGGATGCCGGTGGAAGACTTGCGCTGTGGGGACTTCGTGGCCGTCGCGACCGACCTCCCGGAGTTCGGCGCGCCATCGCCGCTTCTCACGCCGAACCGGCCCGCGCGCTTCCCGGCGGAGACCTCCGACGACCTGTGCTGGTGGGCCGGGGTCTACCTCGGAGACGGATACCTGCATCACCGGGGCGACTACGTTGAGGTCGAGATCGCGGTGGATCGCACCGACTCGGTTCTGATCGAGGAGATCCGGCGTGTGACCCGGGCCCTGTTCGGGGTGGAGTTCGAGCTCGCGCGGGATGGGTTCCGCCTCTCCGGGCGCGGAACCGCGGGGCTCGCCGAGTTCGTCGAGTTGAACGGCCTGGGCGGGAACGCTCACACCAAGCGGATTCCGGACTGGGCATTCGGGCTGCCACGCTCGCAGCGGCTCTCGCTGCTCGCCGGGTACCTGGACGCCGACGGATGGGTGAGAAGCGCGACGAAGGCCAAGAACCCCGTCCTGACGAGCGCGAACGAGGATCTGCTGGAGGACGCGCGCGGGCTTGCGCGTCTTTGCGGGATCGGCACGAGCAGGGTCATCGGGGTGACGAACCGACATCCATTCGAGCGCGAGCGCACTCTCAGGGCCTACCACTTGCACTTGAGCGGGCGTTTCGACCGCCTGCCGTGCCGTTCCCCACGCCGGGCCGAGCGACTCCGGCAGAGGCGCTACGGGCACTCGTACCGGACCGCGAAGGGCACGGATCTGCGCGCGCACACGAGCGAGATGCTTGGCTTCGCTCGAATCGAGGACATCTCCCCCGCGGGGGTCGAAGAGGTCTTCGACATCGAGGTGGCGGGGCACCACAACTTCGTGGCCGAGGGGTTCGTGGTTCACAACTCGGAAGTCGTCTACCACCGCGTGCGCGATGAACTCTCGGACAAGGGCATCCTCTTCAGCGACATGGATACCGCGCTGCGCGAGCACCCCGACATCGTGAAACGCTACTTCGGCACGGTGATCCCGGCGAACGACAACAAGTTCGCCGCGCTGAACACCGCCGTGTGGTCCGGTGGGTCCTTCATCTACGTGCCGCCGGGCGTGCACGTCGACATTCCTCTCCAAGCGTACTTCCGCATCAACCGCGAGAACATGGGCCAGTTCGAGCGCACGCTGATCGTGGTCGATGAGGGTGCGTACGTGCACTATGTAGAAGGGTGCAGCGCGCCCGTGTACTCGAGCGACTCGCTTCACTCGGCGGTCGTGGAGATCCTGGTGAAGAAGGGCGGGCGCTGCCGGTACACGACCATCCAGAACTGGTCGGCGAACGTGTACAACCTCGTGACGAAGCGCGCGGTCGCTTACGAGGACGCGGTGATGGAGTGGGTCGACGGCAACATCGGCTGCCTCGCCCAGGGCTCGCGCGTCACCGCGCGCAGTGGCCCCAAGCCCATCGAGGATGTGGTCCCGGGGGAGGAGATCCTCTCCTACGATGAAGCCTCCGGCGCCCTCGTCTGGCGCGCGGTGCGGGCGAAGAGGTTCTCGGGCCGGCAACCGGTGCGCGAGGTGCGGGTCGGGGCCCGACGGTTGTTCGTCACCGACAACCACCCGTTCCTTTCCTATGTCTACGATCCCGAGGCCCCGAAGAAGCACGGCCGGTACGCGCTGGGGTACGTCCGGGCCGATCGGCTGCGAAAGGCGATCGTCCCCGTCGCGAGCCTCGACTACGGCGCGCCGAGGAAGGTGAGCCTTCCCGGCATCGCGACTCAGTTCGTGGGACGGAACCAGTACGTCGAGCGGTTCGATGCCACGCGGGGCCGCGCGCGCCGGGTCACGGCGTACGAGGAGACAACGGACGATCTGATGTGGTTGTTCGGGATGTTCCTCGGCGACGGATCGATCGAGCGAAGGAGCGCGCAGAACGGCGGGACGCGCTGGGCGAAAGTGACGTTCTCAGTGCCGGTCGGGGACCGGGCGCGCGCGCGGCTCATGCGCGTCATGGCGGACGTGATGGAAGGCGTGGAGCCGACGAAGCGGAAGGATGGCGTTTCCGTGACGTGGAACAGCGTCGAGCTGGCCGATCTCTTCGATGAGAACGGCTTCGTCACGGGCGCGCTGACGAAGCGGCTGCCGGAATGGGTGCTGGGCATTCCGGAGAGTCATCGGCTGCACCTTCTTGCCGGGTACCTCGACTCGGACGGCTGCGCGCCGGCAGGCAGGCGAGGGTTCAGCATCAAGTCCGTCAACCGAGATCTTCTCGCGGGCGTCGCTGACCTGCTGACGTCGCTCGGGATTCCGTGCAGGATCCACACGGAGCAGGACGGCGAGCGCGACGTGGAGATCCTCGGGTACACCAGCCGGTCGCGCGGTTCCCACCGGCTCGACTTTCCGTGCGACCGTCGGCTTCTCAAGATTGTGTCGCCCGGGCTCTCGCGGGCGGCACTCGCACAGCCACGGCCGAGGCTCGTCCATTTCAAGACCGTGGGGCGTTCGACGATCGCGCTGCCTGCGTCGGTCGAAGTGAGGCCTGTCGAGGTCGGGGAACTCGGTCCTCCGGCGCCGACGTGGGACATAGAGGTCGATGGCACCGGGAACTTCGTTTCCGAGGGTTTCATCGTCCACAACAGCAAGCTCACGATGAAGTACCCCTCGATCTACCTTCTCGGGGAGGGCGCGCGCGGCGAGGTCCTCTCGGTGGCCTTCGCCGGCGCCGGTCAGCACCAGGACGCCGGCGGCAAGGTCGTCTGCGCCGCGCCGCGCACGAGCGGCCAGATCATCTCGAAGTCGGTGTCGGCCCACGGCGGCCGCACGACCTACCGGGGGCTCGTGCGGGTCGAGCCCGAGGCGCGGGAGGCCAAGGTGTTCGTTCGCTGCGACGCGCTGATGCTCGACCCGCAGTCCCGCTCGGATACCTACCCGTACATGGAGGTGGACGAGGAGACCGCGAGCGTCGGGCACGAGGCGACGGTGTCGAAGATCGGCGACGAGCAGCTCTTCTACCTGATGTCGCGCGGGATCTCGGAGACCGACGCGATGGGCATGATCGTGAACGGCTTCATCGAGCCGATCACCAAGGAGCTGCCGATGGAGTACGCGGTCGAGCTGACGCGGCTTATCCAGCTTCAGATGGAGGGCTCGGTCGGCTGACCGTGGGCGTGGACGGGACGTTCGGGGCGGACGCGGTCCGGGAGCTCGCCGCAAGATCCGGCGAGCCGGACTGGTTCGTCGCGCGCCGGCTTCGATCGCTGGAGCGGTTCGGCTCCCTGCCCTGGCCGGACCCGAGCCTAGAGGAATGGCGCCACACGGACCTGAGCGGGTTCTCGCTCGACGGCCTGACGCCTCTCCCCCCGCGCCGGGCGCGCGCATCGAACCTCGACGGGGTTCCGCGAGAGGCGCTCGCGCGAATGGGCGAGGTGGGGGAGCGTGAGGGGCTCGCCGTGCAGGTGGATGCGGACGTCGTGCACCTGAGCCTCGGGCGGGAGGCCCGTGCCGCCGGCGCCGTCTTCGCGCCGCTGCCCGAGGCGGCCCGCGACCATCCGGATCTCGTGCAGGGCATCCTCGGCTCGGCCGGGACGCCCGCGAGCGAGGAGAAGCTCACCACGCTCGCCGACGCGTTCGCTTCCGGGGGGACCTTCCTGCACGTGCCGCGCGGGCGCCGCCTGCGCGCCCCGGTCCAGTCGTTCCGGTGGCTGTCGGGACCGGGGATCGCCGTCTTCCCCCGCGTGGTCATCGTGGCCGAGGAGGGCGCCTCCGTCACCTACATCGAGGAGTATCGCGCGGGAGAACTCGGCGGCCCCGCGCTCGCCTGCCCGGTGGTCGAGATCTATGCGGGACCGGGGGCCGACGTGAGCTTCCTCACCGTCCAGGATTGGCCGGGGACCGTCTGGCACTTCCAGACGCAGCGCGCGATCGTCGGCCGGGACGCGTCTCTGCGCTCGCTCGGGGCCACGTTCGGGGGACGGGCGTCGCGCGCGGTCGTCGAATCCGTCATGGACGGCGCCGGCGGCAGTTCGGAGATGCTCGGCGTCTACTTCGCCGACTCCGACCAGCGCTTCAGCTACTGGTCGCTTCAGGATCACCGCGCGCCGAACACCCGGAGCACGCTGACCCTGAAGGGCGCGCTCAAGGGGCGGTCGCGTGCCGTCTACCGGGGCCTCGTCCACATCCAGAAGGGGGCCGACCAGGCCGACGCGTACCAGGTAAACCGCAATCTGCTGCTGTCCGGCGAGGCGAAGGCGGACCCGGCCCCGTTCCTCGAGATCGAGGCGAACCAGGTCCGTTGCTCGCACGCCACTTCGGTCGGCCAGCCTCCGGCCGATCAGCTCTTCTATCTCCAGAGCCGGGGCATCCCTCCGAAGGAGGCCGAGCGGCTGGTCGTGAAGGGGTTCTTCCAGGAGGTGCTCGACCGGACGGGTGTGCCGGAGGTGCGGGGTGCGCTCGAGCGGGCCGTGGAGTCCGAGCTGGAGCGAGACGGCGGGAAGGTAGGCTGAACGCGATGGAGGTCAGGGTGTGCGGGGCTCGAGAGATCCCCCCGGGGGAGATGCGGCGGGTCTGGCTCGACGGCACGCCGGTGGCGCTGGCGAACGTCGGTGGAGAGTTTCTCGCGATAGGAGACACGTGCTCCCACGCGGAGGCGTCGCTCAGTGAGGGCATTCTCGAGGACGGCGTCGTCGAGTGTCCGAGGCACGGGGCGACGTTCGACGTGCGGACGGGGGAGAACCGCAGCCTGCCGGCGACCAGACCGGTTCCCTCGTTCCGGGTATCGGTGCGGGACGGCGGCGTGTGGCTGGAGGGAGGGAGCGAATGAGCATGCCTGCCGAGGAGGCGCGCGCCGGGGAGATCTTGCTCGAGATCCGCGATCTGCGCGCGGGGACCGAGGAGCGCGAGATCCTCACGGGGGTGACCCTCACGATCCGGCGCGGGGAGATTCACGCCATCATGGGTCCGAACGGCTCGGGGAAGTCCACGCTCTCCTACGTGCTGGCCGGACGCCCCGGGTACCGGGTGAGCGGGGGCGAGGTCCTCTACAAGGGCGAGGATCTGCTGGCGCTCCCGGCCGACGAGCGCGCGCGGCGTGGGGTGTTCCTCGCGTTCCAGTACCCCGTTGAGATCCCCGGTCTCTCGGTGGTGAACTTCCTGCGCGCGGCCCGCAACGCCGTTCACCGGCCGGAGATGCCGCCGCTCGAGTTCCACCGGTTCC
Organism: Acidobacteriota bacterium; assembly: GCA_016208485.1. Taxonomy (GTDB): domain Bacteria; phylum Actinomycetota; class AC-67; order AC-67; family AC-67; genus JACQXY01. Next base: position 10,593 of record JACQXY010000013.1, on the reverse strand, counting down.
TGCGCTCCAAGCTCTCGTTGCTCGACATGGACGAGGGGCTCGTGCGTCGCTACCTGAATGAGGGGTTCTCCGGCGGGGAGAAGAAGCGGAACGAGATCCTGCAGATGGCCGTGCTCGAGCCGGAGATGGCCATCCTGGACGAGACCGACTCCGGGCTCGACATCGATGCGCTGAAGGATGTCTCCCGGGGGATCAACGCGGTTGCGGGGGAGCGCGTCGGCGTGCTGCTCATCACCCACTACCAGCGCATTCTGAACTACGTGACTCCTCACGTGATTCACGTGCTGGTCGCCGGGCGGATCGCGCGCTCCGGCGGCCCCGAGCTTGCGACGGAGCTGGAACGCACCGGGTACGATTCCCTCAGGGAGGAGGAGGCCGCCGCCGCCGGCCCCTTGGCGTAGATATGCTCGATCCGAAGATCGTCCGCAAGGATTTTCCAATCCTCGATCGCCATGTGCGCGGGGGCAAGCCGCTCGTCTACCTGGACTCGGCCGCGACGTCCCAGAAGCCGAGCCGGGTGATCGAGGCGGTGGCCGATTTCTACGAGCGACACAACGCCAACGTGCACCGGGGCGTCTACTTGCTGGCCGAGGAGGCTACGGTCCTCTACGAGGAGGCGCGCGCGAAGGTCGCCGGCTTCGTCGGCGCGCCCGATCCGCGCGCTCTGGTCTTCACGAAGTCATGCACCGAGGCGATCAACATGGTCGCGGGCGGCTGGGGGCGTAAGGTCCTGCGGCCCGGCGACGAGATAGTGATTACCGAGATGGAGCACCACTCCAACCTCATTCCCTGGCAGATGGTCGCCCGCGACACCGGCGCGGTCCTCGTGCGATTCCCGGTGACCGATGACGGGTTCCTCGACATCCCGCGCGCGCCGATCACGGAGCGCACGCGCCTCGTCTGCGTCGCCCAGATGTCCAACGTGCTCGGCACGATCAACCCGGTGCGCGAGCTGTCCGAGGCGGCGCACGCCGCCGGCGCGCTGCTGCTCTGCGACGGAGCGCAAGGCGTTCCGCATCTTGAGACCGACGTGGCCGCGCTCGGGTGCGACTTCTTCGCGTTCAGCGGGCACAAGATGCTCGGGCCGACCGGGTCGGGGGGTCTCTGGGCGCGCCCGGAGCTGCTCGAGGAGATGGACCCGTTCCTCGGTGGGGGGGAGATGATCCGGGAGGTCTGGTTCGAGCGGGCCACCTGGAACGAGATCCCCTACAAGTTCGAGGGCGGGACCCCGGCGATCGCCTCCTCGATCGGCCTGGGGGCGGCCGTGGACTACCTGCGGGACCTCGGCATGGGAAGCGTCCGCGCGCACGAGGTCGGGCTGACCCGGCGGGCGCTTGAGGCGCTTTCGGCGATCGAGGGGCTCACCATCCACGGCCCGGCGGATCCGGAGCGGCGCGGGGGCGTGATCTCGTTCTGGCTCGACGACGTGCATCCGCACGACCTCGCGACGATCCTGGACGCCGACGGACTGGCCATCCGCGCCGGCCATCACTGCGCGCAGCCGCTGATGCGCCGGCTCGGGGTCCCCGCCACGGCGCGCGCGTCGTTCTACGTCTACAACACGCTTGAGGACGTCGAGGCCCTCGCGGTCGCGCTGCAGTCCGCGCGGGAGCGCTTCTCGTCGGGGGCCTGGCTGTGATCGGGCGTGCGCGGCTCGGGGCCGCTATCCTCTAGCCCATGTCGCTCGACGAGCTTTACCGCGAGATCATCCTCGACCACTACAAGAACCCGAGGAACAAGCGGCCGCTGCCTGCCGCCGACATAGACCTCGAGCGGAACAACCCCCTCTGCGGGGACGAGATCACCGTGCGCGTGCGCCTGGCGAACGGGGTCGTGGCCGATGCCGCCTTCGAGGGTCAGGGGTGCTCCATCTCGCAGGCGTCGGCGTCGATGCTCACCGAGATGGCGAAGGGCAAGTCCCTCGACGAGGTCGAGGCGCTCGTCCTCGCGTTCCGGGGGATGATGTCGGGCAAGTCAGAGGCGGGCGAGGAGCACCTCGGGGACCTCGTGGCCTTCAAGGGCGTGGTCAAGTACCCGGTTCGCATCAAGTGCGCGGTGCTGGCATGGGACACTCTCCAGGAGGGCGTCACCAAGCACCGCGGCGGCGCCTAGCTTCCCGCGCGCCGGAGCGCTCGCGCGCGCAGCCTGTCGGAGTAGGCGATCCAGGCATCGGTCCCCGGGTCCGCCTTCGGGGACAAGTCGAAGTGGCAGGTGCTCGATCCCGACGGGATCGTGGAGGCGAACGCCACGTCGAGACCTCGCTCGCCGAACAGCGGGCGCGCGGCCTCGATCATGCCCTCGACGATGGTGCGCTGCACCCGGCAGTCGAACGCGCCGTACACGTCCTCGTGGGGGCAGTAGTGGATGTCGAAGTCGGCCCGGTCGCCGTCGACGCGCGCCGTCTCGACCGAGGCGTAGCAGACCTCGTTGACCCAGGAGGCGAAGAGGCTGGCCGCCTCGCCCGGGGAGAGTCCCTCAGGGATCTCCACTCCCTCCATCATGTCCTGGATCACGCGCAGGCCGACGCGCCGCAGCGCCTCGCGCACCGTGTCGTGGCCCTCGGCCCCGAATCGCTCCTCGACCGACTTCAGGATCTCGAGGAGTCCGACGGCCATGAGCTGGCCCCACACGAAGGTTGACGCGGGGTCGTAGGAGGGGTTCGCGAGCGCTTTGGCCCGGAAGCCCTCGACCGCCTCGCCGAACGGCCAGCGCAGGGGCAGCCGCTCCCTCCGCCCTCCCCACGGGAGGGACTCGGAGCCGTTCTCTCGTGCTCCCGGGTGCGGGCGGACCGGCGTTCCGGTCCAGGCGACCTCTCTCATATCGGCCTCCGGTCTCTCGGCTTCGGGGGAAGGGTACCTCGCGGCTCGCGCGCGAGATCCCCGGGGATCCGATTCGCGCGCGCCCCCGGCGTCTGGTATCCTTGTGACACATGTCAGACATCAGTCCGAACGAACGGCGCGCGGGGATCCTGGACATCCTGCGGCGGGCGACCGGCCCCGTCCCCGGCGAGGAGGTCGGCGAGCGCTTCGGCGTCGGCCGGACCGCGGTCTGCAACGACGTCGCGGTGCTGCGCGCGGAGGGGCACCAGATCTCGGCTTCTCCGCGCGGCTACGTCCTCGAGCCGGCGAACGCGACGGGCTCCCGGCGGATCGTGGCCGCGCGCCACGGGCCCGAGGGGATCGAGGCCGAGCTGACCGCGATCGTGGATGCCGGGGTGACGGTGGCCGATGTGATCGTGGAGCACCCGGTGTACGGGGAGATCCGCGGGACCCTGCAGATTCGCGGGCGCGATGAGGTGGCCGCCTTCGTCGAGGGCGTCCGATCCGGCGAGGTGACGCTTCTCTCGGGGCTGACCGGCGGGGTCCACAAGCACACGCTCTGGGCCGCCGACCCGGCGAGGCTCGATCGGGCGTGCGCCAAGCTGAGGGCGCTCGGCATCTTGGTCGGGAGCGAGCCCGTTTCCGTCGGTCGGGGGGCGGCGCCGCGGGGCGCGGTGAGGGGGAGCCGATGAGCGTCACGTCCGAAAGGCTCGCCGGCGCCGGGACCTTCGAGGAGTTCGCCGTCGAGGTGCGCGACCTCGCGCGGCGGCGGAACGCCGTCATCCTCGCGCACAACTACCAACTGCCGTGGATTCAGGACGTCGCCGACTTCGTCGGCGACTCGCTCCAGCTCTCCCAGCGCGCCGCGCAGGCGGAGGCCTCGACGATCGTGTTCTGTGGGGTCCACTTCATGGCGGAGACGGCGAAGATCCTGTCGCCCGCGCGCACCGTGCTCCTGCCCGATCTCGGCGCGGGGTGCTCGCTCGCCTCCTCGATCACGGCCGGCCAGCTTCGAGCCTGGAAGGCCGAGTACCCCCGCGCGGTCGTGGTCGCCTACGTGAACACCTCCGCAGAGGTCAAGGCCGAGACCGATATCTGCTGCACCTCCTCCAATGCCGTCGAGGTCGTGCGACAGATACCGGAGGACCGAGAGATCCTCTTCCTCCCCGACATGTTCCTCGGCGCCTACGTCGAGCGAATGACGGGACGGTCGCTGCACGTCTGGATGGGGGAGTGCCACGTTCACGCCGGGATCGGCCCCGCCGAGATCCGCGCGGCCCTCGAGGCGAACCCGGGGTCGGAGTTCATGGTCCACCCCGAGTGCGGGTGCTCGACCCAGTGCATGTACCTGGCTGCGGCGGGAGACGCGCCGCCGCTCAAGATCCTCTCCACGGGCGGGATGATCCGCGAGGCCCAGGCTTCGAGCGCTTCTTCGTTCGTGGTCGCGACCGAGACCGGGATCCTCCACCAGCTCCGCAAGCGCGCGCCGGGCAAGCGGTTCGTGCCGCTCAAGGAGAGCGCGGTCTGCGAGTACATGAAGACCATCACTCCGGAGAAGCTCCTGCGGTCGCTCCGCGAGGGGGTCTTCGAGGTCACGGTGGACCCCGAGATCGCCGCGCGCGCCCGCCGCTCGATCGAGCGGATGCTCGAGATCGTTCCGTAGGCGCCCCCCCGCTGCGGTCGCCGTGGCCCGGACGTTACCCACTTGACAGAACAGAGAGAGAGCCATCATTCGTTGAGGCAGGAGGTGCCGCACGAAAGGGCTGCTGATGCTCCGGGTTCGTCCGGAGCCGCTGTTGCTGTTCGCATCGTCCTCGCGGCCGCTCTCGCTCGGCCCTAGACTTGTCCCCAACCAGGGAATCCGGCGGGTCTTGGCGGCAGCCCAAACATCCACATTCCTCGCCGTCTGGAGGCGAGCGCGTGACGGGCCTCCGAATCCGGTCAGCTTTCCAACGATCAGGGATCGGTCCCCCGCGCGGGGCCCTCCACTCAGTTGGAGGACCTCTGTCTGCGGGATGGCTCGCGGGATCGTGGGGAAGGTGGGTGTCCATGGGCGCACGCCGTGCGGCTCGGGCGATCACTCTTGCTACTGGCTTGGCATCGGTTGTCTGGTTGCTGGGTGGTGTTCCCCCGGCGAAGGCAGCCCATCTGGACTGCATGGGCACACTCAATCACTGCTACGCGATTGCGACTACGTCTTCTGGGGGAACGAACTGGGGTGGCGGACAGGCTCGTTGGGACACGCGAAGCTACTACGCCCCCGATTGGGCCGCCTGGGGTTTCGCCGCTGAGGTCATTTGGGTGACTACGCGTAGCGGCGCGAGTTGCGGGGTCGAAATGGGGCCCACATGGGTCGAAATGGGGCTCACGCATGGTTGGCAGGGCCAGAACATGCGGACCCTTTACTGGGCGGACGGGTGTCCGTATGGCAAGCATAGAATCGCAACCTCGCCAGGGAGCGACGGTAGTCTCCACGTGTACACCGTTCAGCAGTACAACAGCAGCTGGTACAAGGTCTACTTCGACTTCAACTTCGTGGCGAACGCCGAGGAAGCTCCGTGGACGCGGGAGATCGACGTGGGAATCGAGACCACCGACAGCACCGCGACTTTCCCGACGACGACAGACGACAGGCTGCAGCGTCGCGACGCCACCTGCTGCACGTGGCGCTACTGGTCAAGTGGGAGTGAGTACGAGTCCGACCCTGCCTGCTATGTGTGGACGTGGATAACCTACCCGACCAAGGGGAAGAACGGCCGCTATGGGAATCCACCCTGCTAGGAGGAGAGAGCGATGCGCGTTCGCGTCGTGATTGTGGTTGCGCTGGCGACCCTTGGGGTCGCACTCGCTGGGTTGCTCGCCGTCGTAGGCGTTGCAGGCAACAACGCGAGCGGTGATGCAAACACTGCGGTGTTCAACGACAATCCCCCGGCTGACCGGTGGCGGGCATCGGGGGGACCCTTCGCTTCGCGGGAACAGGCTGAGCGCGCGGCGCACGAGGCTGCTGGGGCGCACGGGGACGGCGCGGCGACGATCGTCGAGACCCGCTTCCTGAGCTACGGCGAGGCGTGGCGGCTGACTGGATGGGGCGGCAGCAATGCGAGCATCGCCGATGATCGGGAGGTCTACCTGGTCAGGCTCAGAGGTAGCTTCCAAGGGAGACCGCACCCCCGGTTTGGCGCGCGGCACTTCGCGGCCGCGTTTGTGATCGTCGATGCGACGACCGGCGGGGTGTTGGACTTCGGGGAGGGTCCCGCGTAGGTCTGGGCATCTCACGCTCACGAGGTTGCTTCTCACGGCGGGCCACCTTGTCGAGACCTGGACGTAATCTCCCCGGGCCCCCATAGACCCTGGGGGCCGGCCCATAGAATGGGGGAGTGGACCGGTCTCGCGTACCGCACCTACGTCCCCCGCCGTCCCTCGAGGCGCCGGCCTTCCGCGACCCGGACGTCCTGAGAGCCTCCGAGTGGCTCGCGCGAGCCTCGGCCGATCCGGCTGCCGTCGTGATCGGCGTGCCGTTCGGCGGCGGGTCCATCTCCCGCGCGCGCTGCGACCTCGCGCCGGCCGCCGTGCGCCGCGCGCTCGGGCGCTTCACCGTTTGGTCCTCGGACTTCGAGGTTTCGCTGGAGGACTTCCCCGCGCTCGACGCCGGGGACGTCGAGCCCGGCGCGGAGGTGGAGAAGACCCAGGCGCGTGTGGAGGAGGCGCTCCGCGCGGTCCGCGCGCAGACCGGGGCTCCCATGTGCGTGGGCTGCGCGCGCGGCGCGGGCGCCGACGCGCTCCTCACCTTCGACGCGCACCACGACTGCCGGGACCCCGCGCGCGGGGCGACGAACGGAACGGCCGTGCGCCAGCTCGTCGGAGGGGGGCTGGAGCGGGTGGTGCAGGTAGGGATCCACGGGTTCGCGAACGCCGAGCCGCTTGCCCGCTGGGCCGTCGAGCACGGGGTCGTCTGGATCCCGCCGTCGGCCGTTCGCGATCAGGGAGTCGAGGAGGCGATCGCTCGGGCGCTCGGCCCGCTCGAGGGAGCCGGGCGGATCTGGGTGGACGTGGACCTCGACGTGCTCGACCGGGCGTTCGCGCCCGGCGCTCCGGCCGCGCTTCCCGGCGGCCTGTGGCCCGCCGACCTCGAGCGTGCCGCGTTCATCCTGGGGCGCGACCGGCGCGTCGCCGGGTGCGACATCGTCGAGTACGACCCGACGATCGATGTCGCCGAGGCGACGGCGCGCGCCGCCTGCGCGGTGCTGCTGGCGTTCCTCGCGGGGGTGGCGGCGCGGTGACGGTCACCCTGACGGGCGATCCTCTCGGAATCGACGAGGTCGTCGCGGTCGCGCGTCGCGGAGAGGATGTCGCGGTGGCCGGGACCGTCGCGGCGCGGATGGCGCCGGCGCGCCGCCTCGTGGAAGAGTGCATCGCGCGCGGGGACGCCGTCTACGGCATCACGACCGGGTTCGGCGCGCTCGCGAACGTCCGGATCTCGGCCGAACGGACCCGTGAACTCCAGTGCGCCATCGTGCGCTCTCACGCCGCGGGAGCCGGCGACCCGATGCCCGACGAGGTCGTGCGCGCGATGATGCTCCTGCGGGCCCGCACGCTCGCGGCCGGCCACGCTGGGGCGCGTCCGGTCGTGGTCGAGCGCATCGTGTCGCTCCTGAACGCCGGGATTCACCCGGTCGTGCCGGAGCACGGTTCGGTCGGGGCGTCCGGGGACCTCGCCCCGCTCGCCCACTGCGCGCTCGCGCTCATCGGAGAGGGCGAGGTGCGCTCAGGCGGAGAACGGCTCCCGGCCGCCCGGGCGCTCGCCGCCGCCGGGATCGAGCCGCTGCGCCTGGAGGCGAAGGAGGGGCTGGCGCTGGTGAACGGGACCGAGGGCATGCTCGCGATGCTCTGCCTGGCCCTCTCCGACCTGCGCACGGTTCTGGCGACCGCAGACGTCGTGTGCGCGATGAGCGTCGAGGCGCTGCTCGCGACCGACCGCCCCTTCGCCGAGGCGATCCACCGGCTCCGTCCGCACCCCGGGCAGGCGGCGTCCGCGGCCCACCTCCGACGGCTGACGGCGGGGTCGCCGCTCATCGCATCCCACCGGACGACGGCGCACGCGGTCCAGGACGCCTACTCACTCCGCTGTGCCCCTCAGGTACACGGCGCGTGCCGCGATCTCGCGTCGCACGCGCGCGGCGTCGCCGAGGTCGAGCTGGCAAGCGAGGTGGACAACCCCGTCGTGCTCCACGAGATCGGCGCGGTCGAGAGCGCCGGCAACTTCCACGGGGAGCCGCTCGCGTTCGCGCTCGACGCGCTCGCGATCGCCGCCGCCGAGGTCGCCTCGATCAGCGAGCGGCGCACCGACCGGCTGCTCGACCCCGCGCACTCCAACGGGCTCCCGCCGTTCCTCGCTCCGGAAGCCGGCGTGAACTCCGGTTTCATGCTCGCCCAGTACACGGCCGCGGCGCTCGTCGCCGAGGGCAAGCGGCTCGCGGTGCCGGCCTCGGTGGACTCGATCCCAACGTCCGGAACGACGGAGGACCACGTGAGCATGGGATGGGGTGCCGGCCGCAAGGCGCTGTGCGCGGTCCGAAACGCCGCCACGGTGCTCGCCGTGGAGGCGCTCTGCGCGGCCCAGGCACTCGACCTGCGCGCGCCGACCGAGCCCTCGGCCGCGGTGGCGGCCGCGCGCGCCGCGATCCGGCGGGTGGTGCCCCGGATGGATGCCGACCGCTCCCTCGCGCCCGATATCGAGGCGGTGGCGGATCTGGTTCGCGAGCGGGGGCTCGTCGCTGCCGCCGAGGGCGTGATCGGTCCCATCGCCTGAGGCCGGCATCCGGCCCGTCTCCTCGATGAGACCCACAAGTCGGGTGTCCCCCCAATGATCTCGGCGCGCTCAGCCTGAGACCGGCCGGCGGTGTCCGGCGCTATGATCCAGCCGTGGACGAGGCGGCTGCCATCTCATCTGTTCTCGCGCGGGCGGAGCGCGACTCCGACGTGCTGGCGGTATTCCTGTTCGGGAGCCGCGCGCGCGGAGAGGCCACGTCTCGCTCGGACGTCGATGTCTGCCTCGTGCTGAGTCGCGGAGCGACGGTCGACCCGACCGAGGTGCGCGTCCGATACGCGGGGAGTTCGGCCGCCGACGTGCACGTCTTCCAGCGGCTCCCGCTCTACGTGCGGACCCGGGTCCTCAGGGAGGGCAGGACCCTCCTCGTGAAGGACGAGGACGCCCTCTACGAGCTGGCGATCCGGACCGCGCAAGCCTACGAGGATTTCAAGCCGCACTACCGCCGCTACTTGGAGGCCGTGTCCGGTGCTTGATCGCGACCGGAGGGTCTACGATCTCGCGAGAGACCGAGCGAGCGACTTCGAGGGTTTCGCCGACGCCGTCCTTGCGGAGATCCGCCGGGACCGCTGACCGCACGTGGTAGCCTCGGCGTCGGGGAACCCATGGTAGAGGTGCGCGCACCGCGCGGTTCCGCGATCTCCTGCAAGGGCTGGCACCAGGAGGCCGCGCTCCGCATGCTCTGCAACAACCTCGACCCCGAGGTCGCCGAGCACCCCGAGGATCTCGTGGTCTACGGCGGCTCGGGGAAGGCCGCGCGCGACTGGCCCTCCTTCCACGCGATCGTTCGCTCACTCCGCGACCTCGAAGACGATGAGACGCTCCTCGTTCAGTCCGGGAAGCCCGTGGGCATTCTCCGGACTCACCCGTTCGCGCCGCGCGTGCTGATCGCGAACTCCCTGCTGGTGCCCGAGTGGGCCACCTGGGAGAAATTCTGGGAGCTGGAGGCGGCCGGGCTCACGATGTTCGGGCAGATGACGGCGGGATCCTGGATCTACATCGGGACGCAAGGCATCCTGCAGGGCACCTACGAGACCTTCGCCGCGGTGGCCGCGAAGCGCTTCGGCGAAACCCTCCGGGGACGGATCGTGCTGACGGCGGGGCTCGGCGGGATGGGCGGCGCGCAACCCCTCGCGATCACGATGAACGAGGGGGTCGCCCTCTGCGTCGAGGTGGACCCGCGCCGGATCGAGCGGCGCATCGAGTCGGGCTACCTCGATGAGCGCGCGGGGTCGCTCGACGAGGCGCTCGCGCGCGCCGGCGCCGCGGCGCGCGCCGGCCGGGCCCTGTCGATCGGCGTGCACGCCAACGCGGCCGACGTCTTTCCTGAGATCGTGCGCCGTGGGTTCGAGGCCGACGTGGTGACCGACCAGACGAGCGCGCACGACCCGCTGAACGGCTACATCCCGCGCGGCTACACCGTCGAGGAGGCCGCCGATCTGCGCCGCAAGGACCCGGGGCGCACCGTCGAGGAGGCGCGCGCCTCGATGGCCGTGCACTGCGAGGCGATGGTCGCGATGGCGGGCTCGGGCGCCGAGGTGTTCGACTACGGCAACAACCTCCGGGGGGAGGCGCTGCGCGGCGGGTTCGCAGGCGCGTTCGCCTATCCGGGGTTTGTGCCCGCCTACATCCGGCCGCTCTTCTGCGAGGGGAAGGGCCCGTTCCGCTGGGTGGCGCTGTCGGGAGATGCGGCGGACATCGCTGTGACCGATCGCGCGGTGGCGGGGCTGTTCCCGGAGAACGACGCGCTCCAGAGATGGCTGCGCCTCGCGGCTGACCGGGTCCGGTTCCAGGGGCTCCCGGCCAGGATCTGCTGGCTCGGCTGCGGCGAGAGAGACCGCGCGGGGCTCGCGTTCAACGACCTCGTCGCGCGGGCGGAGGTCAGCGCGCCGAGCGTGATCGGGCGCGACCACCTGGACACTGGCTCGGTCGCATCTCCCTACCGGG
>JACQXY010000034.1 GCA_016208485.1 Acidobacteriota bacterium | reverse complement strand
AGACGGGTTCTGCTCGTGGCAGGATCTGGAAGCGCCTTGCTGAAGGGATCGAGCGCCGCGGGGTCGTGCTGCATGCCGAGCGAACCCGGCCCCCAGGCGGGAAGACCGCCGCCGAGCGGATGGGCCGCGCCACCCCGACGCACGACCCGATCGCCCCGACGAGCCTCAGTTACGTCAACTTGGGATAGACGGCGCCCGGACGCGTGCTTGTGTTCGCGCCGCCCGCCGTTCGATCCAGTCAACATAACCTCTCCCCTTCGTGCTCCTCGAACTTGACGGGGGGAGAATACGGCGCGCAGTGGGGCGAATAAATCGTGGGTTACGCGGATTGTCGAAGTCGGAATAACAGCGGGCCCCCGCGAGGCGGGGGCCCGGGATGCTCAGCCGCTACGGAATCGGCATGACGGTCGGTGGCAAGTACGGGGGATTCACCGAGGTGGCCAACGCCGTCCCAGCGACCAGCAGCACAAGGGCGAGCAGCACGAGGACCAAGCCGACTCGCCAGAACCTCTTCATGGACCCACCTCCGCTGGTGGGCGGTCCTTCCGCCCGCAACACCCAGGCAACCGATGTCTCTTCGCCAGGCGTTATCGGAGGAAACGCGGAGCGTGGTCATAGCCGAAAGAGGCCATTTCTTCCATAGGGGGTTTCCATTTAGCTACTCCTTGATCACGCTCGCCAGGGCAGCTCGGGGCGCCCTACGTCCAGGCTGGGCGGGAGTTGCCGCGCACCGCGGGCCGGCGGCGGCGCCGGCCGGCGCCGCCCGGCTCGGCGCAGATCTCGGTAGGTCACTGGATCGCCGCCGACCGCCTGGCGCATGAGCCTGTAGAAGAGCAGACCACGGCTACGGGAGTGCCGCCGGTTGAACCGGAACACCCACTCGTCGAAGTAGGCCTGCACGTGCTCCGGACTGACCGAGCCCTGCATGGTACCCATCAGCCAACGCTTTACCAGCGAGAAGACCCGGTGTACCGCCGGCAGCACCTCGTGGGCCTGTAAGCCGGAGGCGGCCACCGACGTGCCCTTGTGCGTGTACCGGTTCCGGGTGGCCGCCGGGTAGGCCGACCAACCGTCTGTGACCACGCAGCTTCCGGGCTCGACGTTCGCCTCCAGGAACGCGGCCAAGCTGGCTGCGCTCGCGTCGGGGATGACACCGAGCCGAGCCCGGCCGAAGCCACGCTCCTCGACCTCGACGGCACCCGCGAACAGCACCTTCCCGAGCGCGCCACGGCCCGGCACTCCCGGCTCGGGGCCGCCGAGGAAGCTCTCGTCGACCTCGACATCGCCGCGCAGCCGGTCCCGGCCGGGACGGACCATGACCGTGCGGTAGCGGTGCAGCATCGCCCAGGCGGTCTGGATCGAGCCCAGCTCCATCTCCCGCCGCACCTGGGTGGCCGAGACACCGGTCTTGCTGTTGACCAGCAACCAGCCCACGGCGAACCAGACCGTCAGCGGGGTGCGGGTCTTGTCGAAGATCGTGCCGGCGGTCGCGGAGACCTTACGCTTGCATGCAGCGCACAGCCACCTGGCGTCGGTCAGCCGCCATCCGCGGGTACTTCCGCAGCCGGGGCAGGCGGGCCCATCCGGCCAGCGGAGCCAGTCCAGGTAGTCCAGGCACTTCCAGTCCTGGTCGAACCAGGCCCGCAGCTCCGCGTAGGACCGCGGGTACTCCTGCCCTGCGACCAGGCTGGCGGAGGGGGGGTCCACGGGAGGCCTCACGCGTCAAGAGTACCTAACTGGAAACCCCCTTCTTCCATCACCCACGGTGGGGGCGGAAAGGGGCCGACGGGCCATGAAGGGAGCGATGGCCGAGAGCGGCTCGTCAGACCAGGCCCTGCTTGGCTGCCCAGGCGGCGAGCTGCGCCCGTCCGGAGAGCCCGAGCTTCTTCAAAGCGTGCGTGATGTGGTCCTGGACCGTGCGGTCCGACAGATACAACCGGGACGCGATCTCCGCGTTGGTGTCGCCGGCAGCGACGAGCACGGCCACCTCTTCCTCCCGGACGGAGAGCCCCCGCGGCGACTCCGAGCCCTTCCGGGGGCGTCCGGCCCGAGGGCGAGCCCCGAGCGCCCGCATCTCCGCCTCGCTTCGCGCGGTCTCAAGGGTCGATCCCGCCTCTATGGCAAGCTCGCGCGCGGCTCGGAGCATAGTCAAGGTCTCCTCCCGGTTCCCGCCGCGAGCCGTCATCGCCTGCGCCGCCAGACGCAGGCACCGCGCTCGATCGGCCAAGTTGCCGAGGGACTCGAACTCCGCGGCCGCCTGCCGGAAGAACCCCTCGGAAGGATCGAGGTCGCCCCACTCGCGGCTGAGGAGCCCGCGCAGCTCGAGAGCCATTCCACGCTCGTAGCCGGTCGGATAGCGCTCGAGTTCCTCCTCGAGGTCCCGGAGAGCGCGCCCGGCGCCGGACGAGTCCCCGGCTGCCAGGAACGCGTGAGCCGCAAGCTGCGCCGACCGCAGACGGACGCCCCCAATTCCAGTGCCGAGCCACACATCGATGGCCGGGTGAAGCTCGGTCGCCGGGGGGTCTCGGTCCTCCGATCGCACGACCAGCTCACAGACGAGTGCGTATGCGGCAGAGGTCGCCACCGAGTCCGGGTCGCGAAGAGCCATCGCGCGAACCTCGTCACCCCCGGCCTCGTCCCAGGACCGGCGCACGATCCGGTCCGCCTGCTCGCGGTCGCCGGCGTGGAGCGCGGCCCATGCCTGAAGCACGCGAGTCTCCCCACGCCACATCGCCCACCCGATCTCTCGCCGGGCAACGAGGTGCGCCACGAGCCGGGGCTCCCCGAGACAACGGCGTGCCTGCGCCTCGGTAAAATCGAGAAACGCTAGCCCTGCCGCGCCCTGAGCCCTCTCGAAGAAAGCCGCGCCGGACCCCACGATCCTCAGCGCCTCTCGCGGTCGTCCATGGAAGACATGCAGCTCGGCGAGCGCCCAGTGAGCGCTTGTGAGCACCTCCGGTTGGCCGCCCAGCAATGCCTCGGCCAATGCCTCTTCCGCCAGTTGAACAGCCTTGGCTTGTCCTGGTTCCAGGTCCGCCACCCAGGCGAGAAGGGCGAGGGCCTCCGCACGCAACCCGTGATCGCCGAGCCGCTCCCCGATGCCCGTCGCCTCCTCGAGTGCGGCCCGCGCCGCGTCGAATCTCTCCGCGTCGAATAAGTGCTTTCCCTTCTGCACGAGCAGCTTGCCGCGCTGAAGCGGGAAGTCACCGTCGGCAAGAAGATCCAGGGCCTCGTCCAGCACCGCCGGAGAGTCCGGCCTGAGACCCCTGCGCCTCACCCACGCCACGCGCCCGAGCGCCTCGGCGGCCTCCCCGATCTGGCCGCGCGCCCGGAAACTCTCGCTCGCGCGCCGGAGGAGCTTCTCGGCTTCCTCTCCGGCGCCAAGGCGGATCTCCACCTCCCCGAGCCCCGCGAGCGCCTCGGGCACCTCGGCCGGGTCCTCCGCGCAGGCGAGTGCCAGCTCGTAGGCCTGACGCGCGTCCCTCGGCGCGCCGAGGTGCAGCGCCCGCTCCCCCGCCTTGAGCGCATAGCCCCGCGCGCGATCGCGGTCGCGCGCCTCGTACCAGTGCCGGGCAAGCTCCCCGGCGACGGGCGCGAGACCCTCCCCCCCGGCGCGCTCCAGCACCTCGGCCAGGCGCCGGTGCGTCTCGGCGGCCTCGACCGACACCAGGTCGGAGGCAAGCGCATCGCGCACCAGGGCGTGGCGGAACACCAACCTCCCCTCGCGATCCTCGACGAGGCCGGCGCGCGCGGCGGAGGCAAGGGCACGGGCGACCTCCTCGCGCGCGGTGCCGAGCGCACTCGCGAGCACCCGCACGTCGATCGAACCCGCCATGAGGGCGGCTGCCGAGACGATCCGCGCGGCCTCCGGGTCCAGGCGCGCGCGGCGCGCGAGCACGGCGCGGGAGATGCCCCCCGGGACTGCCCCACCCGCACCCTGGGCGCGCGCCGAAGCCATCTCTTCGATGAAGAACGGGATCCCCTCGCCAAGAGCCACGATACGTTCGACCTGGGCGGGATCGGGCTCCGACCCCATCACCTGGGCGATGAGCGCCGCGGTCGCCGCGGCGTCGAGCGGCCTCAGGTGGATCTCGCGCGCGAGCCCCTCGCGCCCGACCACGTCGAGGAACCGGCCGAGGGGATCGGACGCGTGGGCCTCCTCGGGGCGGTAGGTGCCAAGAAGCAGGTGGGAATCGTCGGGAGCCGAGCGGGCAAGGTGGACGATGACCGCGTGAGAGGCCTCATCCGCGGCGTGGAGGTCCTCGGCGATCGCGAGAGGCCGCTCGCCGAGGAGCCCGAGGAGCCCGCGAAGCCGCGCGGCGATCCGCCGCACGGGCTGGGAGTCCCCGGCGGATCCCTCGGGAGCCGCCCCGGCGATCTCCTCGGCGAGCGCGCGGGCCTCACCGGCCACGGCGCTTCCCGCCGCCGGACTCCCCGCCGCCAGCGCGAGGCTCTCGATGAGATCGAGCACGAGGGCGAAGGGCCCCGGACGCGACACCTCTTCCGGGCGCCCCCATACGACCGGTCGCCCTTCGGCCCCGGCGAGCGCGGCCGCCTCGCGCGCAAGGCGGCTCTTGCCGATGCCGGCCTCGCCGGCAAGGAGCACGAGCCCGCCGGGCGAGTCGAGCGCGGCGCGCAGTTCGGCCAGCTCGGCGTCGCGGCCGAGCAGCTCGAGGGTTCTCCTCACGATCACCTCCAACCCGAACCCCGGGCGAGGTCCGGACCGCCTCCGCAATCGTATTCGAGCCCGGCGCCGTCCCTTAGGATGGCCGAAGCCGCCCGCCCGAGAGAGGGAGTTCGACGAATGTTCGCGCTTCTCCTGTTGACCCTCGCGCCGTCGGTCGCGGTCGGGCTCGCGATGGGCGGGCGGCTCGCCAACCTGAAGCTCGTCAGCCTCCGGGCAAGCCCGGTGCTCTTCGCCGGTCTCGTGCTCGGGCTCGCACCGCTCTTCGCCGACCTCTCCCGCGGCGCCGGACGGGCGCTCGTCATCGGCTCCAATCTTCTCGTGGCCGCTTTCCTCGCCCTGAACGTCCCGAGGAACCGCGGAGCGGTTCGGCTCGGCCTCCTCGTCATCGCGCTCGGCTGGCTCCTCAACATGTCGGCGATCGTCGCCAACGAAGGCATGCCGTTGTCGCGATGGGCCTACGCCCGTTCCGGCCAGACCGGAGAGATCGCCGAGGGCGAGGGCGACTTCTTCAAGATCGTGATCGCAGACGAGCGAACGCGCCTGCGAGCGCTCGGAGACGTGATCCCGATCCGCGCGCTCGGCCAGGTCGTGAGCCTCGGCGACATCGCGCTCGCGCTCGGCATCGGGGTCGTCGTCGCGGGGGGAATGCGGTCGCGCGGCGAAGCGCCGGTGGATGAGGCCGCCCCCACCGGGTAGCGCGGAGCCATCCTGGTGGTCGCCTTCGGTTCCTTTGCGCGCGGCGACGTGTCGGCCTACGGCCGTCGCCCGAGCCAGTTCTCGACCCTGAGTTCCGACACGCGGGCGAAGTGCTTCACGTTGCCGGTCACGACAACGAAGTCGCGAGCGAGCGCGATGGAAGCGATACGCAAGTCCGGCTCATCGAGCCGCCGACCCTCCGACTCCAACCGTGCCCGAAGCACTCCGTACACGTCTGCAGCGGCTGCATCGAAGGGCATGATCGCCCCAGCCGACCGGAGCGCGCGCCGCACGCGCTTTCCGAGCAAGGACCCTCCCCGCCTCGCCGCACCGTAGATCATCTCGGCGGCGTTTATTGCGGTCGTGCACTGCTCATCGGGTGGGACGGCCCCGAGACGCCGGATCAGCGGGGCAGGCGGGTTCGGCCTGCACAGCGCGCTCAGGATGTCGGTGTCGAGGCAGTACAAGGGCTATCCGAGATCCGGCGCGGGGCGATCCTTGGCCCGGCGGCGAGACGCATAGATGTCGTGCACCATCGCCTCAATCTCCCCGTCATCCCAATCGGAAAGGAGGCCGGCGAGCGAAAGGAATCCCAGTGGCCGCTCGGGCCGGTCGGCTGCGGCGTCGCCGGGAGGCACGAGCGCGACCTCAGCCCTACCGCGGCGCGCGATGACGAACCGCTCACCTCCACGCACGCGATCGAGAAGCTCCGAGAACCGGCGCTTCGCCTCAGCCACCCCAATCGTCTCGCTCATGTCACTCACGCCATGATGTCATTTCACACCCATGATGTCATCTCACCGGCAGCCGGTCAACCCTTCAGGCCAGACTCTCGACCCGCGCGCGGTGGAGATCCCGGTACCGTCCTTCCCCGAGCAGGAACTCCTCCGGCACGCCGTCCTCGACGATCCTCCCCCAGGGCGCTCGCGCTCGGCATCGGCGCGGTGATCGCCGGCGGGATGCGATCGGGCCGACGAGAGGAGGCTACCCGGCCGGGTACATCGCCTCGATAGCGTCCGAGTGCTTCTCGGCGACAACCCGGCGCTTCAGCTTCAGCGTCGGGGTCAGCTCCTCGCTCTCAGCGGTCCACTCCTCGGGCAGGATCGTGAATCTCTTGATCTGCTCGACGCGCGAGACGCGCTCGTTCACCTCGGCGACGGCGCGCTCCACCTCGGCCTCGATCTCCGGGCGCTGCGCCAGCTCGGCGACGCTCGCCGTTTCGATCCCCCGCGCGGCCGCCCACGCCGGCGCAACGTCGCCGTCGAGCACGATGAGCGCCGAGAGGAAGGCGCGCCGGTCGCCGATCACGCACGCCTGCCCTATGAGGGGGTGCCGCTTCAGAAGCCCCTCGAGGTTCGCCGGGGAGATGTTCTTGCCACCGGCGGTGATGATCAGCTCCTTCTTGCGATCCACGATCCGGTAGTAGCCGTCCGCGTCGACCTCGGCCACGTCGCCCGTGCGCATCCAGCAGTCCTCGAGCACCTCGGCGGTCCTCTCCGGGTCCTTGTAGTAGCCGCCCATGACGTTGCCGCCGCGCACGAGGATCTCGCCGTCGGGCTCCAGGCGCGCCTCCACTCCCGGGAGCGGCGGGCCGACGGTGCCGATCTTGATCCGCTCGACCGGGTTGAACGTCGCCGGCGCCGTCAGCTCGCTCATCCCCCACACCTCGGCGATCCGGACCCCGAGTGCGTGGAAGAACTCGATGACCTCGGTCGAGATCGGCGCGGCCCCGGTGATCGGCACCCGGCACCGGTCGAGACCGATGCGCGCGCGGATGGCCGCGAGGACCGGCTCGGCGGCCTCGCGCCGCGCCGCGACGGCCGCCGGCACCGGCTCGCCGCGCTGTTCGAGCGCCACGACCTCCCGCCCGGCCGCGATCGCGCCCTCGACGGTCTCGCGGCGCGCGGCGTCGGGCTCGGCTGCGAGCACCGCCTGAATGCCGGCGGAGAGCTTCTCCCAGACGCGCGGCACCCCGATAAAGAACGCGGGACGCACCTCGATCAGATACAACAGAAGCTGCGCCGGATCGGCGCACAGGTTCACGGTGCCGCCGCGCACGATCCCCTGCCAGTGGGTCGCAAAGCGCTCGGCGGCGTGCGCGAGCGGCAGGTAGGAGATGATCTGGTCGCCCGGCGACACCTCCACGAGCCGGCGGAACGACTCCGCGGTCCACATGATGTTCCGGTGGGTGTCCATCACCGCCTTCGGCGGGCCGGTCGTGCCGGAGGTGTAGATCAGCGTGACGAGGTCATCCGGCGTCACCTGCCGCCAGGTCTCTTCGAACGCCGACGGGTCGCGCTCGTGCTGCTCGCGGCCGCGCGCGAGCAGATCCTTCCAGCCGATCACCCACTCGTCCGGCGACTCGCCGTCCATCAGGACGATCCGCTCCAGGCGCGGGAGACCGGCGCGGATCGCGATGAATCTCTCCAGGAACGCCGCGTCCTCCACGAAGGCGACCCTCGCCTCGCAGTGGTTCGCGACGTAGGCGATCTGCTCGAGCGCCAGGGTGTTGTAGATCGAGACCGGCGTGCCGCGCGCGTGGAGGATCGCGAGGTCGGCGATCACGTGCTCGGCGCGGTTGCGGGCCATGATCGCGCCGAAGTCCCCGGGAGCGAAGCCGAGCGCGCGCAGACCCATCGCCGCGTCGCGCACCCGCTCCCGGTATCCGCGCCAGGTGAGCCCCGCCCACCCGTCACCGGTTCGCCACCGCAGCGCCGGTTCGTCGGCGAGGCGTTCGGCGGTTTCGGCAAATGCGTCGAGCAGCGTCCTGCCCTCGATCGCCCGGTCGATCTCGGCTCGCTCGGCCAGCACGTCGCGCGCCATCAGACCCCCCTCCCACACGCGGTGTACCGAGAGAGTACGCGCGCCCCGGCGGGACGCACAAGGGGGGGAACCGCCGGGCGATCGGCGCCAACTATGTTGTAGTATGCTACGGCAATGATGACGGTCCCCGAGGCGGCGGCGAAAGTGGGCCGCGATCCGGAGACCGTCCGGCGCTGGATCCGATCGGGGCGACTCCGCGCTCGCAAGGTGGGCACCCAGCACGTCATCGACGAGAGCGACCTCGAAGCCGTTCTGGGCGGGGAGATGCTGCCCCTCCCGAAGGAATGGCGTCGCATGAGCGACCGCCGCCCCATGATCAACGTCGTGGCCGCCGTGCGGGCAAGCCGGCGCGGGCGCTGAGCGTGCTCGTCCTCGACGCGAGCGCCGCCCTCGCCGCTTGCCTGGCGCAGGACGGGTTCGACCGGCTCAGCGGTGAGGAACTGGTCGCGCCGCCGCTCCTTTGGTCGGAGGTGCCCTCCGTCCTCCACGAGCAGGTCTGGCGGCGCGCCGTCCCGGAGCCGGTCGCGCGCGCGGCTCTCGAGCGCCTGATCGAAGCTCCGGTGTCGCCGAAGCGCCCGGCAGGTCTCCTTCGGGAGGCGTGGCGCGTGGCCGACGAGCTGGGCTGGGCGAAGACGTACGACGCCGAGTACGTGGCCCTGGCGCGCCTGCAACGCTGCCCGCTCCTGACGCTCGACGGGCGACTGCGGCGAGGCGCCTCCCGGTTCGTCGAGGTGTTGGGACCCACCCAGCTCGGGCGTCGCCGTCCCCCTCGATGAGGGACCGACAAACCTCGTCTCCCACCCGCTCGCGGTGGTCGCGCCGGGTGAGGCTGGTAACCCGGCGCCGGTCCGCCAGCGTGCGGGAGACTACGCGGGCCCGGGTGGGGCGCCCATTGGGCCCCCGGCTTCGGTGGGTCCAGGAACCCCGGTGGCAAGGCGGGTCGCGGTGGCCCCTCGTGGAGAGGCGGCCACGGGAGGACCCTGCCGCCCCGCCGAGGGCCTGCGCGCCGCTACCCTCGCCCGCCGCGCCCTCTCCCGCCGGCCGGGAGCGAGGGAAGGAGCTGCGTCTCAAGCGGAGCCGTAAGGAGCCGGAGCCGGATGCGAAGAGCCTTCTGGGCGTGGGTCAGCTCCCAAGGGAGCCGTTGGATCAACACGATTCCGTAGCCGTCCGGGATGCTCTCTCCAGACAGTACCCCCACCGCGCGACCGTCGGAGAGGATCACCGGGCTCCCCGAGTCCCCAAACGCCACAAGCCCGAACACCGTGAAGTTCGACTCCGCCATGGGTCGCCCTCCGACCAGCGTGCGGCCCGGCGCCACGCTGCCGAGACCGACCCCGTTGCCGTACAGGTAGTACAGCGCGGGCTCGAACCGGTCCGCCACCCCGCTGTAGGTGCCGGTGGGACCGCCGAAGTGGCAGAGCGCGGGGGAAGCGGGCACACCGCGGTCAAGCCGCACGAGAGCGAAGTCCCGCGACGACGTGTGGGCGGCATATGCGACCTCACCGATGCGCCGCCCCCCCCATCCGATGGCAGATGCGTGGACGGGCAGAGGCTGGTCTTCCAGCATCACCTCCGGTCCCTTGCCGGGCTTCCATGTCCGATCGAGATCTGCTACTCCCTGGCCTTGCACACAATGCCCGGCGGTTCCCATATACCGGCGCCCGTCGCTTCCGGCGAACAGGAAGTTGGCCGTGCAACCCCCCCCGCCCATTCCCCCGATGATCGCCCCAGGCCGCACCCCCGAGCACGGCGACGCGCCGACGGGGGCGGGACCGGACGGGGCGCCGGCCGCGCACGAGGCCGGGCGCTCCGGGGACGCGATCGCGTCGGTGGATGCCGGCAGGAGTGCCCCCAGCGCCGCAACCGCCGCGAGTGCCCGCGCCCCCGGCCGCCCAAGCCTCATGACGTGACCTCTACGAGCAGCTCGGCTTCTTGCCCACGACCGGGCACGCCCTGGGGGGCGAGTTGTGTGGGTGGGCACTCGGGGGCGCGCCCGAGTTGACCCCGCCACCGCCGCCGCCCCACTGGATACCGGACAGAGCGTCCTGCGGCCTGTTCGGATCGAACACGACCGTCACCCAGGGGAGAGTGACCGAGTAGCTCGCTCCGTCCGGGTCCGTCACGTGGAGCAAGAGGGTGCTGCTACTGAACGCGGCCCCGTAGCACACCGCGGTATTCGGGTAGCACACCACCGCCGACTGCCCCCACGGCCCGGGGACGGGGACCCGCTGGTTGATGGGGCCGTAGATGGGGCCACCCAGGTGGTTTCCCCCGACGCGGGGCGTGCTCAGGGGCCCCACCGGCACGGCGCCTGCCAGCACCGGAAGCGCCACGACGACGACCCCGAGCACGAAGACAAGGACGATCACGCATCTGCGCATGTTTGGCTCCTCCCGGCTCCCAGAGACCCGATGGACCTCAATCACGGATGAGAGGATTCAAAGGAGGAGGCCGGGCGACGAGCGCCCCCCCCGGTGTAGCCGCCGGGGCGCGTGCGGGGCCGCCAAGCCAACCTGGGCGATCCTGCCGCACCCGACCAACAGAAAACGTGGCTCCCTCACGGCGACTGCAACCGTATTCTCACCAGTGCGGCAAGTCAACAGAAACTTCCGGATCGGACGATGGGCCCTTGGTCCCCGGCGCGCGTCAGGCGAGGCTCGCGAGCCACGCGCGATGAAGGTCCCGGTACCGGCCCTCCCCGAGCAGCAGGTCGGCCGGCGCGCCGTCCTCGACGATTCTCCCCCGATCCACAACGAGCACGCGCTCGGCGATCTCGACATCCAGGACGGCGAGTTCATCCCGCCACACCTCCGCAAGGAGGGCGTCGACCGCGGCGAGGTCGAGATAGTGCTCCGGGAGTACGGGCTCGACTCGGTCGCCGGCGTTCGGCTCGCGGTGCTCGAGACCGACGGCTCCATCAGCATCGTGCCGGCGAGCTCGCGCGTGGTTCCAACTCGCCGGCGCGTCCGGCAGCTTCGGAAGCGCTGAGATCCGAAGCGCGGGGGGCATGTCCCCGTCCTTCGTCGCGGCGTCACAGGTCGAGGACGAGTCGCACCCCCAGCGAATCACCACTCATCCCTGCGGAGCGAAGATGCCTGCAGCCGAACCAGCGCCGGATCAAGAGCCGAGTCGACTTCCGAATACACTCGGTCGAGAGCTTCGGTGACCTTGTCTCCCCGATGCTCCTCCACGAATCCGGCCACCGCGCGGGCATACAGCTCGCTTCGGGAGATGCCAAGGCGCTTGGCCACGCGCTCCGCCGCCTGAAACACCCCATCGGGAACCGAAATGGCGGTCTTCACAACCAGCAGTATAACCAACGTCATACCCCACCTCAACAGGCAGACCGCAAGGCTTGGGCCGCAAGTGCACTCCACAGGAGCGCTTCCTGGGCGGCAGTCCAGATCTCAACAACGCAAAGCACCGCCCGTGACCGACCGAGTAGAGGGGAAGGAAGGGGCCGGACCGAGAATGGGGGCGGAGAGTGCATATACGTGGGCGACGACTGGGGCGCTGATCCCTGCGACTACCCCGCCTGCGACCGCCCAGTGGAACGTGAGCCCGGGTAGTGCAAGCTAGGCGTACATTGCGTCGATCGCCTCGGCGTACTTCTGGTTGATCGCGCGCCTGCGCACCTTCAGCGTCGGGGTGACCTCCTCGGCCTCCTGCAGGAAGTCGCGCTCGAGCACGGTCCACCTCTTGATCTGCTCGGGTTTGGCGAGCTGGGCGTTCACCTCGCCGACCGCGACCTCGACGAGCCGGAGAACGTCTGGGTGGCGAGTCAGCTCGGCGAAGTCGGCGTGCGCGATGCCCTTCTGCTCGGCGAACTGAGCCACCTTCTCCTGGTCGAGCGTGACTATCGCCGTGAGATACGGACGGCGGTCCCCGATGACGACGGCCTGCGAGATCCACGGGGAGTACTTGAGGAGGTTCTCGACCACCTGGGGGGCGATGTTCTTCCCGGCCGCGGTGATGATCAAGTCCTTCTTGCGATCGGTGATCCGCAGGAACCCGCCGGCGTCGATCTCACCGACGTCGCCGGAGTGCATCCAGCCCTCGGAGTCGATGAGCTCGGCCGTCGCTTCCGGGTCCTTGTAGTAACCCGGGCCGACGTTGCCTCCCCGGGCGAGGACCTCGCCGTCCTCGGCGATGCGGATCTCGGCGCCGGGGATGGCCGGGCCCACGGTGCCGATCTTGATCGCGTCCACCCGGTTGATCGTCGTCGGCCCGCAATCCTCGGTCTGGCCGTACACCTCGGCGACGGGCAGGCCGACGGCGTGGAAGAACCGCAGCACGTCGGGGTTGATGGGCGCCGCCCCAGAGATCAGCACGCGGGCCAGGTCGAGCCCGAGCATCTGGCGCGCGAGCGCGAAGACTGTCCGGTCGGCCTCCTGATACACCGCCTCCAGGTCGGGCGGCAGCGAGGTCCCCGCCTGAAGCGCCTCGACGCGCTTCAGGCCGAGACCCACCGCCTGCTCGACGCGCTCGCGCTGCTCCGGAGGGAGATTGCCGATGAAGCCCTGGAGACCCGCGTGGAACTTCTCCCAGACCCGGGGCACCCCGAAGAACACGGTCGGGCGGCAGGCGGTGAGGTCCTCGCGCAGCGTGTCGATCGACTGGGCGAACCAGGTCTCGGTCCCCTGCCAGATGTGGAGCATATCGGAGACCATCCGCTCGGCGATGTGAGACAGCGGCAGGTAGGAGAGCTTCCGGTCGCCCGGCTCTCCCGGCAAGATCTGGTCGAGCGAGTCGCAGGTCCACGCGAGGTTCGACTGCGTGAGCATCGCTCCCTTCGGAGGCCCGGTGGTTCCCGACGTGTATACGATCGTCGCCAGGTCCTCGGGCCCCACGGCCCCGGCGTGCTCGTCGAAGTCCTCCGGGTGGTCCCTCTCCCATGCGTCGCCGGCCGCGGCAAGTGACTCATAGGACCGGACGAACTCGTCGAGAGCGGCACCGCCGGCGTCCAAGACCACCACCGCGATCAGGGCGGGCAGCTCGCCCTTCTTCTCCAGGACCTTCGTCACCTGGCCGGCGTCCTCGCAGAAGATGACCTTCGACTCGGAGTGACCGACGATGTAGGCCACCTGAGGAGGCGAGTTCGTGACGTAGATCGGCACGCTCACCGCCCCGAGCGACTGGACGGCAAGGTCGGCGACGTGCCATTCCGGCCGGTTGAGCGAGAGGATCGAGACCTTGTCGCCCCGGTCGACCCCGAGCGAGCGGAGACCGCCGGCGACCCGGCGCACCGACCGCGCGTAGTCGCCCCAGGTGATCCCCTCCCACTCTCCATCGCGCTTGACCTTGAACGCATCGCGATCGGCGATCCGCCGCGCCTGATCGAGAAACGCCCGGACCATCGTGTCTGCCATTTCAGGCTCCCCTCCGACTCCGGTGAATGATGGTGGCCCCCTGTATAGCCCTTGCGCCGAGGTCGGCGCAAGGGGCGCCGGCTCTCACCGGGCCGCGCGCTCGAGAATCGCGCGGCAGCGCGCGACGACGTCTTCCCAGCGATGGTCGCGCTCGACGAAGCGCCGCCCGGCCTCTCCCATCAGGCGCGCCTCCTCGGGCGAGCCGAGCATGCGCGCCACGGCGCGCGCGAGCGCGCGCGGATCCCGGCCGGGCACAACGAGTCCCGTCTTGCCGGGAACGACCGCCTCGGGAGCGCCACCCGAGTCCCCCGTGATCGCCGGCCGCGCGCAGGCCTGAGCCTCCAGGTAGACGAGCCCGAGCCCCTCGACCTCGAGCCCGCCCCACCTGGACCGGCAGGGCATCGCGAACACGTCCCCCGCCGCGTAGGCGGCCGCGAGGTCGTCCTCCGGCAGCTCTCCGGTGAACACCACCGAGCCGGCCACGCCGCGCTCCCTCGCCAGCCGCTCGAGCCGCGCGCGGATCGGGCCGCCGCCGACCATGAGCGCCGCCGCGTCCGGCACCGCCCGGCGGATCGCCGGCATCGCTCGCACCAGCATGTCCTGGCCCTTCCGCGGAACCAGCCGCGAGACGCAGGCGACGACCGGGCGCCCGGCGAGGCCGCACCGGCGCCGCAGATCCTCCCCCGCGGCAGTCGGGGCGAATCGCTCGAGGTCCACCCCGGTCCGCAGCATCTCGACCGCCGTTCCCGCGGGGACGACCGGCTCGACGAAGCGCCGGGTGAAGTCGCTCACGACCGTGACGGCGCGCGCGCTCCGCGCGATGCGCGCGAGCAGGCTCCGGAGCCCCGGCAGGCGCGCCCAGGCCACCTCGAAGCCGTGCGTGTGCACCACGACGGGCGCCTCCACCTTCGCCCCGATCAGGCTCATCGGGAGCACCGCCCCGAACGCAACGACGCCGGCGCGCCGGGCGAGCCGGCGAACGCGCTGCTCAAGCCGGGGCGTCGGCCAGTAGACCGAGCCCGGCCACCGGAGGATCTCGATCTCTGCCGCGGCGTCGAATGCCTCCGCGCCGGGGTGAGCTGGCGCGAGCACCGACACTTCCACCCCGGAGCGCGCGAGCCCGCGGTAGATGCTCCACAGGTAGCTCTGGATCCCGCCGACGCGCGGCGGGAAGTCGTTCGTGACGAGCAGGACCCTCACGGCACGCGCGCCGGGGCGCCGATCGGATGCGCGGAGGGATGCGCGGCGCGCCACCGGAGTGCGATGTCGATGCGCTCCAGCGCCGGGGGGTGGCTGAAGAGGGCCCAGCGAACGAACCGGTTCGGATCCAGGTCGGACACGTTCTCGCGGGCGAGCCGGACCTCGACTGCGATCGCCGTCTCGGGGTCGTGCGTGTAGTCGATCGCCGCTCGGTCGGCCGACGCCTCCATCCGCCGGGAGAGCGCGTTCTCCGCCGGCAACGCAAGGATCCCGGAGACGGCGAGCAGGAGCGCGAGGAACGGCACCGCCGCCGGGTCGGACGGGCCGGCGAACCCGACGCGAGACGCCACCGCGGGACCGGTGAGCCCCCAGATGACGAGGACCGCGAGCATCGCTCCGCCGGCCCCAACGGCCGTTCCCCGCAGGACATCGTGGTGAGCCTCGTGCGCCAGCTCGTGCGCGACGACGAGATCGACCTCCGGAGGGGACGCGCGCGCGAGCAGCGTGTCGAACAGCACGACCCGCTTCGTCGCGCCAAACCCGGATACGTAGGCGTTGAGACGCGTCGTCCGGCGGCTCGCGTCCACCTCCAGCACGTCGCTCACGCGCACGCCGGCGCGCCCGGCGATCTCGAGGACTCGCGCGCGCGTCCCCGCGTCCACCGGCGTGAAACGGTTGAAGAGCGGCTCGTACAGGAGCGGCCAGGCGAACGTGAGCAGGACCGTGAGCGCCGCCGCGGCGGCGGCGGCCGCGAGCGGCCAGCCGCGGGGAAGCGCCCGCGCGAGCGCGAAGAACCCCACAGCCGCAGCGGCCGAGACGGCACCCTGGAACCCAAGGCCCTTGCCGATATCGACGAGCAGGCCGGAGACCCGTTGTGTGACGAGGCCGAAGCTCCGGTCGTGGAAGAACCGCGCGAGGTCGAACGGGAGCTGGATGAGAGCCAGACCCACCGAGACGGCGCCGACGACCAGGAGAGCCTGGAGCCACCGGCGATCGCCCGACAACCCTCCCGCCCAGGGGCCCAGCCGGCGCGTCCCCGCCGCCGCGATAGCGAGAGCCGCCACCGTCGCCGCGAGCGCGGCGAACTCGATCGCGTACCGGGTCCCCCGGTAGCGCGCGGCGCGCGAGATGTCCTCGGCGGTGAAGTGGTCCCGGAGGCGAGCCCGCTCCGCGACGGGCGCGGTGTCCGCGGTTCGCGCCGCACCGACCGCCAGGGCAATGGTCGTCAGGGCCCCCAGCGCCATCAGCGCCGCCGCGGCAAGACGGCGTCTGCCCATCGAACGCGCACTATACGACGCAGCCGCCGCTCCGGGCGACGGCGCAGATGGCGAAGAGGGCGCCGGGTCCCGGCCGCGGGGCGCGTCCCAGTCGAACCCATCCGAATGGTCCGGAAGAGCCATGGACGGCGCGGCCGGCCTCCCCGTACTCTCGAATCGGAACGACGAGAGACAACCGGCGCGGATCCAGTCGCCACGGAGGGGACGGGTCGCGAGATGCTCGACTCCGAGGATCCTCTGAGCAGCGGGCTCCTCCTCGAGCTGACGCGCGAGGTCACGAGCACCCTCGATCTCCAGGAGGTGCTGGACCGCAGCCTGACGGCCCTCCGTCGCCTGGTCCCCTTCGGCGGCGGAGCGATCCAGCTCATCGAGGGCGGCGCGCTCGTGGCCGTGGCCACCGATCCGCCGGCCACCGAGGACGCGAAGGCCCTGCGGATTCCCGTGGGGCAGGGCGTGACCGGCGGCATCGCCAGGACCGGCGAGACCGTCTACATCCCCGACATCGCCGAGGACCCCCGCGTCTTCTCGAAGGCGAAGACGAGTCCCGGGGTCCGCAGCTTCTTCGGCGTGCCCCTGATCGTCCACGGCGCCCCCATCGGCGTGCTCCACATCGACTCGCCCGCCACCGACGCCTTCTCCCCACAGGCGCGGGCGCTGCTCACCTCGTTCGCCCCGGCCGTGGCCGCGTCGGTGCAGAACGCCCTGCTGTTCAACCGGGAGCGCGAGGCCCTCGGCCGCCTCCGCGAAGCCGAGCGCATGAAGCACGACTTCCTGTCGGTAGTCTCCCACGAGCTGCGTACGCCGCTCACCTCGGTCATCGGGTTCGCCCAGACGCTCGCCCAGCGAGCCGAGTCCCTCGACCCGCCCCTGGTTGCCGAGCTGGGGCACCGCATCGAGGCCGCCGGCGGCCGGCTCGAGCGCATGATCAGCGACATCCTCGACCTGTCGCGGATCGAGCGGGGCGTGCTGCGAATGGACCTGGCCTCGACGTCTCTGGAGCGAATCCTCCGGCAAATCGCCGTCGAGGCGCGCGACGAAGCGCACCCGATGACGATCGCGGCCTCGCTCAACCTGCCGCCGGTGCTCACCGACGCCGACCGGCTCCACCAGGTGCTCGCGAACCTGCTGGACAACGCCCGCAAGTTCTCCCCGCCCGGTTCCAGGATCTCGATCTCCGCGCGCAGGTCCGGGGACTGGGTGATCGTGACCGTCGAGGACCACGGGCGCGGCATCCCAGAGGAGACGATCCCAAGGGTGTTCGAGCCCTTCTTCCAGATCGACGCGGCATCGACTCGCGCCGTCGGCGGCCTCGGCATCGGCCTGTACCTCGTGCGGGAGATCTGCGATGGGATGGGCGCAAAGGTCGCGGTGGAGAGCGAGGTGGGCCGGGGCAGCCGCTTCAGCGTGTCGCTCCCGGTAGCCGGGCAAGAGGCGATCGTGCTACAGCCCGGGCCCATGGCGGCCGAGCAACGCACCTGATCCGGGGGCCGCGCCCTGCCGGCCCGCGCCCAGAAGCATCCGGCGGAGGGGGATCCGTCAGCGCAGCAGAAGGACCTCGCACGGGACGTGCTCGCGAACCCGCTCCCCGACGGTCTTCGCCCCAGAGAGGCTTCCGCGATCTCCGATCACGACCAAGTCGTACCCCCGCGACACCTCGTCGACGATCACGTCCACAGGGGGCCCGGACCGCAACCGCCCCGCAGCCCGAATCCCCAGCGCCCCGCAGATCTCCTTCGCCCGGGCCACCTGGGCGCGCGCGAAGTCGTCATCGCGGGACTCGAGCGGGATATCGAACTGCGCTCGCCTCCCTCGCCAGAGACGCGGGGGGGTGACGACCAAGACCGTCAGGCGGGCACGCCGCTCGAGGGCGATCTCCACCGCGCGGCGGAGCGCCCGCTCGGTCAGGGACGAGCCGTCGAAAACGGCAAGGAGTCGCGCCGCAGCCGCCTGCACGTCCAGTGAGCTTACCGCCGGGCGCGGCGGGCGCGCGCGGAGGGCTTCCGCGCGCGGGTCCGTGACGCGGGCTTGCGGGTCCGGGCCGCCGGTTTGCGGGTCCGGACCGCAGGTTTGCGGGCCCCGGGGTCCGTGCCGCGGGCTGGCGGGTCCGGGCCGCAGGTTGGCGGGTCCGGGCCGCAGGTTTGCGGGTCCGGGCCGCAGGTTTGCGGGTCCGGGCCGCGGGTTTGCGGGTCCGGGCCGCAGGTTTGCGGGTCCGGACCGCGGGCTTCGGCATGAGCGCGACCCTCCCGGGGACCCGGCCCTTTCCCCCATCTGGGACCCACCCGATGTCGGCCGCGATCGAGTTCGCCGCGGCGATCTCGCGGCTCTGCGGCCGGAACCGCCAGTGCGCCCGGCGCGTGCCTCGGTACTTGAAGGTGAAGGTCACGATCCAGGGATGCGAGTCGGCGCGGGTGGCGCTCCAGGACTGCGCGATCTCGTCGTCGGTGAGCCTGATCTTGCGCGCGCGCAGGTTCTGCGCGACCGCCTCCCCGAGAGGCGCGCCCGACAAACCGAGGCGTTGCTTGTCGAGGAACGCGTTCTGGGCCTCGCGAATGACCCCGTCGCGCTCGTACAGGATCGGGGGATAGAAGTCCTCGACGTAGGCGACGTCGACCTCGGCGGCGCGGGCCACCTGGGCGGGCGTGCGCCCGGCCCTGAGCATGCGCTGGATCTCTCTCAGCGGGATCTTCGGCTCCGGCCGTGGAGCGCTCAGCACCGGCCGGGCCTCCTCCGCGCGGTCCTTGCGTCGCCGCTCGCGAACGATCTCCTCGAGCGCCTTGAACAGTCGCTCGTCGATGGGCAGCACATGACTTCCCCGCCTGCTCCGAGGCTTCGCGGAGAGGATGAGGCTGTTCAGATCGGCGGAGGTCCCGACCAGGCGCAGCTTGATCATGCCCGGATCACAGGCCGATTGTCGCCCACCATCCCATTCGCCGCAAGCACCCCGGACGAGCCCTCCGGAACGCCCCCTCGCTCCCCAGGGGGAGACGCCTTCCGGCGCCTCAGCCCGTTCGGCGTCGGAATCGCACCGCTGGGAGGAGGCCGGCACCGCTCATCGACCTAATCGCGCGCTCCTCGGCGACGTCGAAGACCACCGCCCCTTCCGGACGGTCGAGCAGGTAGCTGACGACACATCCGTCGCACGCCGGAGTTGCCCGCATCGCGCACTCGTCGCAGTCCAGAACCAGCGCGGGGCGCTCGCTCCCGGATCGCCCGTCTCTCATGGTCCCTCCAATCCACCCAGAACCGGCGCTCCCTGCGCCTTGACTCCCATGGTAGAAGCAGGGTCCGACAATAACGTCCGGTCGGTCGAGGGCCGCCGGGGCGCCCCAGCGCCGCCGGCCCGGGACAGGAGGAAGCGGGATGGGAGTCCACACTCAGCGACTCACCCTCAACACCAAGGGCGACTGCGACGTGGTCGACCTCACCGCCCGGCTCCGCGACGCGGTCAAGGCGAGCGGCGTGCGGGAGGGAGTCGCGACGGTCTTCGTCCCTGGGAGCACCGCCGCGGTCACCACGATCGAGCACGAGCCGGGGCTGGTCGCCGACCTGCGCTCGGCCTTCGACCGGCTCGTCCCCCGCGACCTGTCCTACGGCCACAACCGCGGGGGCGAGAGCAACGGCCACTCGCACGTGCGGGCGGCCCTCGTCGGGCCGAGCGTCTCGGTGCCCGTCCTGGGCGGCAATCCGGCGCTCGGAACCTGGCAGCAGCTCGTCGTGATCGACTTCGACGACCGCGCGCGCTCGCGCGAGGTGATCGTCCAGGTCGTGGGAGAGGACTGACCGGCCGCTACACCGCGCCGGCGGCGTGCAGCTCAGCGATCTCCGCGGGCGAGCAGCCCGCCTCCAGGAGGGCCGCGTCGGTGTGCTCCCCGAACCCCGGAGGCGCCGCGGGCCGCCTCCCGGGCTCGCCGCGGATCTTGATCGGGTTGCCGGTCGTGCGAAGGAGACCGGACGGTGTCGGGACCTCGACCACCATGCGCCGGGCGCGCACCTGCGGGTCCTCGAGCGTCTCCGCGAGATCGTTCACCGGCCCCACGCAGGCGTCCAGATCGCCAAGTTCCCGGACCCATTCGTCGCGCGAGCGGGTCGCAAGCACCTCTTGGACGCGTGCCGCTGTCGCGTCCTGCTCGTCCACCGCGAACTGGCGCTCGGCCAGCTCGGGGGTCCCGAGCGCCTTGCAGAGCGCCGACCAGAACTGAGGCTCGAGCGCCCCGACGGTGAGGTGCTTCCCGTCGCCGCAGCGGTAGACCCGGTAGCACGCCAGCCGCCCCGACAGGTGCATCTCCCCGCGCGCGGGAACCTGGCCGGACACCCCGAGCGCCGCGGCCTGGAACGACAGCCAGGAGACGACCCCGTCGAGCATCGAGATGTCCACGAACCGCCCCCGGCCGGTGCGCTCGCGCTCGGCCAGTGCCGCGAGGATTCCGACCGCAGCCATCAGGCCTCCCCCGCCGATGTCTCCGATCTGGACTCCGGGGACGACCGGCGGCCCCCCGGCCTCTCCGGTGACCCCGAGCGCCCCACCGAAGCCGATGTAGTTGATGTCGTGCCCCGCGCGCTCGCGATACGGCCCGTCCTGGCCGTACCCGGTGATGGCGCACCAGACGAGGCGCGGGTGCCGCACGGACTCGAATCCGGCCCCGAGCCGGTCGAGCACCCCCGGACGGAACGACTCCACCAGAACGTCGGCGCGCCGCGCGAGGCGCCGCAGCACCTCCGGGCCGCGGGGATGCTTCAGGTTGAGCGTCATCGAGCGCTTCCCGCGGTTCATGGCCGCGTGCCCGGCAGACACCTCTCCGGCGAAGGGCGGCATCCAGCGGATGTAGTCCCCCTTGCCCGGCTCCTCGACCTTGAGCACGTCGGCCCCGAGATCGGACAGCAGCAGCGTGCAGTACCCTCCCGGAAGGAGCCGCGTGAGGTCGAGCACCCTCAGGTGATCGAGCGGGCCGCTCACTCCGCCTCCACGCGGGGGACGTGCTCGATCGCGTCGGCCCGGCCGCACCAGCGGCACTCGATCCGCTCGATCTCCTCCTCCAGGATCTCCTCGGCCTCGACGTTCGGCTCGCCGCCGAGCGAATAGTGGTAGAAGGCGCGCGTCCGGCGGCGGGCGATCACATCGAAGCGGGTGAGGTTCCCGCACGCCCCGCAGCGCAGCCGCGTCTCCGGATCCATCGCAGGCGGAAGTATACCCAGGGTCTTGCCATCGAACATCTGTTCGGGGTACCCTTAGACGATCGTGCACCAGCGCAGATTCGAGGACCTCGGCACGCCGCTCGCCGAAACCACCTTCTGCGTGCTCGACCTGGAGACGACGGGCGGCTCGCCGGCCGACTCGCGGATCACCGAGATCGGTGCGGTCAAGGTGCGCGGCGGGGACGTGTTCGCGGAGTTCCAGACGCTCGTCAACCCCGAGACGTCCATCCCGTCCTTCATCACCATGCTCACCGGGATCACCGATGCGATGGTCGCCCCCGCCCCCCCGATCCGCGCGGTCCTGCCGGCATTCCTCGAGTTCCTGGGCGGCGACGTCGTCGTCGCCCACAACGCCTCGTTCGACATGCTCACCGGGATCACCGATGCGATGGTCGCCCCCGCCCCCCCGATCCGCCCGGTCCTGCCGGCATTCCCCGAGCTCCTGGGCGGCGACGTCGTCGTCGCCCACAACGCCTCGTTCGACAGACGGTTCCTGCGCGCCAGCGCGACGGCCTACGGCTACGGGACGCTCGACAACCCGGTCGTGTGCACCCTGCGGCTCGCCCGCCGCCTCGTCCGCGACGAGGTCCCCAACCTGCGCCTGGAGACCCTCGCGGCCGCCCTGCGCGCCGGCACGTCTCCGGCGCACCGCGCGCTTGCCGACGCGCGCGCCGCCTGCGACGTGTTCCACGCCCTCCTCGAGCTGGCCGGACGCTGGGGCGTGACCCACCTCGACGACCTCCTCCGGTTCCAGGGCGCGCGCGGCCACCCTCAGTACCGCAAGACGCGCCTCGCCGACGCCCTCCCCCGCGCGCGCGGCGTGTACCTGTTCCGCGACTCGGCCGGCGAGGTCCTCTACGTCGGCAAGGCGACGAACCTTCGCGAGCGCGTCCGTCAGTACTTCTCGAGCGACGATCGCCGCCGGATCGGCGACCTGCTGCGCGAGATGGAGGCCGTCGACCACATGACCTGCGCGACCGACCTCGAGGCGAGCGTGCTGGAAGCTCGCCTGATCCGCCACCACGCGCCGCCCTTCAACCACGCGGGACGCGGGCGCGCGCGCCCTAGGCTGCTGTCGCTCACGCGCGAGCGGTTCCCGCGGCTCGCGGTGTCGCGCGGCGTCGAGGGCGCCGCCTGGAGCGGGGCCGACGACCTCGGGCCCCTGCTCCGCCCCGTCGCCGATGCGGTGCGCGAGGCCCTGGAGGAGGCGAGCGCGATCCGCGCCTGCTCGGAGCGGCTCGGACCCCAGGCGCACTTCCCCGCGTGCGTGCTCGGCCAGATCGGGCGCTGTCCCGCCCCGTGCGAAGGGCGCGCGACGCCCGAGGAGTACGCGGCGCGTCTCTTCCCCGTCCGCTCGGCGCTCGAGGGGAGTCCCGCGGCCGCTCTCGCCGCCCTCGCCGGCCGCATGGAGCGCCACGCCGCGCGCGGCCGCTTCGAGGAGGCCGCCGCCACCCGGGGCCGGATCGAGGCCCTGGTGGAGGCGTCCCGCCGGTCTCGCGCCGTGCAGGCCCTCGTCCGGGCCGGCGCCGTGCGCGTCGCGATCGGCGACGCAGGGCCGGCGGCCGTGGTCGAGATTCGCGACGGCGTCGTCGAGCGCGCCGGAGGACGGGCGCTCCCGGTCCCCTCCGACGGCCATCCCGACGAGCCGCGCCTCGTCGCCGCTTGGCTCGCCCGCAACCGCGCGCGAGCGCGTGTTCTCCAGGCCGAGCGCGACTGGGCCCTGCCGGTCGCCGGAGGGCGCGCCCTGGAGGAGTGGGTCCTCCGGCTGGGGGCATGCCGCGAGGAGGCCCGGGACTCAGACGCCCGCCGCGAGAGGCGCGCGCGACGGTCGGCCCGCGCCCCCACAGCCGTCTGACGCCCCACACGGCCAAGTGTAGGCGCGCTACCGCCGCGCGCCCGCGCCGAGGAGGGAACCCTGGGCCTCGCGGGTTGCCGTTGAACGGGCCGCTGTTTAGACTTGATGCCAGAACTCTGAATAGCTGTCCCGGTTATTCAGGTTCCCTGAGCGCGGGGAGCGATCCCGGATGCAACGCGGCGAGACCGGCAGGTACGAGGTGACCGTGGCCGGCAGCGAGTCGGTTCGGACCTTCGTGCCCGCTCCCCTCCCGCCCGAGCCGCCCGTCGACTTCGAAGGCGGGCTCCACCAGGCGCTCGAGACCGCCGTGCTCGCACTTGGCCGCCTCGACGGCGTCTCGACACTGCTGCCGGACACGTCGCTCCTCCTCTACACCTACGTGCGCAAGGAGGCCGTGCTCTCTTCGCAGATCGAAGGAACGCAGTCTTCGCTCTCGGACCTCCTGCTCTTCGAGATGGAGGAGGCACCCGGCGTGCCCCTGGACGATGTGGTGGAGGTCTCCAACTACGTCGCGGCGCTCGACCACGGACTCCGTCGGTTGCGAGAGGGCTTCCCGCTTTCCAACCGCCTGATCCGCGAGATCCACGCGGTGCTTCTCTCGCGCGGTCGCGGCAGCGACAAGGCCCCCGGCGAGTTCCGGCGCTCGCAGAACTGGATCGGCGGCACCCGGCCCGGGAATGCATACTTCGTCCCGCCGCCGCAGACCGCGGTCCAGGACTGCATGGCCGCCCTCGAGCGCTTCCTCCATGCCGCCGACGACGGCTTGCCGCTCCTGGCGCGCGCCGGACTCGCGCACGTGCAGTTCGAGACTATCCATCCCTTCCTCGATGGCAACGGCCGCGTTGGCCGCCTGCTGATCACCTTCCTCCTGTGCCACGCCGGCGTGCTCCGCGAGCCGCTGCTCTACCTGAGCCTTCACTTCAAGCAGCACCGCAGGACCTACTACGACCTGCTCGATCGGGTGCGTCGCGAGGGGGACTGGGAGACCTGGCTCGCGTTCTTCCTCGATGGCGTGCGCGTAACCGCGGACGGGGCGGCGGCCACGGCGCGGCGGCTCACCACGATGTTTCAGGACGACCGGCGCCGGATCGAGCCGATGGGAAGGCGAGCGGGCTCGGCACTGCGCGTCCACGAGGCGCTCAAGTCGCGGCCGATCCTCTCGCTCGCCATCACCAGCGAGAGGACGGGGCTCTCGTTCCCCGCGGCGTCCTCGGCCATGGATCTGCTCGTCGAGCTCGGCATCGCGCGGGAGCTGACGGGCAGGCGCCGGAATCGGCTCTTTGTGTACGACCGGTACCTGGCGATCCTGAGCGAAGGGACGGAAGCGCGGTGAGTCCCGAGACCACCCAGCGCACCTTCGGGTATTCGCGGGACCTCCGCGGCGACCGTCCCCAGGTGGTGGGCGACGCGGTACATTCGGGATCTCCGCCGCGCTCCCGAACCTCGGGGGAACCGGCGCCAGGCGGGCGGACCGGGAACGCGCGATGCTTGGCCGAAAGGGTGCTGCACGGACCTGGGCACCATCCAGCCAGCGAACACGGCCGAGGGCACCTCCTCAGGGCGCGAAGATCTGGATCGTCGGGCAGAGGCGGCGCCACGCCGGCGGGTAGCTCGAGCGCAGTCGGGCCGTGCCCTTCGCAAGCGTCGGACACCGCCAAGGGTAGAGGGCGCGCGCGCCGAGGACGTCGCCGAGGGCGAGGGAAGACCGGTGCCGGGCTCGTACCCCGCGCCAGGGGGAGCCATGGTGAGCGAGCAATACTCCGCCGAAGGGTGATCCAGGCCGAGCAGATGCCCCAACTCATGCGCGGCCACGCCTTGGAGATCCGTTTGCGCGAGAGGAGTGGCCCAGGCGTAGAGCACCCGCCCCACAAGAGGATCCGCGACGGGCGAGAAAGGCTCGTCGGTGCAGGCGTCGTCGCGCGGCGGGCAGGGATCCCAACTCCAGTTGGTCGACGCGTTCAGCACGATATCAGACTCCGTTATGTACCCTTTGGAATCGACGAACACCGCCGTGCGCCCCCTCGCCATCGTGGGTTGCAGCACGCTCGTGGTGACAGGATCAGCGAAACCGATTGAATTGCGGCCGTCGGCGGACCACGGAGGCGGCGTGGACCTTACCCCGAGATAGACGAAGCGCACTTTCGGGTTGTAGGACTCCCAGGTCGCCACAGCCGCCCGGATCGCTGCGATCGCGCGGTCCTGCGGCATCCTGGGCTGCACGGGGAAGATGTCGTACGGGACGCGCACGATTCCGTCCGACCCGGCGCGCCAGCGAACGCGCGGATCTTGGAGATGGTATACGGGGCAGGTCTTCGGACTCTCGCAGTCGGAGCGACCCTCGCCTCGGGCGGGAAGGGGTGCCGCGGCAAGGAGCAGCGCAAGAGCGAGAGCCAGGGGGGGGATTGCCGGTCCCCCCTGGCTCTCCGAGCTTCTCTTGCGCGTTAAGCTCACCCGGCCTTGACGTAGAGCGGGATCCATCCCACGCCGATGACGTAGACGCTGTAGCCGGTGTCCACCATCACCGGGACCCAGGGAACGTCCTTGCAGACCCCGGCCACGCAGACGGGGATCTTTCCGTAGGTGACCTTCGTGGAGCGGTAGTGCTGGACCGCGACGACGGTCCCCGGGGAATCCGGGTAGGGGGTGACAACGCACACCCCTGGGCCGCTGCCGTCGATCCCGGTGTCGACCCCGACGTAGTACCAGCCGCCGGGCCCACTGAACCCCGTGCCGACGTCGCCCGGGGGAGACTCGTTGAAGCACCAGGTGCCCGGCTGCGCGGCCGCGGGCTGCGCGGCGAACCCCAGGGCTGCAGCCATCACGATCGCAAGGACGAGCCATCTTGCTGCCCACGAGGCAAGACCGCGTTGACCGGT